>NZ_JBHWIY010000030.1:0-97055 GCF_042731715.1 Streptomyces sp. NPDC059832 | reverse complement strand
GGGACCCTGTGGGAGAGTAGGACGCCGCCGAACTCCTTTTACGGGAAAGCCCCGTGCCCTTGTGGCACGGGGCTTTTCTGCGTTTACGGCCGGCTACGGCGTCACGCGGTGCGGGAAATGGTGTTTGCGCAGGTCGGGCGGCGGGGGCAGGATCGGCGGATGGAACATGTGATTCGATCCGTGCGCGCCGACGAATGGCCCCTGGTCAAGGAGTTGCGGCTGGCCGCTCTGCGGGATCCGGCCGCGTCCATGGCGTTTCTGGAGACGTATGAGCAGGGCGCGGCCCATTCCGACGAGTTCTGGCAGGACCGGGCGCTCGGGGCGTCCGCGGCCGGGAGCGGTGACGTGCGGCAGTTCGTCGCCGTCGCGCCGGACGGGCGGTGGGACGGTGGTGTCACCGTACTGATCGAGCGGCCGGACGCGGAGGTGCGGTTCGGCGAGGCGGTCGATGTCCACCAGGCGCATCTGGTCGGTGTGTTTGTACGGCCCGGGGCGCGAGGCACGGGCCTGGCCGAGGAACTTCTCCGGGCCGGGACGGACTGGGCCTGGTCGCGGACGGAGCCGCGGATCGAGCGGGTGCGGCTGTATGTGCACGAGGACAACGCGCGGGCGGCGGCGTTCTACCGCCGGATCGGATTCGCGGCGACCGGGCGATCGGTGCCTGTGCCTGGCGATCCGTCCGCGCGGGAGCTCGAGTACGCGGTGGAGCGGGTGGTGTAGGCGGTTCGGTCCGTGACCGTTGGCGCTTCCCTGGCCGGCCCTCGTTCTCCCTCAGCCTGAGGCGGTGAGCTCTTGGGTCCAGCGGGCGCGGGCCTGTTCCTGGGAACGGAGGAGGGCCAGGGCCGGCAGCCCCATGGCCTGGCCGGTCGCCAGCAGCTCCGGGAGCCGGGGGAGGGGGGCCACCGCGGCGACGTCGTCGAGCACCAGCGTCATTGGTGGGTCGAGCCGGCCGTCGGATGACCGTGCGGCCATGCGGCGGCCGTGCTCGACCACGTGTGAGGCGAGTGCCGTGAGCAGGGGCATTGCTCCTGGCCCTGAGCGGGGGTCCTCGATCGGTTCACCCACCACATAGAGGGTGCCCCCCTCGGCCGTGAAAGATTCCAGCGCGAGCGAATCGGCCCGGTTCGGCGTGCATGCCTCCCGGATGTGGACCGACGAGAGTGCGCCGAACGCCCGAACCGTCAATGCCTGTGCCATTTCACGGCGTTCGGGGTGGGCGGTCAGCGCCGACTCCAGCAGGCCGGCGAGTCCGGAGGCAGCCTTGGGGTGGGTACGGAGCAGGCGCACCGGTTCGTGGGCGCTGCCGCCCAGTGCCCAGCGGTGGACCTGGCGGAAGGGTCGGCCGTCGATGGCGGCGGCGTGCAGCCAGCACTGCAGGAGCGTTTCCGCGGTGTCGGCGGTCGCCGCGTCGATACGGGCCTGCGGTCGGACCGGGGCCAGGAGCGCGGTGGAGCGGGCGGCGGCGGTGTCGGGCTGTTCGCAGCCCGCGGTGGGGGACCAGTGCAGACGGGCCGGGGTGTCGCAGAGGTGGCCCGGGTCGTAGACGAGAACCGGGCCGAGCTTGGCGCGGGCGTCCTTCGTCTCGGCCCAGACGGTGGGGTCGGAGGTGACGACGAGCGCGGGGCCGGCGGCTTCGAGGATGGCCTGGACGACGGTGGGACGGCGCGTCGCGGCCGGTGCGTAGACGACGAGGGAGGTGCGGGGGGAGGGCGGCGGGGAGAGGACGGGGGCGGGGGCTTGGGTTTCGAGGCCGGTTTCGGGGCTGGCTTCGGGGTCGACTGCGGCTTGGGTTTGGGCTTGGGCGAGAAGGGTGGTCTCGGCCGGCGCGTGTTCCGTGGGGGTGGTGGGGGCCACGGGGACAGGGGGGTGGGTCGGGGCAGGGGCAGGGGCAGGGGCAGGGGCAGGGGCCTGTGGCTGGTGGTGGGGTTCCTGCTGGTGCGGGGACCCCACGGAATCGCCCTTGTCTCCGCCCACGTCCGCGTACCGGTCGCTCCGCTGTCGCGCCCGTACCGCCCGCCAGCGGGCCACCACGCCCAGCACGAAGACGGTCAGCACCAGCAGCACCATCAGCTCGCCGATGAACAGGCCCCAGAAGAGCCCGTACCCGGAGAACTCGCCTGCCGGGGTGTTCGGCCAGGCGGCCGGGAGGTCGTCCGGTGCGGTGACGAGCCGGCGCATCGCCAGGGGTGTCTCGGGGAGCGTGACCCCGTCCGGCCAGGCGCCGTGCGCGAACAGTCCGGACAGACCGGTGGCCGTCCACGCCAGCAGCGTCAGCCCGAGCAAGAACGCCAGCAGGCCTATCAGCAGGCCGTCCGGGATGCCGCCGTTGCCGCCAGTACGTTCCTCAGCGCGCCCCGCCATGTCATGCCACCGTTGACTCGGACGACTCGTTCAGTCGTTGCTGGTGTTCGATCCGTGCCGCGCGCTGCTCCGCCTCCAGGTCCGCGGCGCGTACGTCCTCGGGGAGGAGCTCGGTGGCGGAGGACTCGGTCATCGCGCGGTCGGTGAAGACCAGGGGGCGTTCCGCCTCGGTGATCAGGTGTTTGACCACCTGGACGTTGCCGTTGACGTCCCAGACGGCGATGCCGGGGGTGAGGGTCGGGATGATCTCGACCGCCCATCGGGGCAGGCCGAGCACGCGGCCCGTCGCTCTGGCCTCGTCGGCCTTCTGGGCGTAGATCGTGCGGGTCGACGCCATCTTGAGGATCGCCGCGGCCTCGCGGGCCGCCGCTCCGTCGACGACATCGCTGAGGTGGTGGACGACGGCCACGAACGACAGGCCGAGCCTGCGCCCGAACTTCAGCAGACGCTGGAAGAGCTGCGCCACGAAGGGCGAGTTGATGATGTGCCAGGCCTCTTCCACCAGGAAGATGCGCTTCTTGCGGTCGGGCCTGATCCAGGTGTGCTCCAGCCAGACGCCGACGATCGCCATCAGGATCGGCATCGCGATCGAGTTCCGGTCGATGTGCGAGAGGTCGAAGACGATCAGCGGGGCGTCGAGGTCGATGCCGACGCTGGTCGGTCCGTCGAACATGCCGCGCAGGTCACCGTCGACCAGCCGGTCCAGGACGAGGGCGACGTCCAGGCCCCAGGCCCGTACGTCGTCTATGTCGACGTTCATCGCCTCGGCGGACTCGGGCTCCGGGTGGCGGAGCTGGTCGACGATGTCGGTCAGGACCGGCTGCCGGTCGGTGATCGTCTCGTTGACGTACGCGTGGGCGACCTTCAGGGCGAAGCCGGACCGCTCGTCCAGGCCGTGCCCCATCGCGACCTCGATGATCGTACGGAGCAGGGCGAGCTGGCCGGTGGTGGTGATCGAGGGGTCGAGCGGGTTGAGCCGGATGCCGCCGTTGAGGGCAGCGGTCGGGTCGAGGCGGATCGGGGTGAGGCCGAGCTCCTGGGCGATGAGGTTCCACTCGCCGACGCCGTCCTCGCCCTGGGCGTCCAGGACGACGACCTGGCGGTCGCGGAAGCGGAGCTGGCGGAGCACGTATGTCTTCTCCAGCGCGGACTTGCCGTTGCCGGACTCGCCGAGCACCAGCCAGTGCGGGGCCGGCAGCTGCTGTCCGTACAGCTGGAAGGGGTCGTAGATGTAGCCCTTGCCGGAGTAGACCTCGCGGCCGATGATCACGCCGGAGTCGCCGAGGCCGGGGGCCGCGGTGGGCAGATAGACGGCCTGGGCCTGTCCCGTCGATGTGCGGACGGGCAGTCTGGTCGTCTCCACCTTCCCGAAGAGGAAGGCGGTGAAGGCGTCCGACAGCGCGGACAGCGGATCTCGCATGGCGTGACCGACCTCCCTTTCGGTTCTCTCGGTTCTCGCGGTTGCTCTGCGGTGTGGTGCTGAGCGGTGTGGTGCGGTCTGGGGTGGTGCGGTGAGGTGCTGAGCTGCGCTGTGGGGCTAGCGGCGGATGCCGGTGGCGAACGGCAGGGTGTTCACGAAGGCGCGGTGGTGCTCGCGGTCGCACCACTCCAGCTTGAGATACGACTTGCCGGCCGAGGCCCGGATCGTCCGCTTGTCCCGGGCGAGGGCCTCCGGGGAGCGCGACGACACGGTGATGTACCCCACCAGGTTCACCCCGGCCGCGCCGCTCGCGAGATCTTCACCCCGTTGGTCGAGCCGGCCGTGTGCGGCGATGTCGCGCGGGTCGACGGTGCGGTTCATCTTGGCCTGACGGCTGGCCTCCGCCTCGTCGTTCGTCTTCTCGGTGAGCATCCGCTCGATGGCGACCTCGGTGGGTTCGAGGTCCATGCAGACCGCGACCGTACGGATCACATCGGGCGTGTGGACGAGGAGCGGGGCCAGGAAGTTGACGCCGACGGGGGTCATCGGCCACTCCTTCACCCAGGCCGTGGAGTGGCACCAGGGTGCGCGGGTGACCGACTCACGGGTCTTGGCCTGGAGGAACGTCGGCTCGACCGCGTCCAGTTCGGCCGGCCAGGCGTTGCGCTTGGTCATGGCCTGGATGTGGTCGATGGGGTGGTCGGGGTCGTACATCGAGTGCACGAGGGAGGCGAGCCGGCTCTGGCCGAGCGGCTGGCGGACCCGGATGTCGGCCTCGGCGAGGCGGGCGCAGATATCGGTGAGCTCACGCGCCATGACGACGGCGAGGCCCGCGTCCCGGTCGAGCCTGCGACCGGCCTGGGGGCGGGCGGCGCGGGCCATGGCGTTGGCCTCGGCGGCCAGCTCGCGGGTGAAGTGCATGCAGGCCACGAGGTAGGCGCGGTGCTGTTCGCTGGAGGTGGAGACCATGGACTGGAGCTGGTCGTACGACTCCTGCAGCCAGCCCGGGGACGCCTTGTCGCCGCGCTGGGCGACGTCCTTGGCGTGCGCGTCGGGGTCGGCCGGCAGTGTGCGGGCGAGCATCTGAATGCGGGTCACGAAGCCGTCACCGTTGGCGACATGCTTCAGCAGCGTGCCGAAGCGGTCGACGAGCGCTTCCTGGTCCTCGCTGTCGCGCAGCCCGACGCCGGGGCCCTCGATCTCGATCGCGGCGGTGACGGTGCGGCGGTCGGCGTGCAGGAGCACGGCGATCTCGTCCGGGCCGAAGGGGGCGGCGAGCCAGTTGATCCGGCCGATGCCGGGGGGCGGTCCGATCTCGACCTCGCGCCCGTCGGCGCCGACTCCCGCCTCCATGGCGGCGGAACGATAGGTCGTACCGCGGCGCAGGGAGCGTTTGTAGCTGCGGTTGATCTCAAACCATTTGTAGAAGGTGCGGTGCTTGTACGGGAGGTACACGATCGCCAGGGCGAGCAGGGGGAAACCCGTGAGCAGCACGATCCGCAGGGACAGGATCGGGACGATCAGCCCGCTCATCATGCCGAGGAACGCGCCGACGATGATCAGGGCGATCTCGCCGGTCTCGCGGTTCTTGCCGACGATCGCGTTCGGCCGGGCCCGGCCGATGAGATACGTACGGCGGGGCGCGATCGTGTGGGACTGAGTCGTCAACGCCCTCCACCTCCCGTGCTGTTGTTACCTGAACTGCCTGATCCGCTACCTCGGTGGGAGCGGCTGCCGTGCGGGGTGCCGGAGGTCGGCCCCGATCCGCTGCGCGGCGGAGGTGCGGCGGAGGGGACAGATCCGCCGCCGACTCCGCCCCCGCCGGAGTTGCGGGAGCTGTGCGCGGCGACACCGCCGCTGATCGCGTTGGCGGGCCGGCCTCCGCCGCTGCCGCTGTCGCCGCTGTTCTGCCCGCTGCGGCTGCTGTGAGTCTTGATGCCCTGGGAGACCAGAGCGGCGGGGGAGCTGATCATCGCGGCGGCCTGGGAGCCGTCGGTGGCCTGCTTGCGGTTGGTGCGGGCGCCCTGGATCTCGTCGCCGAAGCCGGGGACGAACCGGTAGATCATGGCGGAGGCGAAGATCGCCAGCAGGATGATGGCGAGACCGGACACGACGGCGGAGATCGCGTTCGGCCCGTCGTTCTGGGAGAGCGCACCGGCCAGCCCGAGCACGATGGCGATGACGGGCTTCACCATGATCACCGCGATCATGATGCCTGCCCAGCGCCGGACGTGACCCCACATGTTCTTGTCGACGAGCCCCGCGTAGACGACGGTGCCGAGCAGGGCGCCGACGTAGAGCAGGGCGGCCCGGATGACGAGCTCCAGCCAGAGGATGCCCGCGGCGAGGATCGACACGAGGGAGACGACGATCAGCATGATCGGTCCGCCGCCGATGTCGGAGCCCTTCTTGAGGGCTTCGGCGAACGACCCGAAGAAGACATCGGTCTGCCCGCCCGAGGACGTGGCGATGACGTCGGTGACTCCGTCGGTCGCGGAGACGACCGTGTAGAGGATCAGCGGAGTGAACGCGGAGGCGAGGACCGTCAGCCAGAGGAACCCGATGGCTTCGGAGATCGCGGTGGTCAGCGGCACCCCACGGATCGCCCGCTTGGCCACGGCGAGCAGCCACAGGACGAGCGTCAGGACGGTGGAGGCGGCGAAGACGATCGCGTACTGCTGGAGGAACTTGGTGTTCGTGAAGTCGACGTTGGCGGTGCCCTTCACGGCCTCGCTGAGCTTGCCGACGATCCACGCGGCGGCGTCGGCGCAGCCGCGGGCGAGGGAGGAGAGGGGGTCGAGGGAGTTGTCGAGGGTGGAGGGGGCGTTTGTTTTGGGGGCGCCGGCGTCGCCGCTTTCGCAGTAGTCCTTGGCGGGGCCGTGAATGAGATCGCAGGCGTTGTTGCTCTTGCTCGGGCTGGGGCTTGGCGTCGGAGCAGCGGCAACTCGTGTGGCGAGGAGAATGGCGGAGACCTGCATCGCCGCCAGCAAAGCTGCGACAGACCTCACGTGACGTCGCGGACTACCGGGCATAGGTGAACCCTCCAAACCCATCGACCGCGCCAGCGATCTCGTCGGCACTGGACGCCCTCGTGTCGCCCCCTACGGGAGCGGGCCCGTCTTCCTGTGAATGAGTTACGGCCTTCCAGTCGCCGTTGACCCACTCCAACTCCATGGTGATGGTGAACCAGCCGTCGGTTACGGGCTTCGTGGAACCTTCGCCCGCCAACCCGATCAGTCCGGAGCACCAGACCTCCACGGTGGCCCGGGTAGCGGAGCTCTTTGTGACCTTGGTGCCGATAGGGGTGGTTCGCGAGATGAAAGTGAAGCCAGCAGGGGTTGAGCCATCCTCGTTGAGGCCCAGGTTTTTGAAGAGACCCGTGGAGTAAGCCTGGTCAAGTGTGGTGCGAAACCCACCGACGGCCGAGGGCGCAATGACCGCATTGAGGATGCTGTCTCGTTTGGCCTTGTCGAACATGTCGGCCGAGCCGAGCGCCACGGAGTAGTTCGCCGCCGCGCTCTGCGCCCCCTGCTCGTCATGGGCGAACCCCGACGGGATCGACCCGTTCTTCCCCGTCACGGGCTTCGTCCCCGTAGCCGCCGTGGACGAAGAGTTCGGCTTGCTCCCACTGTTCCCCGAGCCGCCGTCGTTGCCTTTCCCGCCGCCTCCGCCCATGTTCGCGAACGCGATAGCCGCGATCAGGAGGACGACCACGCCGACCACCGTGACCAGGGAGCGGGATTTGCGGGCGGGCCGGCGGGGGGTGCCGTAGCTGTCGCCGCCCTCGCCGTCGGGGAGGCGGGTGCGGGTCTGGCGGGTGCCGCCGATGGTGCTGTATCCATCGTCCGTACGGCCTGAGTCGTTGCCGTAGCCGTTGTCGTCGCCGAGGCTCATGCCGCGTACGCCCCCTCAACCGTTGCCTGAACCGGGTAGTACGACGGTAGCCGTGCGGGTTTCCGCGCGGACGCGGTGTGGTGACTCGACATCAGGGAGACGCAACCTCTGCCGGTGGGCACGACGGATGGATGGTGTGGGGGTGGGCGGGACTGCCCCTGGCGTGGAATGACAGCCGGTCAGACGGCCATTCCGTAGACGATGGTGAACAAGGTTCCAAGGGATCCGATGATGAACACACCGGTCAAACCGGCAACGATCAGCCCCTTGCCCTGCTCCGCGCTGAACGTGTCGCGCAGTGCCGTCGCGCCGATCCGCTGCTTCGCCGCACCCCAGACCGCGATGCCGAGGCAGAGCAGGATGGCGATGGCCATCACGACCTCGATCATTACGCGGGCCTCGTTGCCCAAGGTCCCGAACGGCCCCCAGTTCGGGGCGATTCCGCCGATGATGGTGGTGATGTCGCCCTTTTCAGCTGCCAGGATCATGTAAGTCACCGCCCCTGTTGGGTAGTTCATTGCCCCTGCCACACGGCACGGGTCGCTCTCTATCTTCGCTGATGAAACTGCTCTCGTACGACGGCTTGACAGCTCTCTTTACCCGGATCTCGCACATTTGGCCGGTCCGGCTGTCCTGACCTGCGGATCGAGATGGTGGGTGACCGAATATGTATGGTTACTCTGTGTATCACGGGGTGTGACCCCGGGCAATGATTGCCATCCCGCCACCCTGGCCGAGAATATTGGGCATGCCCTGGTCAGCGTGCCGGGCCTGGTCGGAGCAGGCAGTGGTCAGAGCAGTGGATGGCGGGGAACGGGCGGCCGGGGCGGCGTGGTCCAGGTGGGCGGCGGCCGGAAATCGCACCAGGTGCCGTCGAAGGGAAACGTTCCGGCCTCGGCGAGCCGGGCAACCGAGGCACCCTCGTCCCGGATCGCGGACGCCTCGTCGGCTGTCCAGTAGACGGGGTGGCCGGTTTTCTCGGCGAAGGACGTCTCGTCCTTCCACTTCCAGGTCCGGTCCGGCGCCACGTTGATGTCGAGTTCATGATCGGTGATGTCGATGTCGTCACCGTGATGGATCCGGCGCTCCAGATTTACGTACCAGCCACGGAACTTCCGTCCACGCCCGAAGAGCCAGAGCACCGAGTGGGCGGCGCCGGTCGGCTGGTAGAAGAGTGCGTTGCCCATCGGCCAGCGGCCGGCGACCACCGGATAGCCGCCGGGCGGGCGGTCGTCCGGGGCGATGTCCCGCAGATGTGTCCCGCGCGGAAGCTTCGTACGCCACATCGGTGTGCCGCTCTCCATCCACACCAGTTGGCCCGCTTCGGTGCGCTCGACGAGGCGTACGGGCACCGACGCACTCAGGTGACCGCCGATGAAGAAGTTCCAGCGGAGGATCCTGCCCGGCTCGTCGTTCATGCCGTTGATCATGCCCGCGCCGCGCCGACCGAACACGTTGTCCGATCACTTGACCCGGAGTCACCGGAACCGGAGCGGACGTCACCGGAGCAGGGCGCCCGCGTGTGTGTGCCTCAGTCGGCGACGATGCGGCGGGCGGCGAGGGCCTCGGCCTTGAACGGGACGCCCAGTCCGCAGTTGCGGGCGCCCACGATCTGCCGCAGGTTCGGCAGCAGGTCGAGGTCGTCGAGCGAGCCCACGTCGAACAGATCGTCCTCGCCGTCCCAGACCGGGGAGCACTCGTAGTACACCTGGTGCCCGCCGTCGACGAGGAAGGTCTCCACGGTCGCGAGCAGTTCCTCGCTGCTCTCCAGTGCCTCGAAGTAGGTGCGTGGCTCGTCGAGCACCGTGTAGTCGAGTTCGTTGTCGAACGCGTAGAGCTGCGCGTCGTCGATTCCCTTGGCCCGCAGGCATTCGTCGATGCAGAAGGCCGGGGTGAGCGTCTTGTCCTGGTACATGAGCTGCTCGATGACCAGCAGCTTGAAGTTGAAGTCGCGGAAGGCGGGCATGGCGGGCATGGCGGGACCCTGCACAAGCTCCCGCGGCCCGACGCGGGCTCCCATTCGCCCGGCACAGGCTCCCGCGGTCCGTTGTCAGTGCCGCCTGCCAGACTCGTACACATGACCAGCAGCACCGGAACTCCCGTTCCGCTCCCGGCCAATCACCGCATTTCCGAGACGTACGTCGACTGGGCGCGCGCCCGGGTCCCCGGCGCCGAGGCCGGCGCCCGTGACGTGCTGGCGCAGGCGGACCGTGGCCGGCACAGGGCCTGGGAGAAGCCCGGACGGTTCGTGGACGAGGCGGGGCGCCTGGCCCGGGGTCTGCCGGCCGCCCATCTGCCGTGGTTCTGGGACACCATCGGGCACTGGATGCTGGAGACGCACCGCCGTTCCGCCGCCCGCGCGTACGCGAACGCGCGTGCTGCGGAGCGCACCCACGGGCTGCCGGTCGATCCCGACTGGCGGTGGGCGAACCTTCAGCTGTTCGCCCGGTTCGGCGCGCTTCCCGCCACCGAGCTCGGCGGCGCCCCGGCCTGGTTGGCCGAGGTGTTCGAACCGGTCGATGCGCACCGCGAGTTCGTGCGGCTGCTGGCCGTCTGGGCGGCGTCGCCGGGCGAGCTCCCCGCCGATCTGGCCCGCCGGGTGCGGGATTCCGCGCGCGCGGCCGGTCTCGGCGCCGAGGAGGAGGCGCGGGTGCTGGGCGGGGTGCTCGCGTCCGCCCGCGGAAAGGCCGTGCCGGACCGGCTGCTCGACGCGGTGCTCGGCCCGCTCGCCGCTCACCCGCCGGCCGCCGACCGGGCCGCCGCCCTGCTCGACCTGTTCCCCGAGTCGAAGAACGACGCGGCCGCCTGGCTGCGGCTGCTCCTCGGCTGCGGGATCGCGGACGCCGCCGCGGCCGGCCGGATCACCCCGGAGGGCGGCCTCGGCGAGTGGCTGCGGCGGTACGCCACCCAGTACTCCCACCGCACCGTCGCCGGTGGCGGGGTGACCCGCCAGGCCATGCCCGCCGAGCTGTTCGACCTCGTGGCCCGGTTCGCCCCGTTGCTGAAGGAGGACGGCACTCCGGTCCGGCTCCACGAGGACCGCTACCAGTGGCCGCATCTGGACGCCGACCTGCTCGACGTCTGCCTCGCCGAGGGGATTCCCGTCCACGACCCCGGCCCCACCATCTCCCTGGAGTTCTGGGACAAGGGCGCGCAGCGCGACCTCAGGGCGCTCGCCGCCGACCCCGTGTTCGGCTCCCGGCTCGAAGGCACGGTGCACGCCGGGCTCCGGTCCCAGGGAGGCTCCGCCATCAGCCGGCTGCCGCACAATCCGGGCATCGCGGCCGAGGTGCACGGCCGGATCGAGAAGCTGCTCGACAGGCTGCGCGGCGGCGGGCTCGCCGCCGCCGACGAGGCCGTCGAGGAGCTGCACGGCCTTCTCGACCGGCCCACCGCCATCGCCCTGGACGGCATCGAGGAGGCTCTCGACACACTGGATCTCACCGGCCCGCTGGCTCGTGCCCTGCGTTCCGGTCTGCCGGAGGAGCTGGGCTGGACCGCCCTGGAGGAGGCCCTCGCCGAATTCCGGCCGGACGAGAAGGTGCACACCACCTGCACCTGGCCGGTGCTCACCGTCTACGGGGAGACCCGCGCGTTCGCGGTCGACCACGCGGGGCGGCGCGGCGAGCACACCTTGGAACTGCCGGAAGGCGCCGGCCATTCCACGGTGCACTGGGTCGGCGGCCAGTTCCTCGTCGCCTGGACGTGCTCGGGCAACGAGAACGGGACCAGTACGGCGTACTGGTCCGACAGCCCCGCCGACACCTTCGAGCCGGAACAGTCCTACGGGCTGCGCCCCTACGGCGGCAGCATCCAGGGCGGCCTCGGCTACCAGTTCCAGACCCCGGACGGCGGCGGCCGGTTCGACGGCGAGAACGTCCTGCGCCCCGGCGACACCACCGGCATCGGCCACCGCGACTACCAGATGCACGACGGCCGGGACTTCTGGAGCACCGCGGTGTTCAGCGAGGACCACGGCAGGGGATGGGCCCGCCTGGACCCCGCCACCGGTGTGCCCACCGCCGATCGCACGCTGCCCGACTTCCACCGCTCCGACACGTTCCCGGACGGCATCAGGCCCTTCCCCGACCACCGCATCCTCGCCGAACTGCCGCCCGGCGCCCCGCCGTCCCCGCTCGGCCAGGACGGCCGCCTCACCGGCTGCCGGGTCAACTACCGCACCCCGTACGCAGGCCCCTCGCCCCGCGAGTTCGTGCTGGAGTCCACGGACGGCCGTACCGCGTCCTACCGCACCACCGTCTGGGGCCGCCGCCCGTGGGGCATCCTCGCCCTTCCGGCCGGTGGCGAGGACGCCGTCGTGGTCGGCAGCACCACTGTCCGCTGCCATGCCGCCGAGGACAACTCACTGCTCTGGCAGGTCCGGGGCTTCCCCGGCAGCCGCCACTGCGGACCCGTCCGGGCCACCTTCGGCGAGCAGGCCGGGCCTGTACCGCCGCCCGCCTTCTGGCACTTCCTCACCCCGCGCGACGAGCCCTCCTCCCGCGCTCTGCGCGCGGTCACCGACGAGGCCGTCGGCGAGCTGCTGCGGTCCGGCGCCGAGGACGGACTGCCCGGGGTGACCGATCCCCGGATCCGGCAGGGGGTCGCCCATGCCGTCCGTCTCGCCGCCGATGTGCTGCGCCGCCGCCGGGAGCTGTCGCACCGGGTGGCGGTCATGCGCTCCGGACCGGTCGTCGAGCTGCCCGACCCGGTGCCCGACACCCGGCTCGTCCCGGCCCTGCACGGCCTGCTGGCCCGACTGCGGGCGTACGAGGAACGGCCGCCGCAGCCGCAGCCGGCCCTGCTCACCGCGGTCGCCGCCGACGGGCGGTATCTGCGCGGCGAGATCGACGACGAGGTGCGGGTGCTGGCCCTGCCCGCACCTCCGCCCGAGTGGGCGGTGCTGACCGGCCGGACCGACGCCGTGGCCTGGCGGGCCACCGTCGCCGCCACCCCGGACGAGCACCGGCAGGCACTCACCGCGCTGCTCGACGTGTGGAGCCGCCAGCCGTTCGCGGAACGGGGCACCACCTGGCGCACCGGCCGCGCCCCCGAGCCCCGGACAGCCGAGCTTCGCGCGTCCGGCGCGCCGGTGGCCTCCGGCCAGGTCCGCAGCGACCTCGTCCCTTTCCTCCAACGGGCCGCCGACCCGGCGCCCGCCGATGCCGAGGAGTGCGAGACCCGCACCGTCGTGGGTGACGACACCACCCGGCTCCCCCGCCTGCTCGCCCTGCTCGCCGAACGCGGTCCGCTGCCCGTGTCCGAGGAAGCCGTGGACCTGTTCCGGTGGCGTACGGGGGTGCCGCGCGCGATTGCCGCCCTGGTCCTCGACGGCTTCGCCGGCAGCGACGACTACGGGGCACACCTGAAGCTGTGCCGCGCCAAGCCGTACAAGGCCGACCGGACCACGGTGTACGCATACGACGAGATGAGGGGGCGTCTCGGCCTCGCCGGCCTGCACGCCGTGCTCGCGTCCGCCGTTCCCGCCGACCCGGCGGACCTCTGGGCCCCTGGTGGCATGACCACCGCCGCGGACCGGATGGCCGCCGAATGGTCCGAACGGCTCGCGGCCGCTCCGTACGCCGACGACGGCAGCCATGCCGCCGCGCTGGCCAGGGACCACGGCCTGCCCGGGACCTGGGCCACCGCCCTGCTCACCGGGCGCCTGGAGGGAGCGTCGCTGGACGCCGACGGGATACGGGCCGCCGTCACCGCCCTCACCTGGGCGTTCACCGAGCGGCCGGTGGGCGACCCGGCAGCCGAGGGCGCCCGCGCCCTGCTCGCCCGGCTCACGGACGCCCCCGACGACCTGCTCGCCGCCCTGCGCGCACTGGCGGACCGCTCGACGACCACCCCGGTCCCACCGGGCCAGTACGAGGCCAACCCGCTCTTCAGCGTCCCGGCCCTGGTGGACGAGGTGGCGGCGTCCCTGGGAGTCAGCCGCGACGCGGCGGCCCTGCACCTCCAGCTGCACGCCTTCGACCGCCCGGCCGACCGCACCGTACGCCGCTGGAACACCTGGACCCTCGACCACCACCGTGCCGTCCGCAAGGAACTCACCGCCGCGAAGGCCCCTCGTCCCACGCCGACACCCCGACCCACCGTCCCTCTGCCCGCGCACGAACGGTTCACCCGTGCCTGGGCGGACGCCGGTTCGTCCCCTCGGGCGTGAGGACCGGGCACCGGCCGGTGCCTTCGGCGCCGGTCCCGGTGAGGCTGACCGTGCCGGGGGTGGGGGCGGCTACGGGTACGCAGGAGTTGCCCTGGTCAGGAAGGCGGTGCTGACGGGTCCGTCGCATTGGCCGCCGAGGCGCGGACTATGCGGAAGAGGAGCTTCGCATAGAGGGACGTGACTGCCGCGACGAGGGTAGGCAGGACAGCCAGGGCGAGCACACCGAGAAGCACGGGCCACTGACGCACGTCACTGTGGCAGGCACCGCCGTTCTCCTGAGCGGAGTGGAACAGCGGCGCTTGGCACGAGGTGCCCCCGGTGTCGTAGGGAACGAGGAGCAGGAAGAGGAACCACACCCACATTCCGATGGCTACGAGCATCCACAGCATCGACCACTTTTCGATCCGGTCTGCGTCCTGCTTGTACTGCTCTTGCAGATTGCCGTGCAACGAAGAGATGTGGGTCTGCTCATCCGTGGCCATTCTCGTACTCCACATTCCAGGCTCAGCGGCTGGTGCAGCCGATCGTTTTTGTCACGCCGGGGGCGAAGAGTCCCGGCTCCTTTCGCAGGCCCTGGGCGACCTTGCGGATCGCCGGGCCTCCGTCAGGCCGGTGCCGCTGAGCCCTGGTCGTCGTCGGGTTCGGCGAAGTGGTCGAACTCGCCGGCCATGACGCCTTTGGTGAAGGCCACCCATTTCGTCCGGGTGGTCGTGACGACGTTGGTGGGGTCGCTGGTCTCGCGGAGGTGGACGAGTTCGTCCGGACCGAAGGCGATCTCGATCCAGGGGCCGGGACCCTCTTCGCCTTCGGGGGCGGCGCGGACCCAGGTCAGGTCGGTGGGGATGCCGGGGGTGTCAGTCACGGGTGCGGCTCTCCTTGATGGTGCGTACGAGGGCGGACCAGGCGGCGGGGGTGGTGCGGAGTATCGCTCCGGTGGGGTCGCCGGACTCGGTGAGGCTGACTGCGCCGGGGGCGGGCGCGGTTACGTGTACGCAGGAGTTGCCTTGGGCGCAGTAGGAGGACTTCTGCCATGCGGGAGAGGACATCTCGGTTTCCCTCACAGGTCGCGGACGATGTTGTGGATGAAGTTCCTGGAAGTGTCGTGGTCCAGCGCGGTTGCTTCCATGCGGCCGAGCAGCACGCGGTACTTCTCCAACTGGGCCTCGGAGTCGAGGAAGACAGGGCCGTGGGACTGGTCCAGATTTACGGTGTCGAGCTGCGGTACCGGACCCAGGAAGTAGTAGATCGATTGGCCGGACCCGGCGAAGGTCCCTGCGGAGAAGGGGATCACCTGGAGAGTGATGTGATCCCGTTCGCCCATGTCGAGGAGATGCTGAAGCTGCTTACGGGTCACCTCCGAGCCACCGAACTGCATGCGCAGCGCGGCCTCGTGGATGACGGCCTGATGCGGTGTCGGCGATTTCCGGAACAGGACGGCCTGCCGCTTGATGCGGAACGAGATGCGGTGCTCGATGTCGGGAGGTGACAGTTCGGGCACGTCCTGGCGGAAGACCTCGCGTGCGTACTCGGCGGTCTGGAAGAGGCCGGGAATGTGAACGGTCACGGCCGTCCGCAGTCGGTAGGCGTGGTGCTCGATCTCAGCCAGGTCGAGGAGCGGCGCGGGAAGGATCTCTCGGTACTCCTCCCACCATCCACGTGTGCGGTCGGAGGTCATATTCCCGAGCGCGGTGACGATGTCCTCGTCGGTGCAGCCGTAGTGGCAGGCCAGAGTGCGCACGCGCTCCGGGCTCACGCCGATGCGCCCCGCCTCCATGTTGCTGATCTGGTTCTGCTTGACGCTCAGGAGTTGACCGGCCCGGGTGGCGGTGAGGCCTGCGTGCTCGCGGAGTTTGCGCAGTTCAGAGCCAAAACGGAGTTGGCGACCCGTTGGGTTGGTTCTCACGGGCTTGCTCGCCTCCTTGAGCGGCTGGTCACCCACAAGGGTGTCAGTTTACGGATTCGTCGAGATTCGGTTAACACGTTAACCGCGAGTCGCTACCTTGGGTCTCAGGCCACCCGCCCGGAAGTACCCCGCTCGACGGAGCGGCCTCGTCACCGGGCAACTCGAAGTGCATCCTTCAACTTCCCTCCGTGAATGGAGACTTCCATGGTCAGTGCCACGGTATCCCCGCCCTGGGCGTACACCCTCCAACTCCCGCAGGATCCCCGCGCCCCCGGCGTCGCCCGTGCCACCCTCCGCAACGTCCTGCGCGTGCACGGCATGCGCGAACTCACCGAGGTCGCGGAGCTGTTGGCGAGCGAGCTGGTCACCAACGCCTACCTGTACTCCTCGGGGCCGTACTCCCTGCGCCTGCGCGACGCCGGGCGCAGCCGCATCCGGCTGAGCGTCTGGGACACCGATCCGCACATCCCGGCACCGTTCCGGTGGGGCACCGAGACGCCGGAGGAACTGGCCGAACGAGGGCGAGGGCTGTACCTCGTCACGCTCTACGCGGAGTCCTGGGGCGCCTACCCGATGCGGGGCGGGCTGCCGGGGCAGGGCGGCAAGCTGCTCTGGGCGGAGTGTGTCGCGAAGGGTTAGAGGAAGGGAGGGCGGTTCCTGACGAGAAGGCCTCGTACCAGGCGTACGACCTACCGTCCCCGGCCCCGTACGTGAGCAAGGGCGGGGCGACCCGCAAGGCGGAGCAGCGTACGGCGGTCTGCGTCACCGTTCCGTCCCGGGCGGCCATGTACTGCTCCGCGTACATCAGCGCCAGGGCAAGGGAGAAGGCCGACCAGCGCGGCTCCTGCCCGCGGCGCCCTCGGTGTCCGAGGCCCGGAGAGGGGCCATGACTCGGGGCGCCACCGTGGTGACCGGTGACGCCCGGCGTGCCTGCCGGACGGGTGTGGCCGCTACGCCCATGCCGCCCGGTCCCGATGATGCCGACGATCCGGCACGCCGCTTCGAGGACTCAGGCCCCACGTCCGGGCTCTGCACCGTGGGCCGGCCATCCGGCCCGGGTCAGCAGGGGCGCAGCGAATACACCGGAGCGCCCAGTTCGCCGTACCGGAGCTGTATGCCGCACTGCGAACAGCAGACCAGTTGTTCGGTCCGGCGGTCAGACGGTGTAGGGGGGCAGCGGCGCACATTCGCCAAACTGGCCAATGGCCGCACAAGTAAGTCTGGTTGAGGCCCGTCGGCTCGATGTCGGGCCGTTCGGGGCCGGGTGGCTCGGGCCGCGTCCGTGCGATGGCCTGCTCTTCGGTTTTGCTGTTGCACCGCGCCGCGTTCGACCGGAATCAGGGCGTCGGCCCGGTGTCGGAGGCTGGACGAGGCGTACGGGCCGCGATCGGCGATCCGGTGACCCCTCCGAAGTTCCTCATTCCGGGCACATGGGGCTGGGAGGGGTGGATCGAACGCCGATTCCGTGCCTCTGCGCGGTGCGGATGCGTCAGGGCTGGATGCCGTCGTACTGGAGGACGCGGTAGGGCGTCTTTCCGTGGTTCACCGACTGCCACTGCGAGGCGATCAGTGTCAGGGACGTGGCGCTCGCGCTGCCGGGGTGGATGTATCCGCCGTAGAGGAACGGGAGTTGGGGCTTGCCCCAGTGGTGCGGCGGGAGGCCGTCGCCGACGATCTGGGGCTTGGGGGCGGTCCACACGGCGTCCGGGCGGGGTGCGGTGCGGGTGCAGATCGAGTAGTCGTCCACGTCGAAGTAGCTCATGCAGTACGTGTTGCCGATCCGCTTGACGGAGAACTCCCCGATCTTGTTCCCGGACAGCATGATCGACGGTGCGGCCGCCGTCGTCCACTGCCAACGCCCGTCCAGATAGGCCCAGTTCTCCTGGGCCCCGAAGTTGCCCGCACGGAACTCGTCCGGCCGGATGCGGAACAGCTGGATCGCGCCGCCGTCGGCGGTGTTCGCGTGTGTGCCGTTCCAGCGCTTGGAGAAGATGTACAGCCAGCCGTCGGGGTCGATGCCCGCGAACGACCACATCCCGTACATGGACTGGTTCGTCCCCTGGGTGTCGCCGGGCCAGTGGTACGGGTAGTCCTGCCAGGTCACGCCGTAGTCGTCCGAGTACGCGACGCCCGACATCAGTGAGCCGTCGTATCCGGCCGGGATGTTCTCCCACAGGGCCACCGACGTGTACTGGATGTAGGTGCGTCCGCCGAACTCGATGCAGTCGTTGGGGATGCGGGAGATCTCGAAACCGTGCCCGTTGTCCGCCCAGTGCGCGTAGTCGAAGCACTGGTCGGCGGCGCCGCCGGTGGGCATCGCCCAGGAGAACGAGATCGGGGTCTGGCCGGAGGCGTCGAAACCGGCCTGGTTCAGGATCACCGGAGACCCCAGGTAGGGATCGGCCTGGGCGATTCCGCCGAACGCGTCGCCGAACACGTAGCCCCAGGTGTTGTCGTGCTCCCGGTAGTACGGGATCGCCAGGTCGCCGGAGCCGAGACCCTGGGCGCTCG
The DNA here is from genome assembly GCF_042731715.1 of Streptomyces sp. NPDC059832. NCBI lineage: Bacteria > Bacillati > Actinomycetota > Actinomycetes > Kitasatosporales > Streptomycetaceae > Streptomyces > Streptomyces sp. NPDC059832. The sequence goes on along the minus strand of NZ_JBHWIY010000030.1, from coordinate 78,794 downwards.
CCGAGTCGCCGGGCTGCTCGCACAGCGGTGTGCCGGTCTGGAGCAGTCGCGGAGCCGGTCGTCCGGCGGCGGTCGGGGCGGATCGGTCGCGAGCGGCTGCCACACCGGGGGCAGCGCCCAGCAGGCCGGCACCCAGGGCGAAGCCCATGCCTGCCTTGAGCGCCGCCCGGCGGGAGGCGTCTCGGCGCTCCGGCTGTGAGGGGGTGGACATGGTCGTTCCTCCGTGTGACTGAGGGGGTGTGGGGTGGGGCCCGGTACGAACCGGAGGGGGAGGAGAGACCACGATGTCGGGACCGGGTGTGCTGACCGGTCCCGACATCGTGGGTCCGCCTCGTTCAAGGCGCCGGGGCGATCACGGCGCCGTGTCAGGCCTTACGGAGTCGGGCGATGACACCGTCGAGGTCGCGCTGGAACAGATCGGGGCGGACGAAGTGCCCGCCGGGCACCTCGTGCCACTCGTGCGGGATGCCCGCCGCGCCGAGCCGGTCCCGGAACTCCCGCTGTCCGGCGAGCACCTGGGTCTCGTTGACCGTGTCGAACCAGTTGACCGGGTCGGGACTCGTACCGGCGACCAGGAACACCCGCTTGTTGCGGTAGCTCTCGATGCGTTCGACCGGGTTGTCGGCGGTGACCCTGGCCTCGTCCCACAGCGGCGCCCCGTAGACCGTGCCGCCGCCCAGGTCCAGGGCCGCGGAGGACGCGTTGGCCCAGTGGGCGACCAGGCCGAAGTCGCGGCGCAGGCTGGCCGGGCCGGAATGGGCACTCACCGAGGCGAAGTGGCCGTAGTACTTCGCCGCGTACTTCAGTGCGCCGAAGCCACCCATCGAGAAGCCGGCGACCGCGCGGCCGTCGTACTCGGCGTACGTCCGGAAGTTCGCGTCGATCCACGGGAGCAGCTGGGCGATGTGGAAGGTCTCCCAGTTCCGGGGGCCGGTGTTGGAGCTGACCGGGTTGGAGTACCAGCCCGCGTGGCCGCCGTCGGGCATCACGACGATGACCGGCTTGCCCGCGGTCCAGTCGCGGATGCCCAGGCGGTCGAAGGTGATGAAGTCCTGGTCCGTTCCGCCGCCGTGGAACACGTAGAGGACCGGGTAGGTGCGGCCGCTGGTGGCGTAGTCGTCCGGGAGCAGGACGTTGACGCCGGGGTTCCAGCCGATCGCGTCGGTCTGGAACCGGTAGTACTTCATCCGGGGATCGTTCTCGTTGCGGTCCACGATGTGCAGCCCGAAGCCGTCACCGGCCGCGCTCGCCGCCGTGGCTGTGGCAAGGACGCCACCGGCGCCGAGCGCCAGTGCGGCGGAGAGGCCGCCCGCGGTCTTCAGGACGTTCCTGCGGGTGGGACGGTACTCGCTCAACACGACCTCCTGGTCGGAAGTGGCAGTGGGGATGGGATGGCTAGTTGTCGGTGATCCAGGTGCCTCGGTCGGCGTTCCAGTGGATGGTGGCCTTCTGGAACTTCTGGGCTTTGCCGCCTGCTTCGTCTGTTTCGTCGGTGAGGGGGTAGCCGAGGGCGCTTTCGTGTCCGGCGGCGTGGAAGGCGTCGTAGATGGCGCCGTGGACGGTGTGTGCGCCGGTCTGTGGGGACCAGAGGAAGAGGCCGTGTTCGAAGAACTGGTAGCGGCCGCGGGTTTTGTCGGGTGCTTGTGCGGCGTCGGCTTCGTCCGTGGTGGGGAAGCCCCAGCGGCGTTCGGCGTCCGTGTCCCAGAACTTCGTCAGGATGTCCCCGTAGATCGCGTGGGCCTCATCGGGGTGCCAGAGGATGATCCCGTTCTGGAACTGCTGGAAGCGTCCGCCGAGCGAGGAGTCGCGTTCGCCCGTGATCGGCCGGCCCAGCGGGCCGCCGGGGCCGCCCGTGCTGTCGTACTTCGCCGCGATGGTGCCGTACGGAATCAGGTCGTCCAGGTTGTTGTAGCGGCGGGGCGTGAAGCCCCTGAGCCCGTCGCCCCACACCCGCTCCTCGGCGACGTGCCCGAAGTCGTACTCCTCGCGCACCACCGGCTGTGTGTGGGCCGGGTCCGCCCAGCGGAGGAACAGGGCCACGTGGTCCGTGCCGCCCGAGTCGCGCAGCAGGGCGTCGCCGGGCTGGAGGTCGTTCGCGGGGATGTCGAAGGTGACGTCCCACAGGGCCCAGGTGGTCAGGGACGTGCCGAGGTTCCAGGCCATCGACACATAGCCCGAGCAGTCCGGCCGGTAGCAGCCGAACTGGTTCTCGTGACAGCCGCTCCGGCTGTACGGCACCTGCTCGGCGATCCACGACCACGCGCGGTCCATCGCCTCGCCGCGCCCGATCGGGCCGCCCGGTTCGGACGCACTCGCGGCGGGTGCGGTGGTGAACGTGACCGCGAGGGCCGCCAGGATCAGTGTCACCGCCCCGATCACACGCCGAAGGATCAGCGATCTCATAGCCGTCTCCCGGTCAGTTGTCGGTGATCCAGGTGCCTCGGTCGGCGTTCCAGTGGATGGTGGCCTTCTGGAACTTCTGGGCTTTGCCGCCTGCTTCGTCTGTTTCGTCGGTGAGGGGGTAGCCGAGGGCGCTTTCGTGTCCGGCGGCGTGGAAGGCGTCGTAGATGGCGCCGTGGACGGTGTGTGCGCCGGTCTGTGGGGACCAGAGGAAGAGGCCGTGTTCGAAGAACTGGTAGCGGCCGCGGGTTTTGTCGGGTGCTTGTGCGGCGTCGGCTTCGTCCGTGGTGGGGAAGCCCCAGCGGCGTTCGGCGTCCGTGTCCCAGAACTTCGTCAGGATGTCCCCGTAGATCGCGTAGGCCACATCCGGATGCCAGAGGACGATCCCGTTCCGGAAGAGCTGGAAACGTCCGCCGAGCGAGGAGTCCTCCTCGGCGCGGACCGGTGGGCCGAGCGGGCCGCCGGGGCCGCCCAGGCCGGCGTACTTCGCCCCGATCGTGCCGTAGGGCTGGAACGCCTCGGCCATCAGCTCCCGGGCGTAGCCCTCCGCCTGGGGGTAGCGCTCCGGGTATCCGGAACGCTGGACGGCCTGGGCCAGCTCGCCCGCGGTGTCCCAGTCGGGCTCCATCTGCTGGGCCACCTCGAAGAACTTGTTCGCCGCGAAGTCGACGTCGAGGCACTGGGCGGGTTCGCACCAGCCCATCGAGGGCCGCTGCTGGAACACGCCGAGCGAATCCCGGTCCCCGCACGCCAGATTGTTCATGCGGGACTCGACCCAGCCCGTCTCGAAGCCGGCGAGCATCACCTTGTCGGACACGCCGCGGCGCTGCCCGACCTCGTACACCTTGCGGGTCACGGCGATGTCCCGGTCCGCCGGAATGTCGCAGTACAGCGCGGCCGGGCCGGTGTTCCCGAGGGGGCCCGGCACGTCGCGGGCGCCCTGGGCGAAGGCCGGGTTGCCGAGGCCGGTCACGGCCACCACGACCAGCAGGACCGCTGATCTCCACATCGCGCGTCGTTCGGTCGAGCCACGCACCTGACTGCTCCTTCGAGTCGGAATAGCCTTGCGGGAAACGGGGGTTGCGGGGCGGTCGGGGTCAGGGCCGGCTCTGGTAGGAGGTGTCGTCGCACGGCCAGGTACGGAAGCCCGGGGAGCTGTCGTCGATGCACCGCGGGGGCGGCGCTGTCAGGGAGACGAGGGCGAGGACCCCGTCGAGCAGGAGCGAGCGCGTGCCGTGCATGGGCTGTCCCCTCTTCCTTCCGGTGGCTGCCGGTCCGCAACGTAGTCGTCGGGCCGCCGGGCAGGACATCCGGAACGATCCGGAGTGACAGCCCGCGGCGCGAACGCCGACACTCATCGAACAGGCTTGGGCCGTGGACAGTCGGGAACCCGGGGGTGGTCCGTCGTGCGTACGGCGGGCAGCCAGGCAGAGGAGCGGGTGGCGCCGGCCGGCAGACGGATCCGGTACCACTCGGTGGAGCTCGCGTCCGACTCGTCGATGATCGGTATCCCCTGGGGGAGGCGGCATTCGACGGCGAGGACGTCGCCGTGCCACACCCGTTTCGGTACGACGTTGTCGATGGTGTACGGCTGAAGGGGGTCGATCGCCAGGCCGAGACTGCACTGCGGGTTCCGGTCCGTACGGTCCCTGCAGCCGTCGTCGGCGTTGAACACCCGTAGCCGACCGAGCGGTTCACCCTTCGCGCCCGGCGCGGCGTCGCCGGCGGCGTGCGACCAGACCGTCGCGGCCACCGCGCACACCGCGACGGCCACCAGGATCGCGCGGGTCCCCCGTCGTCGGCGTACCGGGCGCGGCGAAGGCGACCGAGCGGTGATGCGCGCCAGGAGGCTCCCGGCGCTGTGCGCGGAGCGGTCGGCGTGGGTGGGGGCCAGGCAGTCGATGGCCAGGGCGCGCCAGAACGGCGGCACCGCACTGTCGATGCGCAGCGGCGTGCGCCCGTCGGCGTACTCCTGTACCGCCGCGCCGCGCGCCACCGGTGTCGCGCCGGGGAACGGCGAGGCGCCGGACGCGAACACCTCGTGGACCATGATGCCCAGGGCCCAGATGTCGGTACTGGGCCGCACCTCCACGCCGTGCTCGCCGAGCGGGGCCTGCCAGCGCTCGGGCGGGAGGTAGTCCAGGGTGCCCATCGGCGGCGCGTACCCGTGGGTGCCGTCGGTGCCGGTCAGTTCGGTGGCGAGCCCGAAGTCCGAGAGCTTGAGCGCACCGTCGGCCATCAGCAGGATGTTCTCCGGCTTGAGGTCGCCGTGCACCCAGCCGCTGCCGTGCAGATGGGCCAGGCCCTCACAGATCCCGGCGAACAGCCCGGCGACGTCCGCCTCCGCGACCCCGGCGTCGAACAGGTCCCGCAGGCTGCGCTCGGCGCGTTCCATCACCAGCACGATCGCTCCGTCCAGGAACGCCCGGTCCGGATCGCTGATCACGACGGAGTCCAGCAGGTGGATCAGGCGCGGATGGCCGGCCCGGCGGTCCAGCTCGACCTCTCGCCGGGCGGTCTCCGCGACCTTGCGCGCCTGGCGCGGTGCGAGCCCCGCGGTCGGCAGGAACTTGAGCGCGACCTCGGCCGGCTCCCGCGCCGGATCGACCGAGCGGCCCGCGTACACCGTTGCCCAGCCGCCGGACGCGATCGGCTCGGTGACCTCCCAGCCGCCGACCCGGTAGCCGCGCGGGAGCAGCTCCGTACGGTCACTTCCCGATGTGTCGCCCCGGCCACGCACCGTCTCCCCCTCCGGTACCCCGCCCGCACCGGGGCGGAAGCAGCGCCAGATGTTCCTCCCGTACGAGTCCGAACCGCAGCGCGATCCCGACGAGGGCCTCCCGCTTGCCATTGCGGCGCGCTCCTCCGGCTCCGGCTCCGGCTCCGGCTCCGGAGGAGCGTTCGGGGGGAGCGCTGATCCGCATCTTCTCCTCGGCGAGGTAGTCGATGTGCGAGCTGACCGCTCGGGCCTTCAACTGGCCGCACGCGGCGTGACTCCTGAGCCGTTCGACGATCTGCGGGGTGGTGGGCACCGCGACCGGCGACTCGTCGCGCAGCCGAGGCTCGCAGAGCGCGACCAGGACCAGGAAGTAGAGGGCCGTCTCGTCCAGCGAGTACGCCATGACGGTGCGGCTGCCCCACTCGCCCGCCATGCCGTCGGGGTCCAGATAGACGTGGTCGGGCGCGAACACCTGGAAGGCGACGGTGGTGCCCCGGCGGGTGGGCAGCACGACCCGGGAGAACTCGAAGGGGATGGGCGCGCCGGCCCGCCGGGGCGGGACCCGCAGATACTCTCCCGCTCCCTCCGGGTTCTCCACCAGGTAGCTCTGGGTCGCGCTGTGGTTGCTGAGCTGCCAGTGGTCGTCGGTCACCCGGATCTCGCCGGCCAGCCGGGAGATGGCCGCGTCGTCGAGGCGCAGTTCGACCGGGGTCGTCGCCGAGCCCCGTCCGAAACGCGCCACTTCCCCCGGGCCGAGCCGTAACGTCACCGGGTCACCGAACGGCACCCCTCCGACGCCACCGCCCACCCCTGGCAGATGGACAACTACGCCGCTCACTGCCCTCACCTCGCCCCCCGTGGCAACGACTCTCCCACCCGTCGAACGTTACCCATCCCGGGTAGCGGTCCCCGTCCGGATTCTGGTCGTTTTCGGACCGTCCTCAGGTCATGCACCGCGGCGCGGGGCCCCCTCGGGAACGGATGTCGTCGAGGTTCGCGCCAGGCGCCCAGCTTCAGGTTCTCGTGCGGCGAGGTGAGCCCGGGACGGGCGCGGTCCGCGCGGAACCCGGTGTTCGGAGGAAGTATTCGACCCGGAGCACGGCTTTGCCCGCTTTGGTGAACTGGCTCGATTTAGCGCCTGTGCCGAAGACCGGCCGTGCCGCTCCGGAGTTCCCGCGGCGCGCAATGACGACGGCCGCCGCCTGCTGCATGCGCAGCGCCTCGCGGCCGTGAACGTCGTAGGGCCCGGATCACATGTGATCCGGGCCCTACGGTGTCGGGTGCGGGGCCTACGGCGAAGGGGGAGGGGAGATGGTGCGTCCCACCGCGTTCGTCGTACGGTCCGGCTCAGCGGGTCAGGACTTGCCCGCCGACTGCATGGAGCGCACCGCGTCGGCGACCGTGCTCCGGTACAGGCCCAGCTTCGGGTCGAGCACCTTGACGTCCGGGCCGAGCGGGAAGTTCTGCGTGTCCGCGTTGGGCATGTGGTCGCCGTCGGCGAGCACGTTCATCTCGTCGATCCAGGTCACGCCGTTCGCACCGCTCGGGTTGAGGTCGATCACCGCGATGGCGGCCGTCTTGGGCTTGACCGGGTACGCGGGAGCGCCGCCCAGGCCACCGGGAACCGCCGGCGTGATGTCCTGGCTGTGGTCCGAGGCCTTCGCGGCACCCAGGCTGACCCGCGGGAAGTAGCTCAGACCGCAGGAGTTCGCGCCGGTGTTGTTGATCTCGATCACGTGCTGGGTGGCCGAACCCTCGCGGGGGTACACGCGCACCGACAGGTCCCCGGGCTTGCACGGGTGCTTGTAGGCGTAGCTGTCGCTGGTGTTGCCGCTCGCCGCGGAGCCGCCCTTGGACGTGGCCGTGTTCGAGGTGCCCGTCTTCGTGGCCCCGGTGTTCTGCGCGGTACCACCGGTCTTCGAGCCGTCCGCGGTCTTCGCGGCGTCGCCGGACTTGGAGGTGTCCGTCGAAGAGGCGACCGTGGCGGCGTCGCTCGCGTTGCCGGCGGACTTCGTGCCGGTGTCGTCACCGTTGCAGGCGGTGAGGGCCAGAGCGAGCACTGCGGTGACGGCGCCGAGAGCAGCGGTGTGCTTGCGGGTGCGGATCGTACGCATGGAATTCTCCCAGGATGAGCGTGAGACAAGGCCCGGATCCTGCGGCGAACCGCTCTCTCTGACCTCTTGACAACCAAAGCTTCCTGTGGATCGCTCACGTTCCGCTGACGCCTCACTGACGTCCTGCTGACGTTCCCGGAATCGGCCTGAGAACCGACCCGTCCCTCGGACTCGGGTGAGGGTCCGGCTCGGATCCCCGTTCGGGTTCGGGTTCGGGCCGTGCACTGCCGGGCGGCCTGGAGTCCGTGCTGAGCCGGTCCGCTTGGCGGGCTCTCCTGGATGGCGGGTCCGAAGAGGCCGCCGGCTCCGGTGAGAGGCGGCGGGTGGAATGGGCCCGGCGTACCGCACGGCAGCCGTTCCGTCGCGATGCCGAGCCGACGGGACCGGGTGGATCGGCGGGACCGGTCGGACCGGTCGGACCGGTCGGATCGGGCGGATCGGGTGGATCGGCGGGCCGGTTGAGGTTCGAGGTCACTGTGCTCGATCCGGCGGATCCTCGACATCGTCGAGACGCGCATTCCGATCGAGGGGGCGCCCCCTGGTGCCGGAGGCCTTCGGCCGGGGCCCCGCGCACCCCCCCGGAGTACCTGCTGGGCAGCGGCCGTCCGCGGGCCACGGACGAACCCCGGGAGGTACAGCTTGCCGAGGCGTACTGCACCGAGGGCTGCTGCGGCGCACTCCACGTCACCATCCGCAGGGGCGGGAACCACGTCGTCCGGTCCGGCGGGCGTCGCCCGGCCCCGCCGCCCTCCCCGCTGCCGGTGCGCGAGCTCCCCGAATACCGCTTCGAGGCCGCCGCGTACGACGCCGAGGTCACGCGCGCCGAGAACGACCACTCGTGGACGTGGCCGGCCCGCAGGACCGCACGGCTCATCGCGGCGGGCCTGTGTGACCGGCCGGATCTGCTGACCCGCTGGGACGCGAAACCGGGCTGGGTCGGCACCGATTTCAGGGACCGGGACCTCACTGCCGTCTCCCTCCTGTACCGCGCGAAGCCGGCCACCGGGCAGAACGGGGAGGACGGGGAGGACGGGGAGCATGCCTCCTGGCAGCACTTCATGTGGCACATCCCGGAGGACGGGCACCCCTCCCGAGGACCGGGCCGCCGCGGTGCTGCACCGTCTCGCCACGGCGGACCCGAGGACGTACGGCGGGGGCGACGGACGCGGGTAGGACCCGGCGCCCGTCCACCGTTCGGGTGATCCGCGCTCCGGGGGCCCGCGTTGGGACGCCCGGGAACCAGGGCCCGCTCCGCTCACCGGCGTCCGGATGTGTGGCGTGTCGCCGCCACCGGATTTGGCACAGTGCCGCTTCGCGATCAAGGAACGGGGACGGGGTGGGCGGAGTGGCAGTGACGGGACAGCCGGGCGGCCGTCAGCGGCTGAGCGATCTGGCGGGTGGTGGCGGGGACGTACTGAAGCACAGCGACGGTGTGTGGCTGCGGGCAGCCGGTGGTGCGGAAGGGATGTGTACGCACCTCGGCCCGGTGAAGTCGGAACTGGAGACCGCGCACGAGGGCCTTCTCGCCGGGACCGGCGGACTGACCGCGCTGGCGGAACTGGGTGCCGTACGGGAGTCGTGGACGCGGAGGTTCGAGGCGGCGCGCGGGGAGTGCCGGGCACTGGCCGGGAAACTTCGCGCTGTCGCGCGGGCCCAGGGCGAGACGAACGAGACCGTGAAGTCCGCCTTCGCGCCCGTGGCGTCGGTGGGCCGGGACGGGGCGCGATGAGCCTGACCTGGGCCCAGTTACGGGACCTGAAGTGCGGCGAGCTGGAGGGCGCGGCCGACGGGTGGGGCAAGGCGAGCAACCGCGCCGACGCGGGCCGGGACCGCATCGAGACGCAGTTGCTCAACGGGTTGCGCGACACGCAGCACGGCGAGGCGGCGAGGGCGGCGGTCGGGCGGCTGCGGCAGATGAGCCGGAACCTGAGTTACGTCTACACGGAGTGCGGTCTGCTCCGTACGACGCTGAACAGCATGGCCCATGAACTGCGCGCCCAGCAGCGGGCATTGCGGGAGGCGCTGGACGACGCGGAGAACCTGAAGCTCACCGTGCACGCGGACGGTTCGGTGACGTACCCGGCGGCGGGCGAGGGCCTGATCGACGGCAAGCCCCTGCCGGGCGGCACGGCGGTGGTCGGGGGCGCGGCGCCCGGACTGCATGCGCCTTCGCCCCTGGTGGCCCCCAACCCGAACGTGGCGAAGGCGCAGGACATCGCGGACCGGGTGGCGAAGGCGGTGCGGACGGCGGCCGAGATCGACTGGCGGTACGCCCGGATCCTGCGGAAGCTGAAGGCCGAGGAGGGCCTGAAGGTTCCGGACTCGACATGGCAGGACGCGGCGGGCGACGCGGCAGCGGTACGGGACGCGGCGCGCGGCTACCTGAAGGACGCGATCCCGCGCGACGCGTCACCGGCCGAACGCAAGGCCTGGTGGTCCGGCCTGACGGACGAACAGCGCGAGGAGTACCTCGCGGTGTACCCGGACCAGATCGGCAACTTGGACGGCATTCCGGCCTTGGTACGGGATGCGGCGAACCGGGACAACATCCAGCTGCTGATGGGCAAGTTGGAGGGGCGGGACGACGCGAAGTCGGAGACACAGCTGGCGGCGCTGCGGGAGATCGATCGGCAGCTGCGGGACGCCCCTGAGCCTGGGGCGCCACCCATGTACTTGCTGGGGATCAGTGATGAGGGTCGCGGGCGGGCAATTGTCTCGTTCGGAGATCCGGACTCATCGCGCAATGTGGCTGCATACGTTCCAGGGCTTGGCACGTCGCTGGACGAGAGCTTCGCGCACAACGATATTGAGCGAGCTCGAAGTACAGCCATCGGGGCGAGGGGGATGGACCCTTCAAGTGCCTCGATCGTATGGCTCGGTTACGATCCGCCTCAGCTTCCTGCAGAGAAGATCCAAGAAAATCTGGCTGTGATGAGTGATCGAGATGCTCGAATCGGGGCACCGGCCTACAGCCAATTCATGGACGGCCTGAGTGTCACGAATGGAAACCCCGATCCTCACATGACGGCGATCGGTCACTCTTACGGCTCCTTGACGGTAGGTGTCGCTGCTCAGAGTGAGGGTGGCATTCCAGGTGTGGACGACATCGTTTTGTTGGGTAGTCCAGGGACGGGGGCTGAGACTGCCGACGATCTGAAGGTGGGGAAGGGGCACGTGTATGTGGGCTCTGCGGAAAATGATCCCGTCACGAAGCTGCCCAACCATGTCGAGGCACTGGGGGCGGTTGAGGGATTCAAGACAGGGTTCGGCAGCCAGAGCCGTCCGGAGACCGGCGTGGCGGCTGGCGTCGTCGGGGCCGGCATGGGCTACCTGCTCGGAGACGCAGGCACCCGCGAGAGCCAGATCTACTACGGAACTGACCCTGCCCGAGCGGAATTCGGTGCTCAGCGCATCAGGGTCGACGACGGGCCCCGCCCTTTCATCGACGGGGGCCCCGCGGATGCGCACTCCAATTATTTCGACCCTGAGAAAGATGAAGAATCAGCCCGCAACGTTGCGAAAGTTGTTGCTGGGCATGGGGGAAGAGTCTCGACCCAGGAGTATCGGTGAAGTTGTGGGTCCGTTGCGCTGTGGCGGCGGTGTTGATTGGCGGGGTTCCCGGATGTAGAGCTGATCGGGACGCGAATGACAGGAGCGGAATGAGCAGGGAGAGCTTGCAGGCTGCTGCCGAGAAGGCGGACGCAATTGTTCTGGATACGCTTTCGTCGGTGCAGCCAACATTGGATTGGGTTCACGACGTGTCGTCGGAGAGCGGGTGTGATTCGTACACCATCAGCGGTCGGGAGACAGGGGCGGTAACGCGTCGTGCTGCGGTGATGACCATTGTTTCTGAGGCTAGGCGAGGAAGCTTGCTCGGGGTGATCGAGCGAGCTTGGAAGAAGAGCGGGTACACCATTACCAGCGTGGACCGCGACAAAGCCATGCCTGCGATCTATGCGCGAAGCCCTGCGGGATTTCGAATGAGCCTGTCCGTGGGCTACAAGGGGCGATTCCACGTCAGCGTGACCACTCCCTGCTTCCTCATGGCGCAGGTCCGTCCCCCGCAGACCCAGGCCAACGGCCGGACGTTCACGGGGGATCTTGTGCCCGCCCCCAACGTCCACTCGGACTTCTGGTCCGCCGGAGCTCTCTGACGGCCCGTCATCGCCCCCAATAGCCCGTAACGGCACGGTCGGTGGGGGAAAGGGGAGGGCTGGGCGGGTGCCCGAACATTGAGTCCGGCATTGGGCCCTGGGGCCCATGCCGGGCCCTGCGTTGTTGTGGTCGCATACGGATACCGGGGGGAACTGTCGCTGCGCCCACTCACAAAGCTGGGGAGACTCGCCGTGTCTGGCATACGAGAACTAGCGGTACCGGGTGGTGCTGACGTGAGCACCGCCGAGGTCCCTCCGGGCAGGCAGCCATTGTCACGCCCCTTGCAGGCGGTACTGATTCTCGTCCGATTGCTCTTCGTCCTCACGGTCGTGGGGACGTTCGACGTACTGCTCGTGGCCTCGTCCGTCGATGCGGTGGACGGTCGGCTGCTGGGCATGGTGCTGTACGCGGCGCTGCCCGGCATCATCGGGTTCGGGCTGTCGCTGTACCTGCGCAGTGGTGGCGTCTGGGTCTGGCGCGGGCTCCTGGCCGTGCACGCCTGGCTCACGCTCGGTGCGCTGGCGACGCTGAACGACGCGGACAACGGCCGGGGCGTGACGCAGCTGGTGATGCCCGTCGTCGTCCTCGTCCTGCTGTGCCGGCCCCGGTCGCGCGCATGGTTCCGGCTCGCCCCCGAAGAGCGCGTCGAGCACCGGCCGTTCAGCATCGTGCGGTTGATCAAGTCGCGTCGCGACAACGGTCAGACCGCGATGGAGTACCTGGGCATGATCCTCGTGGTCGTGGCCCTCATCGGCGGGCTCGTGGCCACGGGGATCGGCGGGCAGGTGTCCGGCCAGCTCCGGAACGCCATCTGCCAGCTGACCGGCAGTGCCTGCCCGCCCCCCGGTGCCGTCGCCGGCGGCGGGAGCAACGGGAACGGCAACGGGAACGGGAACGGCAGCGGTGACGGCACCAGTTCCGGTGCCGGGTCCGAAGGCGCGACCGTGACCGGTGGGACGGGCTCCGGCGGGTCGGACTCGACCCGCGGCAGCGGCTCCGGTGGCAGTGGCTCCGGCGGCAGCGGGGCCGGTGGGGCCGGAGCCGCGGGTGGTGCCGGTGGTGCCGGTGGTGCCGGCGGTTCCGATGGGACCAGTGGGGCCGGTGGTTCGGATGGAACCGGCGGTTCTTCTACAGGGGTCAACGCGGGTAGACAAACCCCGGTCCCGGGCACCAAGGGCGGCTCGGACGGCAACTTCTTCACCGGCATCGTGGGCGACGACGGGCTGCTGGGCGACGTCACCGGGGCCATCGACACGATCGCGCACCCCGGCGACACCGCCAAGGGCGTCGTCGACCAGTACGCACAGGTCGCGAACAAGGCCGGCGGCAAGTGGGACAAGGGCCAGTACGTGGCCGCTGCCTGGGACGTGGCCAAGGGTTCCGGCGGGGGCGGCGCGCTCACCGGGCTGCCCGGGTCCGGTACGCGCGTCGAGTCGGCGGTACGGGACGGTGAGCGGCAGTACCTCAACGACCGCATCCCGCGCGGCTCCAGCCCGGCCGGCCGCGAGGCCTGGTGGAACGGGCTGACGCAGCAGCAGCGCGATCGGTACCTGGAGCTCTCCCCGGACCAGATCGGCGGCCTGGACGGGATTCCGGTGGCGGACCGGGACACGGCCAACCGCCGGAACCTGCCGGATCTGATCTCGAAGCTGGAGGGCCAGAGCGACAAGGCGTCGAAGGAGAAGCTGGCCGGGCTGCGGGAGATCGACCGGCAGCTGAAGGAGGGCAGTCAGCCCCCGATGTACCTCATCGGCATCAGCGACGAGGGCAACGGCCGGGCGATCGTCTCGTACGGGAACCCCGACACCTCGAAGAACGTGTCGGCCTACGTGCCGGGACTGAACACATCCCTCGACGAGGAATTCGCGAAGAACGACCTCAAGCGCGCCCGTGACACGGCGATCGGCGCCCAGGGCTACGACCCTTCCAGCGCGGCGATCGTCTGGCTCGGATACGACGCGCCGCAGACGCCGGACGGGCTGTCGAGCCTGGCGGTCGCGGGCACCGGCCGGGCGGAGAAGGGCGGCGTGGCGTACAACGACTTCATGAGCGGCATCTCGGCCACCAACCATAACAAGGACCCGCACATCACGGCCATCGGGCACTCCTACGGTTCCCGCACCGTCGGCGCCGCGGCCAAGCACCTCGGCGGGATTCCGGGGGTGGACGACATCATCCTGGTCGGCAGCCCCGGAGTGGGCGTGGACCGTGCCGTGGACCTCGGAGTCGGCGCCGGACACGTCTTCGTCGGCGCCGCGGCCAACGACCCGGTGACCAAGCTCCCCTCCAAGACGCAGGTCGTCGTGGGGGCGATCGGAATGGTCCTGGGCGGTCCGGCCGGTGCGTACGCCGCAGGCGACCTGGCCGACCCGGGCGACGACGACCTCTGGTTCGGCAAGGACCCGGCGAGCAAGGCCTTCGGCGCCACGCGGTTCCCGGTGGCCCCCGGCCAGCCACTGGTCAGCGGTGACGGTCTGAGCTTCGATGCACACTCGAACTACTTCAATCCGGTACGGGACGCCATGTCCGCCGACAGCATCGCTCTTATCGTGTCGGGACACTCCGACCGGCTCAAGATGGAGGAACAGCGATGAGTCGAAGGTTCCAGATCATTGCGGTGGCTCTGGCTGTCGGCTTCACGTTGTCCGCCTGCGGCAGCGAGAATGCGCAGTCGGGTGCGAACACGAGCACCACGGCCACCAAGAGCACCACGGGCACCAAGGGGAGCAGCATGGACATGCAGGAGGCTGCCGACCGGGCCGACAGCATGCTCGACGCCGTGCTGAAGGAGATCGACCCCGAGGTGCAGTGGGCCCACGGCCCGACGACCAAGGGCAGTTGTGATGTGACGCGCAGGCGCACCGTCATGACCATCGTGTCCGCGGACCGCAGGCAGAGCTTCCTGGACCAGGTCGAGAAGTTCTGGCGCACGAGCGACTACCGCATCAAGGCGAAGAACAACGACACGGAGTTCCCGGCGGTCTACGCGGTGACGAAGGACGGATTCGGCATCAGCGTGAGCGTTCGCGCCAAGGGGCAGGCCTTCTTCGAGGCGGACAGCCCCTGCGTGAAGGAGTCGAAGGTCGCCGACTCCGAGTCCAAGCCGAACGGGCCGGCCTACAAGGGCGTCTACCCGCTCCCGAGCCCCAATGTGCGCTCCGACCACTGGTCCGCCGGAGCATCCTGACGGACACTCGGTCCGCCGCAGCACCCTGACGGACACTTGGTGCACCGGCCGATCCGGCCGGTGCACCCCGTGCGCCGGGCCGGGTGTCCGGTGCGCCGGACCGGTGATCCCGTGCGCCGGAATGACTGGTCGGTGACCCCCGATGACTCGCATGACTCGTACACACCGTCGAAAACGGCCATGAACGCGTCCTCGATGGGGGATGGTTGAGGGGTGCGGAAATTCTGGGTGGTCGGTGGCATCGGTGTCGGCATGGCCATGTGCTTCGTGGCGCTGCTCGTCGTCGGTACGTACTCCGCCGCGGCCGGACTCGCCGGGTCCGGCGGCGGTGCCGTTGCGCTGGCCAAGGGGGCCGTGCCGGCGAAGTACCAGCCGCTGGTGCAGAAGTGGGGCAACCTCTGCCCCGCCATCAACCCGGCCCTGCTGGCCGCCCAGCTGTACCAGGAGAGCGGCTGGAACCCCCGGGCCGAGAGTCCCGCCGCCGCACAGGGCATCGCCCAGTTCATCCCGGGCACCTGGGCCGGACACGGGATCGACGGGGACAAGGACGGCGACCGGGACGTATGGGATCCGGCCGACGCGATTCCGTCCGCCGCCTCCTACGACTGCGAACTGGCCGGCTACGTGAAGAAGGTGCCGGGGGATCAGACGGACAACATGCTGGCCGCGTACAACGCCGGCGCGTACCGGGTGATCCGGTCCGGTGGGGTTCCGAACATTTCGGAGACGCAGAACTACGTCACCATCATCCGCTCCCTGGAGAAGAGCTTCGCCAGGCCCGTCGGCCGCGTACAGCCCTCGGAGCAGGCGGCCGGGGCGATCTACTTCGCACAGAAGAAGCTCGGTACGCCGTATCTCTGGGGCGGCAACGGCACGCCCGAGCAGAACGGGCGGTTCGACTGCTCGGGGCTGACCCAGGCCGCGTACCGGACCGTGGACATCGAGCTGCCCCGGGTGGCGAACGATCAGTACAACGCCGGGCCGCACCCCTCCCGGGACGAGCTGCTCCCCGGCGACCTGGTGTTCTTCTCGAACGACCTGGGCAACTCGCGGGCCATCCATCACGTGGGGATCTACGTCGGCGGCGGGTACATGATCAACGCTCCGTACACCGGGGCCGTGATCCGGTTCGACAAGATCGACGCGCCCGACTACTTCGGCGCGACGCGCGTGACCAAGGACGGGGCGGCGGCTCTTCCGACGGCCCTGCCGACGGCATGACGCGGTGGCGGCGGTGGCCGGAACTCTCCGTGAAGCCTGGGCCCTGAGCTGCGACGATGAGTCACTCTTCGATAACGTCATGGTGATCATTCGGTGGAGAGCGGAACGCACACACACGGGACGTCGTTCCCTGGGTGGACCGGAACGACGGCGCATCGACCATGCGGCGCGGCACCGACTTGAGCAGCAGTGATCCACGCAGTGATCGAACCGACACGGGGGTTCGTCAAAGCGGTGCACACCGGTGTGCCCGCGGCAGCAGACAAGGCAAGGGGCCGCAGCAGATGGCTGGACTCGCACTGGATGGGTCGAACCCCGACGTCAGCCTGCTCTACGACATCAACGGACTCGCGAAGTCCGCTCCCACCTGGTTCGACCGGGTCATGGAGTTCGTCGGTGAGTACGGAATCATGCTCGGCATGGTCCTGGTGGTCCTGTGGTGCTGGTGGAGCGTGCGCCGGCACGGCACGGCCGACGACTCGGTGACGGCGGTCTCCGGGCTCGTCTGGGCACCGCTCGCCGCCGGGATCGCGCTCCTGATCAACATCCCGATCCGCGGATTCGTGCACCGGCCCCGCCCGTTCAAGGACCACCAGGGGCTGGACGTCCTGGTGGCGGGCAAGAACGACTTCTCCTTCGTGAGCGACCACGCCACGATGGCGATGGCACTGGCCGTCGGGATCTTCGTGGCCAACCGGAAGTTCGGCATCGCCGCGATCACCCTCGCCCTCGTGGAGGGTTTCTGCCGGATCTACATGGGTGTCCACTACCCGACCGACGTCATCGGCGGATTCGCGCTCGGCACGGCGATCGCCCTGCTGCTCGCCCCGCTGGCGATGATGCTGCTGACCCCGTTGACGGCGGCCGTCTCGCGTTCGGAGCGGTTCGGCCGGCTCGTACGGTCGCGCCGACCGGAGCCGGTGACCGCGGCCGGGAGCCGGGCCGGGGCGTTCGGAATCCCCGAGCCGCGTCCGGGCACGGGCGGCGGCGACGGCGAGAAGGACCTGGCCGCGTAGGACCGGCCGCGCGGGTGCGGGGCGGTGCTTGCGGCCCGCTCCCCCGATCGCACGGCACCCGCGCCCCCCGATCGCGGCTCGGCCCCGCCCCGCGACCGTCCGTCAGAGCGACTGCGGGAAGGCGAAGAGGCGCTCCGGGTCGTACTGCTTCTTCAGATCGGTGAGGCGGTCGGCCGCCGAGCCGTAGTAGGCCCGGCGCCAGTCGGTCAGCGTCGGGTCGGTGTAGTTCTGGTACGCCGCTCCGGAAGCGTGCCGGCGCATCGCCGCATGAGTGTTTTTCAGCCAGTCCTGTTGGGCGCCGCCCGCCGTGCCGGGGTTCCAGGAACCGATGTACTGGGCGAGCACGCGAGAGCCGCGGTGGACGAAGGCCGTCGACTGCGGGGAGACCCGGTTGATCGCCCCGCCGAGCGCCGTGAGTGCGATGGAGCCGCCACCGCCGCCCCGCGTCACCGGGATCCGGGTGAAGGCTTCGGTCCGGTCGAGCAGGGCCTGCACGCCCGCCGGGGACAGGGAGCGGTCGTAGAAGTCGGACGCCGCGGCGTACGTCTCGCGCTGGAGCGTGCCCTGGGTGGTGCGGCCGGGCGTCGTCCCCGGCAGATGGCACTGCGCGTCGGTGATGCCCGAGCAGCCCGCGTACACGAGCATCGACTCCTGGTAGCTGCGGCGGCGCAGCGAGACGGAGGAGGCCGGGGCGCCGATCCGGTCGGCGAGGCGGTCGACGGCGTTCTGCAGGTCGCCGTACGTACCCAGGCTGAACGCGGCGACCGAAACGGTCGGGTTGCCGCCCCCGGGGCCGGCGGCGAGGTGCGCGGAGGACCAGATCTCGTCGGGCTGGGACGGGCCCCACTCCTGCCAGGCCGAGACGACGGACCGGGCGCGTGACCACGGCCACGACATGTACGCGGTGACGGTCTGCGGGGCCGGGCGGGTGCGGAACGTCAGCTCGGTGACCACGCCGAAGTTGCCGTTGCCCGCACCGCGCAGCGCCCAGAAGAGGTCCGGGTGGCGCTTGGCGTCGACGGTGAGGGTCTTGCCGTCGGCCGTGACGATGGTCGCCGCGGTCAGGCTGTCGCAGGTCAGGCCGTACGCGCGGGAGGCGACGCCGTGGCCGCCGCCGAGGGTGAGGCCGGAGATGCCGACGGTGGGGCAGGAGCCGCCGGGGATCGTCAGGCCGCTGCGGGCGAGGCCCTGGTAGACGTCGATGAGTTTGGCGCCCGCGCCGATCGTGCCGTTCGCCCCGACGCGGGACAGTGACGAGACGTCAAGGACCAGGCGGCCGTTCCCGCTCGACCAGCCCGCGTACGAGTGTCCGCCGCTGCGGATGGACACCGGGGTGGCCGTGCGGCGGGCGAAGGACAGGCATTCGCGGATGTCCGCCTCGTGCCGGACGTAGGCGACCGCTGCGGGTTTCAGGCCGTCGAAGCGGGTGTTGTAGAGCTGATGGGCGGTCGGATAGGAGGCGTCCTGGGGCCGTACGACGCTGCCGTCGAGGCTCTTGGCCAGGGCCGACCAGTCCGCCGGTCCGGCGGGGGAGGGCTTCGGCGGGGCCGATGACGCCGGTGAGGCGGGAGCGCTTCCCATGCTTCCGGTGCCCGCCGTGCCCGCCGTGCCCCCTGTGCCCCCTGTGCCCCCCGTGCTTCCCGAGGTGCCGGAAGTGCCTGAAGTGCCGCTGCAGGCGGTGGTGGTGACGCCGGTGAGCACTGCCGCGGCGCCCGCGGTGAGCAGGGTGCGCCGGGCGGGCGGGGGTGGCAGGTTCATCGGATCTCCGAGTCTTGGCGCTCAAGGGCCGGACGGTGGGGGCGGAGGCCGGGTGCGGGGGGATCAGCCGGAGAAGTCGGGGGCGGCGGACGTACCGGGGGAGGAGTCAGGGTGCCGCGCGGTGCTCCGCGGCGTCCGTACGCGCCCGGTCTCTGGAGCGGCGGGCCGGTCCGAACCACCCACAGGCGCAGCGTGCGGTGCAGAAGGAGCCGCGTTCCACGGTCGTGGGTTCGTGCCCGGCGGACCCGGGGGCGGGGGCGGTCGGCGGGACCTCGTCGGGGCGTTGGTCATACACCCGTCCACGGTACTGGGCACGGCCACCCGGCGGTGTGGCCGACGGGGGCGGCGTGACGGGGGACACGGGGCGTCGTTATCCGGAACGGATGGGCCTCTCGGGCAGGCGTTACGGCGTTGGGGGTTGGCAGGCGATGGTGGTGCGGCAGCACAGGTCCGGAGGCGGGGCGCGCGCTGTCTGCGCCCTTGCCGTGGTGGGCGTGATGGCGGCGACCGCCGGATGTTCGGGCAGCGGTGGCGGCGGTGACCGGGCCGTGGCCGACGAGCGGGGCGGGGCCGACGCCCTCGACGTGGTCCACCGCGCGGCCGCGGTGCTGGCGGGGACGGTGAGCGGGACCGGAACGGTGGCGGTGGCCGGGGCCGCCCCCGCTCCCGGGGACACCGCCGGGACCGCCGAGGTGCGTACGTCGATGGAGACCGCGGCGGGCGGGACGCGGGTGACCATCAGGGGCCGGGGCACGTACGACTTCCGCAGCCGGAAGGGCCGGTTCATGGTTGTGCTGCCCAAGGACGCGGCCGGTGAGGACGAGCACCGTCCCATCACCGAACTGCTGGCCCCCGGCGCGCTCTACATGATGAACCGCGGCGCCGGAGTGCCCGCGGACAAATGGGTCAGGGTCGACACGACGACCCTGGAGGACGGCAATCTCGTCACCGGCGGGGTGACCGATCCGATGGCCGCCGCCGAACTGCTGCGCGGGGCGCGGCAGGTGACGTATGTGGGGAAGACCGTGCTCGCCGGGGTCCCCGTGCGGCACTACCGGGGGACGGCGGACATCGGGCTGGCCGCTCGCGAGGCCGCGCCGGGATCGGGCGGGGCGCTGGCGGCGGCAGCGAAAGGGTTCAGCACGGACACGGTGCCGTTCGACGCGTACCTCGACGAGCAGGGGCGGCTGCGCAAGGTGCGCCACCGGTTCAGCTTCGCCAACGAGGGGCCGGCGGTGGAGGTGGTGTCGACCACCTTGCTGTTCGGCTTCGGGGTGCCGGTCTCCGTACGGCTTCCGGAGGGCCGCGACATCTATACGGGGCAGATCCGACAGCGATAGCCGAGGGGCGGACGGGTACGGGCGGAGGCATAGGCATGCCGGCGGTGACGAAATGGTCCGTCCGTGCCATGCGCGGCCCGTGGTGCGCTCCCTACGCTAGGAAGCCGGCGACGGCAGTGAGAGGTGAGTGACGTGGTGACGCTCAGCACGCGGACCGTATCCGACCATGTGGCCCTCGCCGAGATCGAGCTCTGCGGTGAGCTGATGATCGCCGCGTCGGCCGCGATCGGGGAACGGCTCAGTGCGGACCGTATCGACGAGGTGCTCGATGTCCGGGTGATCACCGAGCGGACCACCGTCCCCCGGCAGGGCGACCACCGGGGGTGAGCGCGGCCCGCGGGCCCGAGGACCCCCGTCATCAGGTGCGGAGCAGCCGGGCGATGGCCTTCGTGGCCTCCTCGACCTTGGCGTCGATCTCCTCGCCGCCCTTGACCGCCGCGTCCGCGACGCAGTGCCGCAGGTGCTCCTCCAGCAGCTGGAGGGCGAAGGACTGGAGCGCCTTCGTGGACGCCGATACCTGGGTCAGTATGTCGATGCAGTAGACGTCCTCGTCGACCATGCGCTGGAGACCGCGGATCTGGCCCTCGATCCGGCGCAGCCGCTTGAGGTGTTCGGCCTTCTGATGGTGATAACCGTGTATGCCGCGGTCGTGATCGGTGACGGTGGATTCCGTCTCGGCGGTGGTCCCGGCGGTCTCGGTGGTGGTCATTACTTCCTCCCGTTTTCCCTTTACCCTGCCGTCTATATACCCCTGGTGGGTATATCTTAACGAATTCAGCTGAAACGTGACCGGGGGCCCGTGCTGATCACTGTGCCTGATGCGCGACACTGAAGAACGCCGGTTAGCCGTGGCCGGATGATGCGCCTAGCATCAGCCTGACCGAATCCAAAGCACCCCGAGGACCCCACGTGCGCTTTCGTCTGACCCCCAGGGAGACGAGCTTCTACGACATGTTCTCCGCATCCGCGGACAACATCGTCACGGGCTCGAAACTCCTGATGGAACTGCTCGGGGCGGACTCTGCCTCCCGAGTCGAGATCGCGGAGCGCATGCGGGCAGCGGAGCACGCGGGGGACGATGCCACCCACGCGATCTTCCACCAGCTGAACTCCTCTTTCATTACGCCGTTCGACCGCGAGGACATTTACAACCTCGCGTCGTCGCTCGACGACATCATGGACTTCATGGAGGAGGCCGTCGACCTGGTCGTGCTCTATCAGGTCGAAGAACTCCCCAAGGGCGTCGCCCAGCAGGTCGAGGTGCTGGCACGGGCGGCCGAGCTGACCGCCGAGGCGATGCCGGGGCTGCGGACCATGGACAATCTCACCGAGTACTGGATCGAGGTCAACCGTCTGGAGAACCAGGCCGACCAGATCCACCGCAAACTGCTCGCCCATCTCTTCAACGGCAAGTACGACGCCATAGAGGTGCTGAAGCTCAAGCAGATCGTGGACGTGCTGGAAGAGGCTGCCGACGCGTTCGAGCACGTCGCCAACACGGTGGAGACCATCGCGGTCAAGGAGTCCTGAACCACGTGGACACCTTTGCGCTGATCGTGACCATCGGTGTCGCGCTCGGCTTCACGTATACGAACGGCTTCCACGACTCGGCGAACGCCATCGCCACCTCCGTCTCCACCCGCGCACTCACGCCCCGCGCGGCGCTGGCGATGGCCGCGGTGATGAATCTCGCGGGTGCGTTCCTGGGCAGCGGTGTCGCCAAGACCGTCAGTGAGGGTCTGATCGCGACGCCCGAGGGCCACAAGGGGATGGGCATCCTCTTCGCCGCGCTCGTCGGCGCGATCATCTGGAACCTCGTCACCTGGTACTTCGGGCTGCCCTCCTCGTCCTCGCACGCCTTGTTCGGCGGCATGGTCGGCGCGGCGCTCGCCGGCGGGACGATGGTGCACTGGGACGGGGTGCTCGACAAGGTCGTCATCCCGATGTTCGTCTCGCCGGTCATCGGCCTGGTCGTCGGCTATCTGGTGATGGTCGCGATCATGTGGATGTTCCGGAAGTCCAACCCGCACAAGGCCAAGCGCGGCTTCCGGATAGCGCAGACGGTCTCGGCCGCGGGCATGGCGCTCGGCCACGGTCTGCAGGACGCGCAGAAGACGATGGGCATCGTGGTGATGGCGCTGGTCATCGCCGACGTCGAGAGCCCGAGCGACCCGATCCCGGTCTGGGTGAAGCTGGTCTGCGCCCTGATGCTCTCGCTGGGTACGTACGCGGGTGGCTGGCGCATCATGCGGACGCTCGGCCGGAAGATCATCGAGCTGGACCCGCCGCAGGGGTTCGCGGCGGAGACGACGGGCGCGTCGATCATGTTCGGCTCGGCGTTCCTGTTCCACGCGCCGATCTCCACGACGCATGTGATCACCTCGGCGATCATGGGTGTGGGCGCCACGAAGCGGGTGAACGCCGTGCGGTGGGGTGTCGCCAAGAACATCATCCTCGGCTGGTTCATCACGATGCCGGCCGCGGGACTGGTCGCCGCCGCGAGCTACGGAGTCGTGGTTCTGCTCTTCGGCTGACGGCCGGCCATGATCACGGCGGTACGGAAACGGGGCCGCCCCCACTCCCTCTGCGGGGAGCGGGGGCGGCCCCTTCGCCTTGCGGTGGCACCGCCATGCAGCACCTCAAGGCCGTCTTGGGGGCGAGGGCCCGTCCGGCGGATCGGGGTCGGACAGGCCCGGGGCCGGTGCTATCCGAAGCGGCCCGAGATGTAGTCCTCGGTGGCCTGGACGGACGGGTTGGAGAAGATGCGTTCCGTCTCGTCGATCTCCACGAGCTTGCCAGGCTTGCCGACCGCCGCGAGGTTGAAGAACGCCGTGCGGTCCGAGACACGGGCCGCCTGCTGCATGTTGTGCGTCACGATGACGATCGTGAAGCGCTCCTTCAGCTCGCCGATCAGGTCCTCGATGGCGAGGGTGGAGATCGGGTCCAGGGCGGAGCACGGCTCGTCCATCAGCAGCACCTCCGGCTCGACCGCGATTGCGCGGGCGATGCACAGGCGCTGCTGCTGACCACCGGAGAGACCGGAGCCGGGCTTGTTCAGCCGGTCCTTGACCTCGTTCCAGAGGTTGGCGCCGCGCAGGGACTTCTCGACGATGTCGGGCAGCTGGCTCTTCTTGTACGAGCCGTTCAGCCTGAGGCCCGCGGCGACGTTGTCGAAGATCGACATGGTCGGGAACGGGTTCGGGCGCTGGAAGACCATGCCGACCGTGCGGCGCACGGTGACCGGGTCGACGTTCGCCCCGTACAGGTTCTCGTCGTCCAGCAGCACCTTGCCCTCGACGCGGCCACCGGGGGTGACCTCGTGCATGCGGTTCAGGGTGCGCAGGAAGGTGGACTTGCCGCAGCCGGACGGGCCGATGAAGGCGGTCACGGAGCGGGGCTCCACGGTCATCGAGATGTCCTCGATGGCGAGGTGGGAGCCGTAGTAGGCGGACAGGCCGCTGACGTCGATGCGCTTGGCCATCTGAATCACTGCTTCTTTCGTGCCGCGGTCAGCGGCCGGTCTTCGGGGCCTTCCAGCGGGCGATGCCGCGGGCCACCAGGTTGAGGATCATGACGAAGGCGATCAGGACCAGCGCGGCGGCCCAGGCACGGTCGTACGACTGGTCGGTGCCGACCCTGTACTGCTCCCAGATGTACAAGGGGAGCGAGGACTGTGCGCCCTGGAACGGGTTGGTGTTGATCAGCTGGCTGCCGAAGACCAGCAGCATGATCGGCGCGGTCTCACCGGCGATCCGGGCGATTGCGAGCATCACACCGGTGGTGATGCCGCCGATCGCGGTCGGCAGGACCACCTTCAGGATCGTGCGCCACTTCGGGACGCCGAGGGCCAGCGATGCCTCGCGGAGCTCGTTCGGGACGAGCTTGAGCATCTCCTCGGTGGAGCGGACCACGACCGGGATCATCAGGATCGTGAGCGCCAGCGCACCCATCAGACCGGACGGCTGGGTCTTCGTCATCAGCATGATCGACAGGATGAAGAGACCCGCGACGATGGACGGGATGCCCGTCATGACGTCGACGAAGAAGGTCACGGCCTTGGCCAGGGCGCCCTTGCCGTACTCCACCAGGTAGACGGCGGTCAGCATGCCGATCGGGGCGGAGATCACGGTGGCGATGCCGACCTGCTCCAGCGTTCCGATCAGTGCGTGGTAGACACCGCCGGTCGCCTCGGTGCCGAGCACGCCGGCCATCGAGTGGGTCAGGAAGTACCCGTCCAGGCGCTCCGCGCCGCGGCTGATCGTCGTCCACAGCAGCGAGGCGAGCGGCACGACGGCCAGCAGGAAGCAGACCCAGACGACGCTGGTGGCGAGCCGGTCCTTGGCCTGGCGCCGGTTCTCGACGACCGAGGTCGTGACGTACGAGATGACGACGAAGAGGAGGGCGGAGAACAGCCCCCACTGGGTGCGGCTCTGCCAGCCCGCCGCCATGCCGGTGCCCACGCCCAGCACGATTGCGGCGGCTGCGAAGGCGAACGGGGCCCAGCGGGGGAGTGCCCGGCTGCTCAGGCTGGTCGGGCGGGCGGACGCCGTCGGGGCGGGGCGCTCCTGTATGCCGGTGTTGGCTGCCTGGCTCATGCGTTGGCCCCCGAGTATTCCTTGCGGCGGGCGATGATCAGCCGGGCCGCGCCGTTGACCAGCAGAGTGAGGACGAAGAGCACGAGGCCGGAGGCGATCAGGGCGTCGCGCCCGAGCTCGTCGGCCTCGCCGAACTTCGCGGCGATGTTCTGGGCGAAGGTGCCGCCGCCCGGGTTGAGCAGATGGCCGGAGATGAGGAAGCTCGGCGACAGGACCGTGGCGACGGCCATCGTCTCGCCGAGCGCACGGCCCAGGCCCAGCATCGAGGCGGAGATCACGCCGGAGCGGCCGAAGGGGATCACCGAGAGGCGGATGACCTCCCAGCGGGTGGCGCCCAGGGCGAGGGCGGCTTCCTCGTTCATCCTCGGGACCTGGAGGAAGACTTCGCGGCTGACGCTGGTCACGATCGGCAGGATCATGATCGCGAGCAGGATGCCGACGGTGAAGAGCGAGCGGGCGACGCCGACCTCGGTCTTCTCGAAGATGTACGTCCAGCCGAAGAACTGGTCGAGCCAGAGGTTCGTGCCCTCCAGGTACGGGACCAGGACGAGGGCGCCCCAGATGCCGTACACGATGCTCGGCACTGCGGCGAGCAGGTCGACGACGTACGCGAGGGGCGCGGCCAGCTTGCGCGGCGCGTAGTGCGAGATGAACAGGGCGATACCGACAGCGACCGGAACGGCGATGGCCATCGCGATGACCGAGCTGACGATCGTGCCGAAGAGGAGGACCGCGATGCCGAAGACCGGCGGGTCGCCGGCCGGGTTCCAGTCCAGGGTGGTGAGGAAGTTGCCTTCGTCCTTGGACACGGCGAGCGAGGCGCGGTAGGTCAGGAACACGGCGATCGACGCCATGATCACGAGCAGCAGGATGCCCGAGCCCCTGGAGAGGCCCAGGAAGACCTTGTCGCCCACGCGCCCGGACTTGGTCCCGGCGCGCTTGCGCGCCACCGGCGGTACCGGCGGCGTTTCTATCGGTGTGGTGGAAGCCATGGTCTTTCCGGTCTGTGTGGGGGAGCGGTCTGGCTCCCCTGGCGGCGGTGCACCGGATGGGTGGTGGCGGACCGGTCCGGAGGGGTGCACCGGACCGGTCTGCCGGATGTTGCTGGTGTTGCTGAAGGTGTTACTGGTGGTGCTTGCGCGTCCCGGTTACGAGAGGGAGCCGATGGTCTCGCGGACCTTGGCGTTGATCTCGGTCGGGATCGGCGCGTAGCCGGCGTCGATGAGGAGCTTCTGGCCCTCGTCACCGGCGGTGTAGTTCAGGAAGGACTTGACCGTGGGAAGGGTCTCGGCCTTGTTGCCCTTGTCGCAGACGACCTCGTACGTCACCAGGACGATCGGGTAGGCACCCTCGGCCTTGGTCGTGTAGTCGAGCTCCAGCGCCAGGTCCTTGCCGGTGCCCTTGATCTTGGCGGCGGCGATGGCCTTGGAGGCGTTCTCCGGGGTGGCCTTGACCGGGGTGGCGCCACCGGTGTTGATGTCGACGGTGGAGATCGACTGCGAGGTGGCGTAGCTGAGCTCGAAGTAGCCGATCGCGCCGTCGACCTGCTTCACCTGGGCGGCGACATCGGCGGAGCTGGACGCGGCCTGGCCACCGGGGGCCAGCCACTTCTTCTCGGCCTCGTACTTCCAGTCGCTCGGGGCGGCTGCGCCCAGGTACCTGCCGAGGTTCTGGGTGGTGCCGGAGTCGTCGGAGCGGTGGAAGGCCTGGATGGCCTTGTCCGGGAGCTTCGCGCCGCTGTTGAGCTTGGCGATCGCCGGGTCGTTCCACTTCTTGATCTTGCCGTCGAAGATCTTGGCGAGGGTGGCGGGGTCCAGCGTGAGGCTGTCGACACCTTCCAGGTGGAAGCCGATGGCGATCGGGCCGCCGACCATCGGGAGGTTGATGCCCTGGCCGCCCTTGCAGACCTTCTTCGACTCGGCGACCTCTTCGGGCTTCAGCGCCGAGTCGGAACCGGCGAAGCCGACCGTGCCCTGGTTGAAGGCGATGATGCCGTCACCGGAGGAGGACGACTTGTAGTTGACCTCGACGCCCGAGCAGCCGGCCATGTAGTTCTTGACCCAGAGGTCCATGGCGTTCTTCTGCGCGCTGGAGCCGGAGGCGAGCAGCTGGCCCTTGGCGTCGTCGCACTTGATGTTCGACGCCGCGCTCGTCTTCCCGCCGTTGCCGCCGGTGGAGCCGCCGCTGTTGTCGTCCGAACCGCACGCCGTGAGGACCAGGGCGCCGGAGACGGCGAGGGCACCGAGCGCGGTGGCACGAAGCCGGTTCTTGCGCTGAAGCTTCACTTTTCGGGTGTTCCTTCCAGGAGCCGCCGAGGTCTTTTCGTTCTACGACGGCGTGCGATGTGGTGGGTGCTCCGGCGTAGCGCCGCGCACCGTGTACTGCCGAAGTTAGGCAGAACAGGTGAAGCGGCCTACGGGGGAGAGTGAACGGAAGGTGAACCGTGCAGGACGGTGCGGTTCTGGCTCCCGGTCAGGCGCTCGGCAGGATCGCGAGCAGGGCGTCCAGCAGGTCCCGGTCACGGTCCTGGGTGAGGCGGGTGCGGGCCGCCGCCGGGGAGAGCCAGCTCACCCGGTCCACCTCGGCGTTGGGCACGAAGCAGCCGCCGGTCGCCTCGGCCGCCCAGTAGGCGACCTCCTTGGGGCGGCCGTTCGCGAGATAGCGGACCGTGGGGAGCGGGGCGCCGGGGACACAGTGGTGGCCGGTCTCCTCCAGGACCTCGCGCCGGGCGGCGTCCAGCGCGGGCTCGCCGCGCTTCAGCTTGCCCTTGGGATGCGACCAGTCGTCGTAACGGGGTCGGTGGACCAGGCAGATCTCCAGCCCGCCGGATTCCGGCCGGCGCCACAGCACGCACCCCGCGGCGAGCACCGGCCCGTTCACGGTGCGCTTGGCGCCGCGGGCGCCCACCGCCCCGCTCATGGTGCGATCACGGCCGCGGCGGTGTACGGCCAGCTCGTCCGGAACACGCCGCGGGCCGCCTCCACCTCATGGCGCTGGTCGGCGTGGAGCACCCCCAGGGCGTACGCGGTCGCGGGTGCGATGCGGGGGGTGCGGGCCGCCGATGCCGCCGCCGCGGCCGCCTCCGAGGCGTCCCGGTGCAGATCCAGCGCGTGGCCCGGCGCGGCCAGGACCGGATCGGGGGCGCCCCGCACCACCTCGTGGGCGTACCGGTGCAGCCGGAGCAGCAGCCGGGTCCGGTGCCAGGGCGCGTCCTGTGCCTCGTTGTACGGCTCGACCGCCTGGGCGGACGGAAGCGCCGCCACCGCGCCGAGCAGCTGCTGTTCGGCCCGGTCGGCGGGCCCGTGCAGCATCTCCTCGGCCGGGGCCGCGGCCGAGGGGGCGAGCGGGACCTCCGAGGCGAGCAGTGCGACGGCGTCGGCCACCGCGTGGAAGCGGGAGGAGCCGAGCGCCTGGAGCGCCGCGGAGTGGGCGCGGGTCCGGGCGAGGGTCAGCTGCCGTTCGAGGAGCGCTCCGGCGCGGGCCGCTCCGACGCCGAGGGCGGCGCGTTCCTTGGCGGCGGCGCTGTCGGAGCCGGCCCCGTTGCGGGCGGTGGGCAGCGAGGTGCCGGACAGGGCGTGCAGCGCTTCGAGGAGCCGGTTCAGCCGGGTCGCGTAGGCGTGTTCCCTGGCCAGGGTGCCGGAGAGCCAGGCCAGTTCGGTACGGAGCTGCTCGGCCCAGGTGGCGTCCAGCGCCGCCCGGAAGGTGTGCAGCGTGCCGCTGATCCGGCGCGAGGAGCGGCGCAGCGCGCCGGCGGCCTCCTCGGCCTTGTGGGTTCCGGCGTCCGTGGGGGCGCTGTTCTCGCGGTGCAGGCGCAGGCTGCGGAGGAATTCGGCGGCCTGTTCCTGAAGGTAGGGCGCGAGTACCGCGCCTGCCGTAAGGTCCGCCTGCGTCGTCTGGTGGTCATGGCGTCGCACGCCGGCGCCTCCGGGCGTCAATGAGCATTTCCTGTACGTGCCGCAGCGGCTGGCCGTCCGCGTCCGTGGCGTGCCGGGTCCAGTTCCCGTCGGGACCGAGGTGCCAGGAGGAGGTGGTGTCGGCCATGCCGGTCTCCAGGAGACGGCTGAGTGCGGCGCGGTGGGCGGGATCGGTGACCCGGACCAGTGCTTCGATCCGGCGGTCGAGATTGCGGTGCATCATGTCGGCGCTGCCGAACCACACCTCGGGTTCGCCGCCGTTGCCGAAGGCGAAGACCCGGGAGTGTTCGAGGAAGCGGCCCAGGATCGAGCGGACCCGGATGTTCTCGGAGAGGCCGGCGACCCCGGGGCGGATCGCGCAGATGCCGCGTACCCAGATGTCCACCGGTACGCCGGCCATCGCGGCCCGGTAGCAGGCGTCGACGACCGCCTCGTCGACCATCGAGTTGACCTTGATGCGGACGTAGGCGGTCCGCCCGGCCCGCTGGTGCGTGATCTCCTTGTTGATCCGGGCGATCAGCCCGTCCCGCAGGGATTTCGGGGCGACCAGGAGACGGCGGTAGGTCTCGCGGCGGGAGTAGCCGGAGAGCCGGTTGAAGAGGTCGGACAGGTCCGCGCCGACCTGCGGGTCCGCGGTCAGCAGGCCGAGGTCCTCGTAGAGCCTGGCCGTCTTGGGGTGATAGTTGCCGGTGCCGACGTGGGAGTAGCGGCGCAGGGCGTCGCCCTCCTGCCGGACGACGAGCGAGAGCTTGCAGTGGGTCTTGAGGCCGACGAGACCGTAGACGACATGGCAGCCCGACTCCTCCAGCTTCCGCGCCCACTTGATGTTGGCCTGCTCGTCGAAGCGGGCCTTGATCTCCACGAGCACCAGGACCTGCTTGCCGGACTCGGCGGCGTCGACCAGGGCTTCCACTATCGGGGATTCGCCCGAAGTCCGGTACAGGGTCTGCTTGATGGCGAGGACGTCGGGGTCGGCGGCGGCCTGCTCCAGGAAGGCCTGTACGGAGGTGGAGAACGAGTCGTACGGGTGGTGCAGGAGCACGTCGCGTTCGCGCAGCGCGGCGAAGATGTCGGGCGCGGAGGCGGATTCGACCTCGGCGAGATCGCGGTGGGTACCGGCGATGAACTTGGGGAACTTCAGCTCGGGCCGGTCCAGCGACGCTATGCCGAAGAGCCCGGTGAGGTCGAGCGGGCCGGGCAGCGGGTAGACCTCGGCGTCGGACACCTTCAGCTCGCGCACCAGCAGGTCCAGCACGTACGGGTCGATGGACTCCTCGACCTCCAGGCGGACCGGCGGGCCGAAGCGGCGCCGCATGAGCTCCTTCTCCAGGGCCTTGAGGAGGTTCTCGGCGTCGTCCTCCTCGACCTCCAGGTCCTCGTTCCTGGTGACCCGGAACATGTGGTGGGCGAGGACCTCCATGCCCGGGAAGAGCTCTTCGAGGTGGGCGGCGATGACGTCCTCTATGGGCACGTACCGCTGCGGCGAGGCCTCCAGGAAGCGGGTCAGCAGCGGCGGCACCTTGACCCGGGCGAAGTGACGGTGGCCGCTGACCGGGTTGCGTACGACGACGGCGAGGTTGAGCGAGAGCCCCGAGATGTACGGGAAGGGGTGCGCCGGGTCGACGGCGAGGGGGGTCAGCACGGGGAAGACGCGCTGCCGGAAGAAGGTGAACAGGCGGGCCTGTTCCTTCTCGGTCAGCTCGGGCCAGCGGATCAGCTGGATGCCCTCGTCGGACAGGGCGGGGGCGACGTCCTGCTGGTAGCAGGCGGCGTGCCGGGCCATGAGTTCGCGCGAGCGGGTCCAGATCAGGTCCAGGACCTCGCGGGGCTGGAGTCCGGAGGCGGAACGGGTGGCGACGCCGGTGGCGATACGGCGCTTCAGACCGGCCACCCGGACCATGAAGAACTCGTCCAGGTTGGAGGCGAAGATGGCGAGGAAATTAGCCCGTTCGAGTAGGGGGGTAGCCGGGTCCTCGGCCAGTTCGAGCACTCGTTCGTTGAACGCGAGCCAACTGCGCTCGCGGTCCAGGAAGCGGCCCTGGGGCAGCTCGTCGCCGTCGACATCGGGTTCGTACGCGTCGACGTCGGCGTCGATATCGGGATCCAGATCGGCCGCGGTCGACAGTGCGGCGCCGTTGGACGCGGCGACGGCGTGCGGCCGGTGTGCGGCGAGGGAGCCGACCGACGGCTGCACGGTGGACTGGACCGGTACCTCGGAGCTGGGCTGCTGGCTCATGGCCCTATTGTTCCGCGCGGATGGCTCCCGGGGCGCGCCGGAGGGTGCGGAGATCGCGGGGAACGCACGGTTGACGTCGTTCGTGCGGTCTCCGCCGGGATTTCTCCCGTTGCGGGGGGTCGGCACAGCTGGCTGCATTTCGAGAGGGTCGCAAGCGCTTCTGAATGGCTGGTAACGGCGACATGACGTGCAGGAAGCGGTGTGCCGTGCGCGGATTGGTCATATGAACCGTTTCCGGGCCCCCGGGAGGGCCCGGAACGCGGCGACGTCAGCCGTGACGGCGGCGCAGCACCCGGAAGGCGAGTGCGACGGCGAGGGCGGCCAGGGCGAGCAGGATGCCGGTCTCGACGAGCTGGAGGGGCCAGAAGTGCGAGGCGGGGTGGTAGTCGAAGTAGCGGAGGTCGATGTTCTTCTCGGCCAGGCACTGCTTGAAGCCGGGGGCCCACTCCAGGCACGCGTCATGGGGCAGCCGACGGCCGGAGTGGGTCAGCCAGCCCGTCCCGACATCGATCGCCCCGTCGGGGAACCGGTAGTCGCTCCCCTGCTTGAACGTGTCCGTCAGGGTCGGCCACAGGTTGTTGCGCACGGAGTTGAAGGCCGCCACCAGGGCGCCGTACCCGATCACCGTCACGACCATCGCCGTGAGGGTCCGTCGCAGCACCAGGCCGACGAGTGCGCCGAGGGCCAGCATGCACAGGGCGTAGCCGATGGGGACGGTGCCCATCGAGCCGTACACGGTGCGCTCGTGCCATTCCTGTCCTTGGTGCGCCCTGTCGGCCCGGCCCTGGGCCCAGGTGCAGGCGGCCGACAGTACGGAGACGGAGACCAGCGTCACGACGGTGGGCACGGCGAGTTTGGCGGCGAGCCAGCGGGCGGGTGTCACGGACTGTGTCCACGCGAGCTGGTACGTGCCGCTCTCCAGCTCGCGGGCGATCACCGGGCCCGCCACGAAGATCCCGACGAAGGCGGGGAGGACCAACATCAGCAGGCCCGACCAGCTGAGGACGTCCTGCATCCACAGCCGACGGTTCAGGTACGTCTCGACCGTGTCACCGCAGTCGGGCGTCGTGTGCACGACCGAGCAGCCGGTCGAGGCGAAGGCGTCCACGACGTGCTCGGTCCACAGCCAGGTGCCGGTAAGGGCGGCGAGGGCCAGGACGGGAAGCACTCCCATGACCCACAGGGCCCATCGGTGCTGGGCGAGGACGACCCGTTCCGGGCCGCGCAGGGCGATTGCGCTCATGCGGCGCTCACCTCCCGGCCGGCCTCCGCGCCGGGCGTCAGCAGGGCGGGCGCTTCCGGTGACCGGAGGTGCGCCAGCAGCAGCTCCTCCAGCGAAGGCTCGGCGGCCTCCCAGACGGTGGTGTCCACGGGGCCCTGCCTCCGTACGAGTGTGGTCTGCAGCCGTCCCGCGGTGCGGGACTCGACGACGGTGTGCGGTGCGGTGTCCCGTACCGGACCGGTGAGCAGGGTGTGCGCGGCGAGGATGTCCTCCGTCCCGCCGCCGAGGCGGACCCGGCCGCCGTCGACGAGCAGGAGGTAGTCGCAGGCGCCCTCCAGCTCGGTGAGGATGTGCGAGGACATCACGATGGTGGTGGCGTGCTCGGCGGCCTCCGCCATCAGGGCGCCCATCAGCTGGTGGCGGGCGAGCGGGTCGAGGTCGGCCATCGGCTCGTCCAGCAGCAGCAGTTCGGGCCGCTTGCCGAGTGCGAGGGCCAGGGCGAGCCGGGTGCGCTGGCCGCCGGAGAGGTCACGGACCCCGGCGTCGCGCGGGAGCTCCCCGGCGATGCGCTCGGCGGTGTCCTGGTCCCAGGTGGCGGGGTTCAGCTCGGCGCCGGCCCAGAGCGTCGCGGCCACCGTCAACTGCGGGTACAGCGGCTTGTCCTGGGCCACGAAGGCCGTCCGGGCACGCGCTTGGCCGGGGGATGCACCCAGCACCCGTACCGCCCCCTCCGACGGCCGCAGGAAGCCGGCCGCGAGGGCGAGCAGGGTGGACTTGCCCGCGCCGTTGGGCCCGACGAGGGCGCACACCCGCCCGGCGGGCAACCGGAAGGAGCAGTCGCGCAGCGCCCAGCCCCTGCCCCTGCCCCGGTACTTCATGCCGAGGCCGGTGGCCTCGATCGCAGCGCCTGTCATCCGGCTTGATCCCCCTCGAAAGTCCTGTCCAGTACGGCGGTGAAGAGCGCGCTCACGTCGTCCTTCTCCAGCCCGGCCGAGCGGGCCCGGCGGGCCCAGTCGGCGAGTTCGGCGCGCAGCGGTGCGTCGTCGGCGGCCGCCGCGCCGCCGAGGGTCCGGGTGACGAAGGTGCCGAGCCCGCGCCGGGCCTCGACGAGACCCTCGCGCTCCAGCTCCCGGTAGGCCTTGAGCACGGTGTTCGGGTTGATGGCGGTGGCTTCGACGACCTCGCGCGCGGTGGGCAGCCGGTCGCCGGGCTCCAGCAGGCCGAGGCGGAGAGCCTGTTTGGTCTGCTGGACGATCTGGAGATACGTGGCGACGCCGCTGCGCCGGTCGATGCGGTACTCGACCGCTGCGGACTCTGCCATGTTCACCCCTTTCACTAATTGAGTAGTGAAAGGGTGGCGTAAAGCGGGGGCGGCGTCAAGCGACGCCGCCCCCGGGGGAGTTGTGCCTGTTCCGGCCCCTGCTTCAGGACTCCGTGCGGTACATCAGGTCCACCTCGTGCGTCACGAAGCCCATCCGCTCGTAGACGGCCAGCGCCGCCTTGTTGTCCGCGTCCACGTAGAGCATCGCGGTCGGCAGCCCCTGGGCGGCCAGATGGCGCAGCCCGATCGCGGTGAGCGCCTTGCCGAGTCCGCCGCCCTGCGCGTCGGGCAGGATGCCGACGACGTACACCTCACCGAGCTGCTCCTCGGCGTGCGTCTTCGTCCAGTGGAAGCCGATCAGCTCGCCGTCGCGCTCGGCCAGGAAGAACCCCTTCGGGTCGAACCACGGCTCCGCCTTGCGGTCGTCCAGGTCGCGCTGGGTCAGCGAACCCTGCTCCGGGTGGTGGGCGAAGGCGGCACGGTTCACCGCGAGCCAGGCGGCGTCGTCCTCACCGGGCACGAAGGTGCGGACGGTGACGCCCGGCGGCAGCGTGGGCTCGCCGATGCCCAGCGGGCTCAACGGGCGGCGCAGCTGGCGCAGTTCGCGGAAGAGCGAGAGGCCGAGGACCTGCGAGAGATGCCGCGCCGCGGACTTCCCGCCGTGCGCCCACACCCGCAGCCGCTTCCCGGTCGTGGCGAGCAGCGCCGCGCCCAGAGCCCGCCCATGGCCCTGCCCGCGGTACGCCGGATGCACGACCAGCTCGGCGGCCGGGGCCTCGACGGGGTCGGTGTCCTCCAGCTGCGCGTACCCGACCAGGACCGGGCCGCTGCTCAGCAGCAGATGCCGCACCCCCTCGCGCCGCCCGCCCCGCAGCTGCAGCCGCCCCTGCTCCGACACGGCCTGCCGGCCGTCGGACCGGGCCGCCTCGGCGAGCAGATCGGATACGGCTTCCGCCTGCTCGGGGGAGAGCACGTCGAGCGTCCGGATCTCGCGTCCGGGGGCGGGGAGGGGTGTGTCAGTCGTCATGCCTACGAGCGTACGGGGGCGGGGTGGGTGCCGGGGTGGTGTGCGGGTGCTTCGGGACTCAGGCCGTGGTCTGCGGCGTGTTCAGTACACCGTCGGCGATACGGGAGAGATCTTCGGCACTGGGCAGCAGCTCGCGCACGCGGTCGGGCAGACCGGCGTAGGTGCTGACGGCCAGCGGCTGGTTGTGGCCGCGCAACGCGTACTCGACCATCGACCGGTCGCGGCTCTCGGCGATGAGAATGCCGATGGTGGGCCCGTCGAACTCCTTGTCCCGCACCAGATCGTCGACCACGGACACATAGAACCCGAGCTGCCCGAAGTGCTCGGGGTGAGCTTTTCGGGTCTTCAGTTCCAGCACGACGTAGCAGTGCAGCTTGCAGTGGTAGAAGAGCAGGTCGATGCGGTATTCGCTGTCGCCCACGACCACGGGGTACTGCCGCCCCACGAAGGCGAAGCCCACGCCCAGCTCGGTGAGGAACCCGACGAGGTGGGCCACGAGGGCGTCCTCCAGTCCCGCTCCGTGTGCCGGCCGCCCAGTTCGGTGAAGTCGAGCCGGTACGGGTCCTTGATGATCTCCTTCGCGGCCTCGGACCGCTCGGGGATGGCGGCGTCGAAGTTGTTGATCGCGGCGGCGTGGGAGAGGTGCAGGGCGTGGTGGATCGCCGAGGTCAGATCGTCCCGGGACCAGCCGTTGCGGACTGCGTGCTGGGCGTAGAAGTCCAGCTCAGGGCGGGTCTTGCAGGAAGTCATGAGGGTGGCGATGTGGCCCCATGGCAATTGCGCAACAGCCTGTTGCGCAAACCGTTCGGGCCATGTTCGGGCCATCTGCTGCATGTACTGGAGGTTCCGCGTACTGAACCCCCGCTGGGTCGGGAACTCCGCCTTCAGCTCGGCGGCAATGCGGGCGATGACCTCGGCGCCCCACTTCTCCTCCCGCT
This sequence comes from Streptomyces sp. NPDC059832, assembly GCF_042731715.1. Taxonomy (NCBI): domain Bacteria; kingdom Bacillati; phylum Actinomycetota; class Actinomycetes; order Kitasatosporales; family Streptomycetaceae; genus Streptomyces; species Streptomyces sp. NPDC059832. The sequence continues at coordinate 43,631 of NZ_JBHWIY010000030.1, read as the reverse complement.
GTCGCGCCAGGATCGTCCGCCCGATCTCCCAGTACATCCGGAGCATCTCGGTGTTGACCTTCAGCTGGGCCCACACATGCGCGCCGCGCACGATCGACTTCAGGTCGTCGGCCATCCCGTGGAAGCCCGGTGGCAGTTCGGATGCCCGCCGGCCAGGCACGACGGCCTTGGATTCCGGTTCGTCGTCCATGGCGTACAGGCCTGCGTCGTACATGCATGCCGGGACGTTTCTGCCCGCATATGTGAGCCATACGAGTGAGGTGTGGCCGTTCGGGGCCGTACCCACCGCATGGCAACCAGTTCGTAACCCGGGAAACCTGTCGCGCTACGCGCGTTGACCCTAGGCTGCGCACGAAGTCTCCAGACTCGTCACCACTTTCGAACCTCCCGCTGAACTCACAAGGGGACCGATGTCAGCGACACCGCAGAAGAACCGCGCGCCCCGGCGGGTGCTCGCCGCCGCGGCCGGGCTCGCCACCGTCGGCGCGCTCGTCGCCGCGATGCCGGCCGGCGCCCAGGACCGCCACGGCCATGGACACGGGCACGGGCACCACAAGCCCGGCCGTACCGTCGACGTGCAGCTGCTGTCCTTCAACGACCTGCACGGGAACCTGGAGCCGCCGGCCGGCTCCGCGGGCACGGTCAACGAGACGCAGGCCGACGGCACCACCAAGGCGATTCCGGCCGGTGGCATCGAGTACCTCGCCTCCTCGCTGCGCACCGCGCGCAAGGGGCACCCGTACTCGATCACCGCGGCCGGTGGCGACATGGTGGGCGCGAGCCCGCTGCTGTCCGGTCTCTTCCACGACGAGCCGACCATCGAGGCGCTCAACAAGATCGACCTCGATGTGACGAGCGTCGGCAACCACGAGTTCGACGAGGGCGCCACCGAGCTGGCCCGCCTCCAGAACGGCGGCTGCCACCCGGTCGAGGGGTGCTACGAGAAGAACAAGAAGTTCAAGGGCGCCGACTTCCCCTACCTCGCCGCCAACGTGACGAGCGAGAAGACCGGCAAGCCGATCCTCAAGCCCTACACGGTCTGGAAGAAGAACGGCGTCAAGGTCGGCTTCATCGGGGTGACCCTGGAGGGCACGCCGAACATCGTCACGGCCAACGGCGTCAAGGGCCTGAAGTTCCACGACGAGATCGAGACGATCAACAAGTACGCCAAGGAGCTGGACCGGCAGGGCGTCAAGTCCATCGTCGCGCTGATCCACGAGGGCGGGGCCCCGGCCTCCACCTCGTACAACTACGACTGCGACAGCTCCGGCGCCGGTGACGGCATCTCCGGGCCGATCGTCGACATCGCCAAGGGCATCACGCCCAAGGTCGACGCCCTGGTCACGGGCCACACCCACCAGGCGTACGTCTGCACCGTCCCGGACCCGTCGGGCAACCCGCGCATGGTCACCTCGGCGTCCTCCTTCGGCAAGCTCTACACCGACACGACGCTCACCTACGACCGCCGCACCAAGGACATCGTCCGTACGTCGGTGAAGTCGGCCGGTGCCAAGAACCCGAAGTCGGCGAACCACGTCGTCAGCCGGGACCAGCCCAAGGCCAATGACATGACGGCCCTGATCGCCCGCTGGAACACCCTCGCGGCACCCATCTCGAACAGGCCGCAGGGCTACATCACCGCGGACATCAACGGCCGCGGCTCCACGGCCCCCGAGAAGCCGCTCGGCGACCTGATCGCCGACGCCCAGCTGGAGGGCCTGGCCCCGGCGGACAAGGGCGGGGCGGTCGTCGCCTTCATGAACCCGGGCGGTATCCGCGCGGACCTGGTGCACAAGGCGTCCGGCAGCGAGGGCGATGGGGTGGTGACGTACGGGGAGTCGTTCACCGTGCAGCCCTTCACCAACATGATGAACGTCGTCGACCTGACCGGCGCCCAGCTGATCGAAGCGCTCCAGCAGCAGGTCAGCGGCTCCAACGAGGCCAGCCCGAAGATCCTCCAGGTCTCGAAGGGCCTCACCTACACCCTGGACATGACGAAGACGGGCGCGGCCCGCGTGGTCACCGACACGATCAAGCTGAACGGCGAGGCGATCGACCCCGCCAAGAGCTACCGCGTCGCGATGAACGAGTTCCTGGCAGGCGGCGGCGACGGCTTCGCGGCGCTCGGCCAGGGCACGAACAAGCTGGTCGGCCCGTCCGACCTGGACGTCTTCAACGCCTACCTGGCGGCGCACTCCTCGGCCGAGGCACCGCTGGCCCCGCCGGCGACGGACCGGATCACGGTCATCCAGTAACTCCCGTACGCGGGTGAGCGGGGCGGTGGGCCGGCGGGCCCACCGCCCCTCGCGTGCGTGGCCCGGACCGTCTTGCGGTACGGGAAGCCGCGGGACCTACGATCGGGGCGTGACCATCACGTACGAGTGGCGGGGCGACTTCGACAACGCCTCCCTCAGCGCGCTGCACGCCGATGGCTTCGGTCACCCGGTCGCCGGGATTGACTGGCGAGCACGGCTTGAGCGTCACAGCCTGGGCTGGGTCTGCGCGTGGGAGGACGGCAGCCTGATCGGCTTCGTCAACGTCCTCTGGGACGGCGGAGCCCATGCCTTCATCCTGGACACGGTCGTCGCCGGGCACGGCCGGGCGAGAGGAGTCGGCGCCGCGCTCGTCGCGAAGGCGGCCGAGGAAGCCCGTGCCGCGCGGTGCGAGTGGCTGCACGTCGACTTCGAGGAACACCTGCGTCCGTTCTACTTCGATGCCTGCGGCTTCACGGAGACGACAGCCGGGCTGATCGCCCTGTGACGTGGCGGCCCATGCCCTCGGCGCGGGGAACCGACCGTTCCGGGACGCGTGAGGGCGGGCTCCTCTCACGAGGGCTGTGAGGCCCGGTCGTACCTGCGCATCAGGCCGGGGAGCAGTTCGGCCTCGGCGGCCTTGTGGTCACGTACCTTCGCCAGCTCCCGCGGGTGTGCGTCGATGGCGGCGTTCTCGTACTCCGCCTCGACGGCGAAGTTCACCCCCAGCAGATTGGTCCGCAGCTTGCAGGAGATGTCGGCGGTGGCGACGGCGACCTCCGCACGGCTCGGGCCGGGGCTCAGCAGGTCCCAGCGCGGATCGTCGATCGCCGCGTCGGGGTCGCGGTAGGCGAACCCCTTGCCCCGCATGCAGGAGGACCACTTCCGGTTCACCGCCGCGACGCGGGGGTCGGGGCGCGAGCGGTCGAATGCCTCACCGCGCAGCCGGGCCACCAGGTCGTAGCCCCGCTGGACCTCTGCCGTTCGGTCCCCGTGCACGGTGCGCTCGGCCAGCCCGGCGCATCCGCCGTCGGGAACGTCCTTGTTCCGTACGGGTGTTGTCATCCTCCGTCCGTCGGGTGCGCGGCCCGACAGCACTTCGCGTTCCGGGATCGAAAGGGTGGTGGCGGCCTGCGGGGCACGGGTTTCGGCGGGCGCGTCGGCGAGGTGGTATCCGCGCCGTGCGGCGATGGTCAGCTCGCTGATTCCGTAGCGGCGCGACTCGTACTCACGCCAGGTCGCGACCGTGGTGCCGATGTAATCCGACGACAGGTGGGGCAGGTAGCGGAAGCCGTAGCCGCGCATGCAGTGCTGCTGCACGCGGTAGACGAGGTATTCGCCGGTGGCCTGTTCCCCGGGTGTCGGCAGATACGTGTTCAGCGGCAGCCGGAGGCCCACCGTGGTGGTCGGTGCGGGCGTGGCGACGGGCGGCCGGTCGGCCGGTGTGCCCGGCGGTCCGCCGCCGCAGCCGGAGACGAGGAACGGGGCGGCGAGTGCGGCGGCGGACAGTACGGCGAGCCATGCCGTACGGCGCCGGAACGCGGCCCGTTCCGTGTTCACGCGTGGTGCTGCCACGATCAACTCCTTGGTCGGTCCGCTCCTGTGGCCGTCCGGCCGGGGCCCGCCCGCCCCGCACTGCGTGCGAGGTGCGGAGCGGGCGGGGCGGTGGTGCGGGGTGGGCGGGCTCAGGTGCAGCCGTCCACCCGGATCGAGGCGTTGTCGTTGCGCAGGGTCGTCAGGTTCCCCGCGTGCCCGGCCCGGAGCCAGTTGGTGTTGCCGTGGAAGCTGGTCTTGGAGAAGACCGTGACGTGGCAGTTGGTGGTGTGGTTGCCCATGGAGGCGGCGTTGTTGCGCACCACCTGCCCGGCGCCGGCCGAGCCCGTGCCGTGGTTGGCGAACTTGTTGCCGGCGAGGTCCGCGTCGGAGGTCCGGGTCGGTGTCCAGCTCGCATTCTTGAGGCCGGGGCTGTAGTAGAGGCACATATAGGTGCCGCAGGGCTGCCAGAACGACGACCAGGTGTCGATGTTCTGCGATGACGCACTGGCCGTGGGCGCGAGCCCGAGCGTGACGGCGCCGACCGCGGCCACGGCGGTGGCCGCCAGGGTCGTCCGCTTCAGGGAGAAGGTTCGTAACAGGTTCATCTGTGACTCCTGTGATTCTCGTGCGTACGGATGGGCTGCCGGACACTCGGCTCCCGCAGCCGCGTGGACGGCTGCGGGAGCCCACCCCCGTCGGTCCGGGCCCGGCCCGGTGCGAGCGGTTCGCACGGGGCCGAATTGGTGCTTCCGCCCGAGGAGGGCCGAGGCCACCCTCGAATGCGTTGCGTGTCCCATGGTCGGGACCGGGCCGGCGGACGGCGATCTGTTCGGTTCTGGCCGAACCATGGGGCGACACCGGGAGAGGCCCGGCGCCGGAACGAGGGGGACGGATGCTCAGTGTGCGATTCACGCCCGAGGACCTGTTGGGGGTGACGTTCGCGACCGGGCCTGCGCCGCTGATGGAGCTGGTCCTGGTGGCCGCGATGGCTCAGCGGGAGGTCTCACCGGTCTTCGGACGGTGGCATCGCACGGTCCGGGCGGGCTTTCCGCGCGAGGCGCGCAGGCTGCTGGAGCTGGTGCCGCCGACGGCGACGGGGCCGATGTTCCTCGACCCGGTGAGCCGAGGACTGGAGGACGGCCTGGACGCGGTCCTGTCGGCCCCCACGGACACCGTCCGCGGCGAACTGGACCGGGTGTGCCGGACGAGCATGTCGGTCACCCCGTGGCTTCGCGGGCTGGCGGACCGGGACACGGCCGCCTGGCAGGAGCTGGAGCGGTCGCTCCGGTCGGCGTACACGGGCCTCGTGGCCCCGTCCTGGAGCCGCATCCGGTCGGGCTTCGACGCCGAGCGCGCCTGGCGCACCCGGCAGCTCGCCGAACACGGGATGCGCGCGACGCTGGCCGGTCTCATCCCCGGTGGCCGCTGGCACGGGACGACCCTGGTCCTCGACTGCGCCAAGGAGGCCGAGGTCACCCTGACCGGACACGGCCTGGTCCTGCTGCCGTCCGCCGTGTGGGACGGCCCGCCCCTGATGGCCGTGCACGACGACGCCCCGAGCGTCCTCATCTACCCGGCGCTGACACCGCTGCCGCTGCTGGGCGCACGCGACGGCGAGGACCATCCACTGAGCGCCCTGCTGGGACGGACCAGGGCCGCGGCTCTCGGCCTGCTCACCCAGCAGCTCACCACCACGGACATCGCCCGGGAACTGGACATCAGCAAGTCGTCGGCCTCCGAACACGCGAAGGCGCTCCGGGACGCACGACTCATCGTCACCCAGCGCGAGGGCAAGGCGGTCTGGCACTCCTGCACCCCGCTGGGGCTGGACCTGCTCACGGGCTCGGCCTGAGCCCGCGACGCGGCACCGCCTCCGTGACGCGGCCCTGTTCCCGTAGTGACGTGCACCCGTCATAATCTGACGGCTGACCCCCCACGGCAGACGGAGGCACCCCCCGCATGAGCCCGTACACCGCCACGCGCCGGAACTTCCTGGCCGGCGCCCTCGCCGCCACCGCCACCGTCCTGATCGGCACGGGCCCCGCGGGTGCCGCGACCCGCCAGGTCCTCACCACGCAGGACTGGATGGGCGCCATCCCCGACGCCACCGCGCTGCAACGCCTCACGATCCCCGGCTCGCACGACACCGGTGCCCGCTACGGCGGCCCGTGGACCGAGTGCCAGAACACCACCGTCGCCGAGCAGTTGAACAGCGGGCTGCGCTTCCTCGACGTACGGTGCCGGATCACCGGCGGCTCCTTCGCGATCCATCACGGGGCCTCGTACCAGAACCTGATGTTCGGCGATGTGCTGGGCGCCTGCTGGGACTTCCTGGCGGCGCACCCCACCGAGACCGTGCTGATGCGGGTCAAGCAGGAGTACTCGGAGGAGAGCGACGCGGCGTTCCGGGCGGTCTTCGACGACTACCTCGACGGCAGGGGCTGGCGGCCCCTGTTCCGTATCGACCCGGCACTGCCCTCGCTGGGCGAGGCGCGCGGCAAGGTCGTGCTGCTGGCCGACAACGGCGGGCTGCCCGGTGTCCGGTACGCCGATTCGGAACTCTTCGACATCCAGGACGACTACATGGCGGAGCCGTTCGCCAAGTACCCGAAGATCGAGGCCCAGTTCCGCAAGGCCGCCCAGCAGCCCGGGAAGCTGTACATGAACTACGTCAGCACGGCCGCCCTGATGCCGCCGCGCTGGAACGCGGACCGGCTCAACCCGCAGGTGCAGTCGTTCCTGGACGGCTCGGAGGCAGCCGGCTGGACCGGCCTCGGCATCGTCCCGCTGGACTTCCCCGCCACCCGGTCCGGCCTGGTCGAATCCCTGATCCGGCACAACCCGGGGGGCTGAGGGCCCGCGCTCAGAGTTCCGGCGGCGGCTGCGGCGCCCCCGGCAGCCGGATCGAGGCGACCGTGCCCGGACCGTCCGCCGCCGGGCGCAGGGTGATCTCGCCGCCCGACTGCTGGACCGTGCGGGCGACGATCGACAGCCCCAGGCCCGAGCCGGGGAGCTGGCGGGCGGAGGGGGAGCGCCAGAAGCGTTCGAAGACGTGGGGGAGTTCGTCGGCGGGGATGCCGGGTCCCTGGTCCCGGACGGTCAGTTCGCCGTCGCGCAGGGCGATCTCGATCGTGCCGTGGGGCGGGCTGAACTTGACCGCGTTGTCCAGGACGTTGACCACCGCCCGCTCCAGCGCGGCGGGCTCGGCCCGTACGTACCAAGGGGTCAGGTCCGCCCTGATGGTCAGCTCGGGTCCGCGCAGCCGGGCGCGTTCCAGGGCCGTGTCCGCGATGTCGTGCAGCGCGACGACCTGGAGCGGGCCGGGGCCGGGGGCGTCGGGGCGGGCCAGTTCCTGGAGGTCGCCGATGAGCGAGGCCAGCTCGGTCATCTGCGCCTTGACCGAGGTCATCAGGGCCCTGCGGTCGTCGGGCGGGATGGCGCGGCCGGTGTCGTCGCTGCGGGCGAGGAGCTCGATGTTGGTGCGCAGGGACGTCAGCGGGGTCCGCAGCTCGTGCCCCGCGTCGGCGATCAGCTGGGCCTGGCGGTCGCGGGAGCTGGCCAGCGACGCGGTCATCGAGTTGAAGGAGCGGGACAGCCGGGCGATCTCGTCCTCGCCGTCGACCGGGATGCGGACGGTGAGGTCCTCGGTACGGGCGACGTGCTCGACGGCCTCGGTGAGCTCGTCGACGGGGCGCAGCCCGGTGCGGGCCACCCAGAGACCGGCCGCGCCGGCGCCGACGGCGCCGATGCCGGAGACGACCAGGAGGACCCAGGCGAGGGTGGAGAGCGGGTCGTCGATCTCGCTCATCGGACGGGCGACGGAGACCGCGAAGCTCCCCGGGGCCAGGCCGGGCGCCGGGTTGTGGGTCTCGTACGCGTACGTGTACACGCGCATCTTCTTGCCGCTCTTCGTGGCGGCCGTGTGCAGGGCGTTGTCCCGTACACCGGCGGCCACGGCGATGTCGGCGGCCGTCACACCGATCGGCGAGGCCCCGGCGGAGGTGCAGGTGCTCCCGGACACGGTGACGAGCTGCACGGTGTACGTCCCTCCGACCGGCGGGACGGTCGCCCGGTCGGGGTGGGTGCATGCGACGAACAGCTGCTGCATGTAGACCTCGCTGACCGTGACATTGCGCAGCGAGGCATCCAGCTGGCTCTCCAGCTGCACCCTCGTCACGACCCAGCAGGCCGCCGCGACCGCCGCGACCGCGACCGCGACCGCCGTGGCCACCAGCAGTGCGAGCCGGGAGCGCAGCGGAAGGGCGCGGAGCCGACGCAGCGCCCCGGTCATCCGTCACCGCCGCCGGAGCGGAGCGCGTAGCCGACCCCCCGCACCGTGTGCACGAGGCGCGGTTCGCCACCCGCCTCCGTCTTGCGGCGCAGGTACATCACGTACACGTCCAGGGAGTTGGAGCTCGGCTCGAAGTCGAAGCCCCACACCGCCTTCAGGATCTGCTCGCGGGTCAGCACCTGCCGCGGATGGGCCAGGAACATCTCCAGGAGGGTGAACTCCGTGCGGGTCAGCTCGACCCGGCGGGTGCCCCGGGTGACCTCGCGGGTGGCGAGGTTCATCCGGAGGTCCGCGAAGGCCAGCACATCGTCGTCGGGGACGCCGCCGCCCGCCGCGGCCGCGTACGAGCTGCGGCGCAGCAGGGCCCGGATGCGGGCGAAGAGCTCGTCCAGCTCGAAGGGCTTGACCAGGTAGTCGTCGGCGCCCGCGTCGAGACCGGTGACCCGGTCGCCGACGGTGTCGCGGGCGGTGAGCATCAGGATGGGGGTGGTGGTGCCCGTGGAGCGGAGCCGGCGGGCGGCGGTCAGGCCGTCCATCCGGGGCATCTGGATGTCGAGGACGATGAGGTCGGGGGCGTACGACTCGGCCCTGGCGAGGGCGTCGAGACCGTCGACGGCCACCTCGGTGCCGTAGCCCTCGAACGCGAGACTGCGTTGCAGGGCCTCGCGTACGGCGGGCTCGTCGTCGACGATCAGGATGCGCTGCGGATCGTCTTCGGCGGGGCTCATCGCTCGTTGTCCTCTTCTCGTTCCCGTACTGCTGTGCCTTCCGCCTCTCAGCCTCGCACGGCCATGGCGCGTCGTCGTGCGGCCCGGCGCCCGCGATCGGTGGTGGTACGGACCTCAGGGACCCGGCGCGGCCCGTGCGCGGCCCGTTCCATGACGAGGGCGAGGGGCAGAGCAAGGTCGGCCGGGCCGGTGGGGGTGTGGGCGGGGTGGTGCATGAGTGTCTCCTCAGGAACTGTTGCCGGCCCGCAGGGTGTCGAGGTCGGCCTTGAGCGTGTTCACCGGGATGGCGAAGCCGAGACCCACGCTGCCCGCGCTCGAACTGTCGGATCCGCCGGCCGAACTCGCCGAGTACATCGCGGAGTTGATGCCGATGATCTCGCCGTTCATATTGATGAGCGCGCCGCCGGAGTTGCCGGGGTTGAGCGAGGCGTCGGTCTGGATGGCCTTGTACGTGGTGGTGGAGTTGCCGGTGTCGCCGTTGAACTGCCGGCCGCCGAACTCGAACGGCCACTGCTCGCCGCCGCTCTGCCCCTGGCCGCTGCCGTTCTCCTTGGCGACGGTGACATCGCGGTCGAGGGCGGAGACGATGCCGCTGGTGACGGTGCCGGTGAGGCCCTCGGGCGAGCCGATCGCGACGACCTGGTCGCCGACCGCGACCGCCGAGGAGTCGCCCAGCGTGGCCGTCTTCAGGCCGCTCGCGCCCCGGAGCTTGATGAGCGCGAGGTCCTTGTCGGGGTCGGTGCCGACCACGTCGGCGGTGTACGTCCGGCCCGTGCTGAGCGACACCTTGACCGACGAGGCGCCGGAGATGACGTGGTTGTTGGTGACGATCTCGCCGTCGGAGGTGATGATCACGCCGGAGCCGGTGGACTCGCCCGCGGTCGAGGTCGCGTTGATCTCGACGATCATCGGCGAGACGGCCTTGGCGACACCGGCGACGGTGCCCTTGCTGCTCTGCGAGACGGTGGTGCCGGGGATGACACTGCCGGCCGCGCTGTTCGAGCCGTTGCCGGTGAGCTGCTCGATGACGGTGGCGGTGCCGCCGCCGACGATCGCCGCCGCGATGGCCACGGCCGCCAGCAGGGCGACCGGCCGCCTGGCCCGGTGCCGGGGCGCGGCCGGCTCCGGCGGCGCGGGCGGCGGGAAGGCGGGTCCGCTGCCTCCGTCGCCGCCGTGCCCGTCGCCGCCGTTCCCGCCGGGCCACACGGTGGTTCCGGGGCCCGTCGCGATCGGCTGCGCGGGCCGGTATGACGGCGGCGGCGGGTAGGCCGCGTCGCCGTTGCCGTACGAGGGGTACATCGGGTACTCGCCGCTCGGGCGCTGGCTCTCTGTCATGCCTATGAGCGTGTCCGGCGAAGATGAGAGAACCCTGAGCACGTCCTGAGAAGCCCGGCAGAACCTCGTATGCCCGATATAAGGAGTGTGGCGGCCCGAGGCCCGGACTACCTGGCCGTCGGCTCCCCGCAGCCGCAGGAGCGCCGTACCACCAGCGCCGAGGGGAACTGCTTCAGCCGCTCCCGCCGCGACCCCGACACCCGCAGCGAGTCGTCGAGCACCAGGTCCACCGCGGCCCGTGCCATCGCCGGGCGGTCCGAGAAGACCGTCGTCAGCGGCGGATCGGTCAGACCGGCTTCCTTCACGTCGTCGAAGCCCGCCACCGCGAGCTCCCCGGGCACATCGATCCGCAGCTCGCGCGCGGCCCGCAGCACACCGATGGCCTGGTCGTCCGTCGAGCAGAAGATCGCCGGCGGCCGGTCCGGCCCGGCGAGCAGCTTCAGCGCCACCTGATAGGCGTCGTAACGGTTGTACGGGGCCTGGAAGAGCCGCCCCTCCGTCGAGCGTCCCGACTCGTGCATCGCCCGGCGCCAGCCCTCGACGTGGTCGGCGACCGGGTCACCGACCGCCGGGGTGGACTCCACGCCGCCGAGGCAGGCCACGTACTCGTTGCCGTGCTCCAGCAGATGCCGGGTGGCGAGCTGGGCCCCGCCGACGTCGTCGGTGACGACCGCGACGTCGTCGATCGCCTCCGGCCGCTCGTGCAGCAGCACGACCCGCGCGTCCCACGCCTCTATCTCGGCCGCCGCCCGCTCGCTGGGGCCCTGGCTGACCAGGATCAGGCCGGAGACCCGCATGCCGAGGAAGGCCCGCAGATAGTGGACCTCGCGCTCGTCGCGGTAGTCGGAGTTGCCGACGAGCACCATCTTTCCGCGCTCGGCGGCGGCCTGTTCGACCGCGTGCGCCATTTCCGCGAAGAACGGCTGCCGGGCGTCCGGCACGATCATCCCTATGAGATCGGTCCGCCGCGAGGCCATCGCCTGGGCAACCCGGTCCGGCCGGTAGCCCAGCTCCTTGATCGCGGCGAGTACCCGCTCGCGCGTGGCCGGGGCGACCGGCCTCGGTCCGTTGTTGATGACGTAGCTGACGACCGCGGTCGACGTCCCCGCCAGTCTCGCCACATCGTCCCGCGTCACCTTGGCCACGCGCGGCAGTCTACGCGGATATACCTACCTTCCGGCAGGCCGGACCGGGGCTTCTTCCGGCATCCCGGCAGCCCGTGATTGCTCCGAACGGGTTACGGGTTCGACGGCCGCCCTCGCCGCGGCCCGGTCCTTCGCCTCCTCGGCCGCGCGCTCCACCTTCTCGGGTGCCACGAAGCGGTAGCCGACGTTGCGGACCGTGCCGATCAGCGACTCGTGCTCGGGGCCGAACTTGGCGCGCAGCCGTCGCACATGGACATCGACCGTGCGTGTGCCGCCGAAGTAGTCGTAGCCCCAGACCTCCTGGAGCAGCTGGGCGCGGGTGAAGACCCGGCCCGGGTGCTGCGCCAGGTACTTGAGCAGTTCGAATTCCTTGAAGGTCAGGTCCAGGACCCGGCCCTTCAGCTTCGCGCTGTACGTGGCCTCGTCGACCGAGAGGTCGCCGTTGCGGATCTCCATCGGGGAGTCGTCGGCGGTGATCTGCTGCCGGCCGGTGGCCAGCCGCAGCCGGGCCTCGACCTCGGCCGGTCCCGCCGTGTCCAGCAGTACGTCGTCGATGCCCCAGTCGGCGGTGACGGCCGCGAGACCGCCCTCCGTCACGACGAGGATCAGCGGACAGCCCGGCCCGGTGGACCGCAGCAGCTGGCAGAGCGACCGCACCTGGGGGAGATCGCGGCGGCCGTCGATCAGGATGACGTCGGCACCGGGCGTGTCGACGAGAGCGGGGCCTTCGGCCGGCGCCACCCGCACGCTGTGAAGCAGGAGACCGAGGGCGGGAAGCACCTCCGTCGACGGTTGAAGGGCATTCGTCAGGAGCAGCAGTGAACTCATCGCCGCCCACCTGCCTGGGTCGTCGGTCGATGATCGTGCACGGTTCGCTCGCCCATTACGTCGGTCCTCCTCGTTCCCTGCGAGAGGGGCACTCCCGGGCCGGGCCCGGGGGAGTATGCGGCACTTCTTCGTATGTTTCGTGCTGGTCCCACGGGTGCGGTCCCGCGCCCTGGGACCGCTGAGCTTGTGGAAACGTCGCCGTAACAACGCCTGGAAAGCACAAAAGGACCCGGGGGCTGCTCTGCCCGGATCCTCTTCCCAGCACAATAGCCCACATGAGTTCTGTGTCCGAGGGGCGATTTCGGAGTTCCGCTGTTCCCTCGATCACGCCCGGTCCCCTGCGCACCACATTGCGTACCGATGACGGGGTGCGGATCGAGGCGGTGTACGAACCGTGTACGGCGGGTGCCGGGGCCGCTGCGGGGGCATCCTTCGACGGTACTGCGATCGTGCTCGCGCACGGTTTCACCGGTTCGGTGGACAGGCCCGCGGTGCGCCGTGCCGCCGGGGTGTTCGCCGGGCGTGCGGCCGTGGTCACGTTCTCGTTCCGGGGGCACGGCGGGTCCGGCGGGCGGTCGACGGTGGGCGACCGCGAGGTGCTGGATCTGGCGGCGGCGGTGGCGTGGGCGCGGGCGCTCGGACACCGCCGGGTGGTGACCGTCGGGTTCTCGATGGGCGGTTCCGTGGTGCTGCGGCACGGGGCGCTGTACGCGGCGCGGCCGGCGGACGACGCGGAAACCGGTGGCGTTGCGGAGCACGAGGGGCGCACCGGGGCACGTACGGAGGCGCACTCGGATGCGGTGGTGGCCGTGAGCGCCCCCGCCCGCTGGTACTACCGGGGCACGGCCCCGATGCGCCGCCTGCACTGGGTGGTCACCCGCCCCATGGGCCGGGTGGTCGGCCGCTACGGCCTGCACACCCGGATCGACCGCAACGCCTGGGATCCGGTGCCGCTCTCGCCGGTCGAGGCCGTCGGGTTGATCGCTCCGGCGCCGCTGCTGATCGTGCACGGCGACCGGGACCCGTACTTCCCGCTGGACCACCCGCGCTCGCTGGCCGACGCGGCGGGCGACGGTGCCGAACTGTGGCTGGAGCGCGGCATGGGGCATGCGGAGAACGCCGCGGACGAGACCTTGCTCACCCGCATCGCCGACTGGGCGACGGCGCCGTGACCGATGATGGACAGCTGACGAGAGACGAGAGGAGTGGCGCCATGCCTGCGGGAACCATCCGCTACTGGGCCGCCGCCAAGGCCGCGGCCGGGACCGCGGAGGAGCCGTACACGGCTGCGACCCTCGCCGAGGCGCTCGACGCCGTGCGTGAACGGCACCCCGGAGAGCTCACCCGAGTGCTGCAAAGGTGCTCGTTCCTCATCGACGGTGACCCCGTGGGGACCCGCGGCCATGAGACCGTACGCCTTGCCGAGGGCGGCACGGTCGAGGTGCTCCCGCCGTTCGCAGGAGGGTGAACCGCAGAACATGAGCAGCAACGATCAGCAGCATCCGTACGGACAGGACCCGCGTCACGGGTACGGTCCGGGCCACGACGACCCGTCGGACGGCCGGGAGCCGCAGGCACACGGTGCGCAGCCGTACGGCGACCAGTCGTACGGCGACCAGTCGTACGGTGCGCAGCCGTACGGTGCGCCGCAGTCGTACGGTGCGCAGCCGTACGGGGGAGAGGCCTACGGTGCGCAGCCGTACGGTCAGCAGCCCTCGTATCCGTCGTACGGATCCCCGCAGCAGGCGCAGGGCGTGTACGACCAGAGCCAGGCACCGCAGGCCCCCCAGGCACCGCAGGCGGGCCCCGGGCAGGCCTGGCCGGGTGGTTACGCGCAGGAGCCCGCCGCGTCCGCGGCCCACGGTCCGCAGGACCCCGCTGTCGCGCAGACGTGGGAGGGCCAGACCTGGGACACCCGGTACCAGCCGGTCATCCAGTCGGCCCGGCACGCGCAGCCGGCCCAGCCGGCCCAGCCGGCCCAGCCCGTGCAGCCCGTTCCGGCCGCCGCCGAGACCGCCTACCTGCCGCCCCATCTGTCGCCGCAGGGCGCCTCGGGCTCGTACCCGCTGCCGCCCGAGGCGCCGGTGGCACCTGCCACCCCCGCCGCCGAGCCGGCCGGGCCCGCCCAGGGCGCCACGCCCCCCGACTCCGCGCACGACGCGGCCGGCTACAGCGCTCCCACCACCCTGGGCAACAGCCGCATCACCGACGCCCAGCGGGCCCGCGCCGAGGGCCGCTCGCCGATCATCGCGCCGGGCGTGCAGCCCGCCGCGATCACCGCCGGACTCGGGCTGCTGCTCGCCCTGGGCGCCGCGATCGGGCCGTACGCCCTGGTCGTACCGCTGGTGCTGCTCCAGGCCGTGACCGCGGCTGGCTGGTTCCGGCTCAACGGCATGTGGCCGGCCCGGCAGGGCATCGCGCTCGCGTTCGCGGGCGGCCTCGTCGCCGACATCGCGCTGCTCGCCGCGGGCCGGGAGAACGGACCGGCCGCCATCCTCGGCACCCTCGGCATCTGGGTGCTGCTCACCGTGGTCCTCCAGCTGCGCAGCCGTGCGAGCGCCGACGAGCGGATGCAGGGGCTGATGGCCACCGTCGCGTCGGCCGCCCTGTCGGTCATGGCCGCCGGACACCTCGCGGCGGTCCCGGACGCGGTGACGGTGGGCGCGGTGGCCGTCGCGGTCGCGGTGCTCGTCCGCGCGGTGCCGCTGCCCGGACCGGCCTCGGTCGTGGTGGCGCTGCTCGCCGCCGCGGGCGGTGGCGCCGTGGCCGGGACACTCACCGACCTGGGCACGAAGGGCGCGCTGCTCGGCCTCGTGGCGGGGGGCTGTGCGCTGATCGGGCTGCGGGTGGCGAGCTACGACTACCCGTCGCGCTTCGTCCACATGACCGCCGGTGTGGCGCTGCCGCTCACCGCCGCGGCGCCCGCCGTGTACCTGATCGGCCGCGCGATCTCGTAGCGCGGGACCGGACCGCCCCGGGAACCGAAGAGGGGTGCCCGCTCGTCGATCACCCGGGGCGCCGTGTCACGTTCGGTGGACGTGCGGGGCGCCCGGGGGTCCGGCCGGATTGCAGGGTGGGGGAAAGAGCGGGCATGCGTGCACTGCGGATACTGCTGGTCATCGTGGTGGTCCTGGGCGGGATCTTCGTCGCCGTCGACCGGGCGGCGGTGTACTTCGCCGAGTCGGAGGCGGCCGGGCGGATCCGGGTCACCGGTGCCACGATCGGCTCGACGGACGTCTCCATCAAGGGATTCCCGTTCCTGACACAGGTCGCCGGGGGCCGGTTCGACGAGGTCGATGTCGAGATCACCGGCATCGAGACCGCCACCAACGGCCGCAGGCTCCGGATCAGCAGGATGGACGCCGCGCTGCACGACGTGAAGCCGGCCGACGACTACTCCAGCGCCACCGCCGCCCGAGCCACGGGCACCGCCGTCATCTCGTACAAGGACCTCACCGAGGCCGCCAGCGACGGCGTCGCCGTCGAGTACGGCGGCAACAACAAGGTGAAGGTGACCGGCACGGTCGACGTCCTCGGCCGCCCGATCTCGCGCAGCGTGCTCTCCACCGTCACCCTCGTCGACGGCCACACCCTCCGGGTGCACGCGGACGAGGTGCCGGGTGCGGGCGTCCCCGGACTGGAGGGGATGGTGCGCCAGAAGACCGACTTCGACCGGGAGGTCGGCGGCCTGCCGAGCGGTCTGAAGCTCCAGAAGATCCAGCCGACCGCCGACGGCCTGGAGATCTCGGTCACGGGTACGGACGTGCAGCTCGCCGGTTGAGGCCCCGAGCCCGGACCGTGCCCCGCCCGCCGCATGCCTCGATGCCCCCGCGCGCCACATACTGAGACGGCCATGTCCGATCCGTAGATGGCCGATGCCCGCCGACGGCACGGGAGCAGAGCGAGGGGCGGCCCGATCCTCTTCTCATCTCGCATGACGGACGATCGCGTCTCAGGATTCGACACGGCGGTGACATGTCCGCCCGTACCTCCCTACGATCGGTCCCATGCAGTGCTCTATTGGCGGTCTCCCACAGCGGGGACGGGCGGATCTCACGAAGCGGCGGGCAGTGGACCTGTGCCGCGTCGCCGCCATGCTCTGTCGCACTGTCTGAGCGGGAGCCTTCGGCACCCCGCATTCCCCCGGCCCTCGGACCGACGTCAGGGCCCATCCCGATCGCCGTTGTACGTGTGCCGCACGCCGCGCCGCCGTACACCCGCATCACGCACCGTCTCGCATCATCTCGCCGCAGACTGCCCCGGAGGAGAACAGAATGAGCCGCAGTGACGTCCTGGTAGACGCCGACTGGGTCGAGGCCCGCATCGACGACCCGAAGGTCGCTCTCGTCGAGGTCGACGAGGACACCTCGGCGTACGAGAAGAACCACATCAAGAACGCGATCCGGATCGACTGGACCAAGGACCTCCAGGACCCGGTCCGCCGCGACTTCATCGACCAGGCCGGGTTCGAGAAGCTGCTGTCCGAGAAGGGCATCGGCAACGACACCACGGTCGTCCTGTACGGCGGCAACAACAACTGGTTCGCGTCCTACGCGTTCTGGTACTTCAAGCTCTACGGTCACCAGGACGTCCGCCTGCTCGACGGCGGCCGCAAGAAGTGGGAGCTCGACTCCCGCGACCTGGTCGACGGCGACCAGATCCCGTCCCGCCCGGCCACCGAGTACAAGGCGCAGCCGCAGGACGAGTCGATCCGCGCCTACCGCGACGACATCGTGAAGGCGATCGGCAACCAGAACCTGGTCGACGTGCGTTCGCCCGACGAGTTCAGCGGCAAGCTGCTCGCCCCGGCGCACCTCCCGCAGGAGCAGTCCCAGCGCCCCGGCCACGTGCCGAGCGCCCGCAACATCCCGTGGTCGAAGAACGCCAACGACGACGGCACCTTCAAGTCGGACGACGAGCTCAAGGCCCTCTACGAGGCCGAGCAGGTCGACCTGGCGAAGGACACCATCGCGTACTGCCGTATCGGCGAGCGCTCCGCGCTCACCTGGTTCGTGCTGCACGAGCTGCTCGGCCAGGAGAACGTCAAGAACTACGACGGTTCGTGGACCGAGTACGGCTCCCTCGTGGGTGTGCCGATCGAGCTCGGCGCCAACAAGTAACTCCGCACGACCCGGACCAGCACGACCCCCGACCCAGAAGGACGTAACACCATGTGTGGAGCAAAGGCCGGCGGCCCCGACGCTTCGACCATCAAGCCCGGTGAGACCACCATCCAGGGCAGCGTGACCCGCGACGGCGAGCCCGTCACCGGTTACGTGCGCCTGCTGGACTCGACCGGCGAGTTCACCGCCGAGGTCCCGACCTCGGCGACCGGACAGTTCCGCTTCTACGCGGCCGAGGGCACCTGGACGCTGCGCGCCCTCGTCCCGGGCGGCAGCGCCGACCGCACGGTCGTGGCGCAGACCGGTGGCCTCTCCGAGGTGGCAATCGCCGTCTAGGGTCGTCCGTTCGGATCGGACCGGGCAGGGCCCGGTCCGGTTCCTGCGCTTCCCACCGCGGCCCGCGTGCCGCGACACGGATCGGCCGAGGGGCCGTGCCCCAGGGGGTTGGACGCCTTCCTGGACGGGGTACGGCCCTTCGTGCCGTCCGGGCACGGCCGAGTCGTTCGCACGGGCGGCGGTGAGGCCTACCCTGGAGTCATGTACGCGCGACGCCGTCGCGGCTATTTCCTGATGATGGGCGGCTGCATCGTCCTCTTCGTATCGGCCTGGTCCTTCGTCAGGCTGTGGTCGATGCCCGCCGCGATAGCGATGTGCGTCGTGGCGATGGTCATCCCGCCCGTCGCGGCCATGGTCGCCAACCGGCGCGGGCCGGACGACCGCTGGTGGGACGATCCGTCCGGCGACCCGAAGTCCGACGAGTGGTGGGACGAGCTCGACGGCAAGAAGCGGCGGTAGCGCCCCTCCGCGGGAGCGGCGCCCCTCGTCGGTATCAGTAGACGAGGGCCTGGACGCCGTCGGCCATGATCTCGCTGACGAAGACCTGCGCACCGGCGATCCGCACGCCCTCCAGGACGTCCTGCTCGGTGATGTCACGGCGGGCCGCGCACTGCGTGCACAGGGTGATCCGGCCACCCGCCTGGATCGACTCGATCAGATCCGGCAGCGGCGCGGCGTGCGGCAGCTCGAACTCGGCGGCGCGTCCCGGCAGCGCGAACCAGGAGGACTCCCCGGTCAGCCAGAGCGAGACCTCCACGCCACTGGCGACGGCGACCGCGGCCACCGTGAACGCCTGCGAGCAGCGCTCGGCGGAGTCGGCACCTGCGGTCACCTTGATCACGAGCTTCTTCGGCATATGCCGAACTGTAATCGCCAGGAGGGCAACCTCATCTCCTCGGCGGCGGTCAGGTGTGTGCGCGGATAACGGAATCAGCGCTTCTGGTCTCGTGGGGGGACCCCAATTGGAACCGAAAAACACTACTTCTGACGGGCCGGTGCCTGAGGGCGGACCCGAGCCCCGGCCCGTTCCCGAGCCGCTCGTTCCCGAGCCGCCCGTGGCCGAGCCCGAAACCGCCCCGGTCGCCGCGCCCGTCGCGAAGCGCCCGCGCGGGCGTACGGCGCTGCTTGTCGTCGCTGCCGCGGTGCTCGGCATCGCGGGCGGCACCGCCGTGGGCTACGACGTACAGGCCGGACGCGCCCCGACCCCGCTGCCCGCCCTGTCGCAGTCCGATCTGGCGTACCCGGCGAAGGCACTGCCCCCGGGCAAGGCCCCCGACCCGCTGCCCGCGTCCCAGGACCGTCGGGTCAGGACCGACGGCGACCTGCGCAGGCTGATCGCCGACAGGCCCGCGGGCTGGAGCGACGACGACAACTCGGTGCTGGGCATCGGCGACGGCTGGTTGAGCCCGGACATCTACGCCCGCTCCTTCGAGGAGGAGGGCTCCATGTACGAGTACTTCCTGGAGAGCGACATACGCCGGATCGCGAGCGCCGCCTGGAAGCGCGGGCAGTACCGCACCGCTGAGACCAATCTCGTGCAGTTCGGCTCGTCGACCTTCCAGGGGGCCCGGGAATTCGCCGAGGCTCAGCTCAGGTACATGCCCGGAACCGAGATCGGCGCGGGCAACAGCGGCGACGCGATCAAGGGCAGCGGCAACGGCCGCTACTTCCTCTACGAGGTCGACCGGAAGCCGGGATACCTGCCGTCCTACCACGCCAGGGCCACCGTGTACCGCGGCGACATCGTGGCCGACATCCACCTGTACGACACCGTACCGATCAGCAAGAAGGACATCCGGACGTTGGCCGAGAGACAGCTGGAGCGCCTGTGAGCGACGTGACCCCGCAGGTGACCACTCCCGACGAGAACGCCGACGCCTCCGGGACCGACGTCTCCGGGACTGTTGCCTCCGGCCGTCCGCGCCGGGTGCTCCTCCTGGCGCTTCCCGTCGTGCTGGTGGTCGCCGCGGTCGCGGGCGCTGCCGCGTACACCAAGAGTTCGGTGGACGGCGCCGACCGCGGCGTCAGGACCCGCCTCGTGGCGGAGCCCGAGCACAAGCCGGGCAAGGACCCGGCCGGTGACGTGGCCCGGGGCCGGGCCTCCACCGAGCTCAGCAAGCTGCTGCTGCCGGTCCCGGCCGGCTACCGGCTCGGCCCCGACAACGGGGAGATGGGCAATGACGGCGAGCAGAGCGGCAAGAAGGCGACCGCCGCCATGAAGCAGAACGCCCGCGGTCTCGCGGGCAAGGAGCGCCGGGCCTACGAGAAACGGATCGACAAGCTCCGTATCGAGGGCATCGCCGCCCGTTCCTATACCGAGGACAGCAACACCCTGGCGATCAGCACCGAGATCGTGCGGATGAAGGACAAGAAGGCCGTCCGGAACCTGTACACCTTCAGGACGGGCCTCTTCGAGTCCATCGGCATCTTCCGTACGGAGCCGAAGATCGAGGGCCACACGAGGAACGCCAGGTGCTACGTCCTGCGCAAGGGCAGCAAGGACTCCATCGAGTCGATGAACTGTCTGGCGTACGACGGCGAGCTGAGCCTCAGCGTCTCGGCGTCCGGCACCAGGCCGTTCGACCGGAAGGCCGTCGCCGAACTCCTGAAGGACCAGCTCAACCACATCGCGTCTCCGGGGGAGTACGTATGACCGAGCAGACGACGGGAACACCCGCCGGGACCGTGCCCGCCGCGCCCGCCGAGGCCACCCCCGTACCGCAGGCGCCCGAGCCCCTTCCGGCCCTGGCGCCGGCGCCGAAGCCGCCGCGGCGTGTGCTGCGGGCCATCGCCCGGTGGACCGTCGCCGCCCTGGTCCTCGGGGGGTTCGGCGCCGGTACGGCCTTCGGTGTCACCTCGATGGAGCGCACCGACGTGCCCGGTCTGGCCACCGAGAGCGACGGCCGCTGGGACTACCCCGAGCTCAGCCTGCCCGCGCTCCCGGCCGGCTCGCCCCGCCCGTACAGCGACGGCAACGTCGCCGAGATCCACCACGCCGACCTGCGGCGTCTGCTGCTGCCCGCCCCGGCCGGAGCAACCGCGGACAAGAAGCTCGACGGCGGCTGGGTGAGCACGGAGCAGTACCTCTCCGAGTACGCGGAGGGCAAGCGCTCCGGCATCGGGCAGACGCTGAAGGACTCGGCTCCGCGGCACGTCGCCGCCCGCGGCTGGACCATGCCGGACGGCACATCGACCCGGATCTATCTCGTCCGGTTCAACTCGACGGCCTTCGCCCAGTCCTTCCTGGACTCGATCACCGCCGGCGGATCATTGGTGCCGCTCGTCGGGGCGCCCGAGACGGTTCTCGACGAAGGCTGGAGCGGCGGCGGCAAGGTGGAGGGCACCTCGTCCTACGTGTACGACGAGGCGAAGCCGTACGGCGAGGCGCGGGTCCGCCAGGGCTACGTGGTCGCCGGCGACACGCTCGCCCTCGTCGTCCAGTCCCGCAAGGGCAAGGAGAGCACTCGGAGCGTCCCGTTCCACCAGACGGTGATCCTGCAGAACCAGCTGCTGGGCTGACCTGCCTCCCGGCGGTCCCCGGGCAAACCCCGGACCGGCGGGCCGGGCCCCAACCCATTAGGCTGGGGCCCGGCCCCGTACTGCTGCCATAACGCTCGTTGCAAGGAGTTCCCGTGCTTGAGGCATTCTTCTCCGCCCTGCTGGTCCTGGTCTGCGTCGGCGTTCTCGCCTTCGCCGGCGTGACCGTGAAGAAGCTCTACCAGGGTCAGCGCTGACCACTCCGCGCACGCCCCGCCTCCGCTCCGCCTGCGCGGGTGTCCCGTCACCGCAACGTGACACCTCGCACCCGATGTGTCACGTCCGCAGCCACCCCCACCTCACAGATCGTCTGAGCCGCTCATGATCGAGATCCCGTCCGACCTCCACCCGGACCTCGTCCCGCTGGCCTTCCTCCTCGGCAACTGGGCGGGCGCGGGTGTCTCCGACTTCCCCGGCGCCGAGCAGTGCAACTTCGGCCAGGAAGTCACCTTCAGCCACGACGGCCGCGACTTCCTGGAGTACGTCTCGCACAGCTGGGTGCTCGACGCCGAGGGCGAGAAGGTCAGGCCGCTGGAGTCCGAGTCCGGCTACTGGCGCATCGACAAGGACCGCAAGGTCGAGGTCGTCATGGTCCGTGACCAGGGCGTCATCGAGATCTGGTACGGCGAGCTGGCCGACAAGAAGCCGCAGATCGACCTGGTCACCGACGCGGTGGCCCGGACCGCGGCCTCCGGCCCGTACAGCGGTGGCAAGCGGCTGTACGGCTATGTGAAGAGCGACCTGATGTGGGTCGGCGAGAAGGCCACCCCCGAGGTGGAGCTTCGCCCGTACATGTCGGCGCACCTGAAGAAGGTCGTCACCCCGGAAGAGGTCGAGGCGATGGCGAAGAGCCTCGGCGACCTGCCGGACGACGGCATCGCCTTCTTCAAGTAGCCCACCGGCTCACGGGTTCCGCTCGCACACAAGCAGCGGACAGGTGCTCACCCGGTCCTACACTGGGCGTGTGGTGAGCACCGACTGGAAGACCGATCTCCGACAGCGCGGCTATCGGCTGACGCCGCAGCGGCAGCTTGTCCTGGAAGCCGTCGACACGCTGGAACACGCGACGCCCGACGACATCCTCTCCGAGGTGCGCAGGACCGCGTCCGGCGTGAACATCTCCACCGTCTACCGGACCCTGGAGCTCCTGGAGGAACTGGGGCTGGTCAGCCACGCCCACCTGGGGCACGGGGCGCCCACGTACCACCTGGCCGACCGTCACCACCACATCCATCTGGTCTGCCGCGACTGCACGGACGTCATCGAGGCCGATGTCGATGTCGTCGCCGATTTCACCGCGAAGCTGCAGAGCAGTTTCGGGTTCGAGACGGACATGAAGCACTTCGCGATCTTCGGCCGCTGCGCCGGGTGCACGGCGAAGGCGGCGTCCGAGGACGCCGGCGGGACGTCCGCCGAAGCGGCCGGTCCCAAGCCGTAGGGCGCGCAGGAGCCGGCCGGCGGTCGGCCACCGGCTCCCGGACCGCGTTGTTCATACCGCGTCGTACGCTGGTCGCATGAAGAGCCCCCTGCTGTCCCTGCCCGGCGCCGTCCCCGCCGAAGGCCGCGACGAAGGCGTCGCCGCGCACTACGGCGACCTGTTCCGCGAGCAGCGCACCCTCGCCGACGGCTCCGGCCTCGTCGACCTCTCGCACCGCGCCGTCGTCACCGTCACCGGCAGCGACCGGCTGGCCTGGCTGCACCTCCTGCTCACCCAGCACGTCAGCGAACTCGCCCCGGGCCAGGCCACCGAGGCCCTGATCCTCACCGCCAACGGGCACATCGAGCACGCCCTCTACCTCGTCGACGACGGCGAGACCGTGTGGATGCACGCCGAGCCGGGCACCCAGGGCGACCTCGTCGCCTACCTGGAGTCCATGAAGTTCTTCTACCGGGTCGAAGTCGCCGACCGCACCGAGGACTTCGCCGTGGTGTATCTGCCGGCCGGCTCCATCGCGGAGGTCCCGGACGGCGTGACGGTACGGGAGACGGCGTACGGCCGGGACCTGTTCCTGCCCCGCGCCGAGCTGGAGGAGTACGCGGCGGCGCACGGCCCGGTGGCCGGCATCCTGGCGTACGAGGCGCTGCGCGTGGAGGCGCACCGCCCGCGCCTCGGCTTCGAGACGGACCACCGCACCATCCCGCACGAGCTGGGCTGGATCGGCACCGCCGTACACCTTCAGAAGGGCTGCTACCGAGGCCAGGAGACGGTGGCCCGGGTGCAGAACCTGGGCAAGCCGCCGCGCCGGCTGGTCTTCCTGCACCTCGACGGCAGCGAGGTCCTGCTGCCCGGACACGGCACGCCGGTACGGCTCGCCGCGGACGGTGCCGAAGGGCGCCAGCTGGGCTTCATCACCACGTCCGCCCGCCACCACGAGCTGGGGCCGATCGCGCTGGCCCTGGTCAAGCGGAACGTCGCGGTGGACGCCGAACTGCTCGCGGGGGACACGGCCGCGGCCCAGGAGACGGTCGTCGAGCCGTAGGACGTCCCGTGTCGTGACCGGGTCGGTTCAGACCTCGACGACGACGGTGAACGGGCCGTGGTTCGTGAGCGAGACGCGCATGTCCGCTCCGAACCGGCCCGTCTCCACCTGCGCGCCCAGCGCCCGCAGCTGCGCCACCACCTCGTCGACCAGAGGCTCGGCGACCTCGCCGGGCGCCGCGGCGTTCCAGGTGGGCCTGCGGCCCTTCCGGGCGTCCCCGTAGAGAGTGAACTGCGAAATCACCAGAAGCGGTGCATTCACATCGGAGCAGGACTTCTCGCCCTCCAGGACGCGGAGCGACCAGAGCTTGCGGGCGAGCTGCGCCGCCTTCTCCGGGGTGTCCCCGTGGGTGACTCCCACCAGCACACACAGCCCTTCGCCGACGATCTCGCCGACCACCTCGGGCCCGCCCGACCCGTCCGCGCCGTCGGCCACCGTGACGCTCGCGCCGTCCACCCTCTGTATCACTGCACGCATACAGACCAACCTATCTTGGGCTGAACGGGTACAGAGCATCCACACAGGGCCCACTGGAGTGGCACCATGCTCGGAAGGCGGTGTGCCGACGCACCGGTCGAGGGGATGGACACAAGCATGAGTACCTATGGAACCGGGCAGTCCCCCGGCGCCGTACCGGTCACGCGTACCGGCGCCAGCACCAGCACCAGCACCATGCGCCCACCCGTGCAGCGAACCGGCCACGGTCTGGAGGACGGCCTGTCCGCCGGGCCACAGCCCGAGCTGGGCGCCCTCCGGCTGCCCGAGCTGCGCACCCTGCGCCGCGATGCGCAGCGCGACGAGGCCGACCTCAGCTATGTGCGCCGGCTCGTCCAGGGCCGGATCGACATCCTGCGGGCCGAACTGGCCCGGCGGCTGGATCCGGAGACACCGGTGGTGGACCGGCTCTCGGAGATCCTCGCCGACACCCCGTCCCTGCACCGCTCCTCCGCCCGGCACGTCACGCTCACCACGCCACGCAGCGACGAGTACCGCAGGCTGGCCGCCGAGACGCTCGCCGAGGTCGAACTCTCCGACCTCGACGCCCGTACGGACGAAGAGCTGCACACCGCGATGGGGCGCCTGGTCCGCTACGAACAGCAGGTGTCCCGCCGCCGTCACCAGCTGCAACGCACCACGGACGATTGCAGCGCGGAGATCGCCCGCAGGTACCGTGACGGTGAAGCACAAGTAGACGACCTGCTCGCCTGAAGCGACCCTTCCGGGGGCGGGTTCCGCCCGTCCCCGGAAGGCCACCATGACCTCCAGCGCCGCCCCCGCTGCCCCATCCGCCATATCCCCCGCTCTCCCCGTCCTGGCCGAGGTCGTACGGTCCGGCTTCGTGGAGGGCCGTCACCGGGGCTCGCTGGTCGTCCTGGCCGCCGACGGCAGCGTGGAGCGGTCCCTGGGCGACTCGACGGCGCCGGTCTTCCCGCGTTCCTCCAACAAGCCGATGCAGGCCGCGGCCGTGCTGCGGGCCGGGCTCGATCTGTCCGGGGAGCGGCTGGCACTGGCCGCCGCGAGCCACTCCGGCGAGGGCTTCCACCTCGAACTCGTCCGCACGATGCTCGCCGAGCACGGACTGACGCCCGGTGATCTGCAGACCCCGCCCGATCTGCCGCTGGACCCGGCGGAGGCGGAGGCGTATCTCGCCGCGGGCCACGTCCGGGAGCGGATCACCATGAACTGCTCCGGCAAGCACGCGGCGATGCTCGCGGTGTGCGCGGTGAACGGCTGGGACCAGGAGTCCTACCTCGACCCGTCGCACCCGCTCCAGCAGCTGGTCCACCAGGTCGTCGAGGAGGCGGCCGGCGAGCCGGTCGCGGCGGTGGGTACGGACGGGTGCGGGGCGCCGCTGATGGCGATCAGCCTGGTGGGCCTGGCGCGGGCCTTCCGTTCCTTCGTGCTGGCGGAGCCCGGGACGGCGGAGCGCCGGGTCGGGGACGCGATGCGGGCCCACCCCGAGTACGTGGCCGGAACCCGTCGCCCCGACACCTGGCTGATGCGGGAGGTGCCGGGCACGCTCTCCAAGATGGGCGCCGAGGCGGTGCAGGCGGTGGCGCTGCCGGACGGCCGGGCGCTGGCCTTCAAGATCGACGACGGTGCGACGCGGGCGCTCGGGCCGGTGCTGGCCCGTTCGCTGCGCCTGCTCGGCATCGACGCCCCGGTGGTCTCCCGGATCGGACACGCGCCGCTGCTGGGCGGTGGCGGGGAGGTCGGCGAGATCCGGGCGGCCTTCTGACCAGCCCGTTCCGCGGCGGCGGAAAACCGGGCGACATCCGGTGGGTCGTGTGCCTAGCGTGGTCCGTATGGCTCTTGACGTCCGTACGATCACCGCCGCCGAGTTCCCCGACTGGCTGCGCGCCAAGCACACCGGTTTCCTGCAAGCGCCGACGGGGACGGAACAGGAGGCGGAGCGGCGCCTTCCGCACACCGATCTCGCCCGCACGCAGGGCGCGTTCGACGGCGGGCGGTGCGTGGCAACGTTCCGTTCCTTCGCGCAGGAGCTCACGGTCGTCGGCGGTGCGGCGGTGCCGGCCGACGCGATCTCCAATGTCACGGTGTCGCCCACGCACCGCCGCCGCGGGCTGCTCAGCCGGATGATGGCCACGGACCTCGCGGCGGCGAAGGAGCGCGGTGACGTGGTCGCCACGCTGATCGCCGCCGAGTACCCGATCTACGGGCGGTACGGCTTCGGCCCGGCGGCCTGGACCACCGAGTGGGAGATCGACGTACCGAGGGCGGGTCTCGACCCGCGCTGGTCGGGCCCGTCCGCGCAGGACGGCGGCCGGATCGACCTGGTGAGCGGCGCGGACGTACGCAAGCTGGGCCCGGTGATCCACGACCGGCTGCGCGCCCGGCAGCACGGTGTGATCAACCGCGACGCGCGCTGGTGGGAAGTGAACACCGGCGAGGTCCGGCCCGGCCCCGAGACCTGGACGGAGCCCTTCTACGCGGTCTACAGCAACGCGGCCGGCGAGGCCGACGGCCTGATCGCCTACCGCGCCGACGACAACTGGGGCGATGCCAAACAGCCGCTGAACCGGGCCACGGTGCTCGGACAGATCGCCGTCACCCCGGCCGCCGAGCGCGCGCTGTGGCACTTCGTCTGCTCGATCGACTGGATCACCACGGTCCGCTCGGGCCACCGCGCCCCCGACGACCTGCTGCCCCTCCTCCTCCCGGACCCGCGCGCGGCCCGCGTCGTGACTCAGGCGGACTGGCTGTGGGTACGCGTCCTGGACGTCGTACGCGCCCTGGAGGCCCGCACCTACGCGGTACCCGGCACGCTCACCCTCGACATCCACGACGCCGCGGGCCTGACCACCGGCCGCTACCGCCTCGAAGCCTCCGCCTCCGGCGCCATCTGCACCCCCACCACGGCCGACGCCGATCTCGCCCTGGACGTAAGGGAGTTGGGCACCCTCTACCTGGGCGACGAGTCCCCCGTCCGGCTGGCGGCCCTGGGCCGCGTCGAGGAACTCACCCCGGGTGCGGTGGCGGTGGCGGAAGGGATGTTCCGAACAGGGCGGCGGGCCTGGTGCCCGGACGTGTTCTGAGGAACCGGTTCCCGTCGAACCCCCGCATCGCCGCCGCTCCTCGACCGGCCTCCCCGTGTGCGTAGTGCACGAAATTGTGTACGCGGTACGCATATCTAGGATGGGATCGAGGGAAGGTGGGGGTTCAGGTGACTGAAGAGAAGGACTCGTCGGGCGGTACGGGCCTGCCGGCCAGTATCGAGGCCGCCTGGGGGTTGCGGGCGCGGCCGGTCAAGGGGCCGAAGCCGGGGCTGAGTCTGGCGCGCATCGTGGACGCCGCGGTGGCGGTGGCGGCGGCCGAGGGGCTCGGTGGGGTGTCGATGGGGCGGGTCGCCAAGGACCTGGGGGCCTCGACGATGTCGCTCTACCGGTACGTCTCCGCCAAGGGCGAGCTGTACGTCCTGATGCAGGAGGCGGCGATGGGCCCGCCGCCCCCGCTGCCCGCACTGGAGAGCGGGGCCGGCTGGCGGGAGGCGCTCACGCAGTGGGCGTGGGCGCAGCGCCGGGTCTTCCACCGCAACCTGTGGATGCTCCGTATCCCCGTCTCGGGCCCGCCCGCCAGCCCGAACTCCGTCGCCTGGTGGGAGCAGGGCCTCCAGGCCCTCGAAGGCACCGGCCTGGACGCGGGCGAGGAGGTCTCCGTGATCCTCCTCGTCAGCGGGTTCGTACGGAACGAGGCGCTGCTGATGGGGGATCTCGCGGCCGCCGTGGAAGCGCGCGGCATCCCGGCGCGGGAGGTGACGGACGGCTACACCCGCACCCTGAACCGGCTCGTCGACCCGGTACGCCATCCGTCGCTCTCCCGGCTGTTGGAGTCCGAGGTGCTGGGGGCGCCGCGCGAGCCCGACGACGAATTCAGGTTCGGGCTGGAACGGGTGCTGGACGGGATCGAGGTCCTGGTGGAGGCGCGGGCGCGGTCCCGGGCCTGAGAGCCCGTCGGGGCCGATGTCAACGCGGCTTGTCCCGGTCACCACCTCAGACATACGGATTGCGTCGCTCCAGTTGCCGGTTCCCGGCTGGTCGGGGGCGCGTGCGACCCCTCCCGGAGGTCAAGTCCGGTTGCAGCCGGGGGCGTACGCTTCATGCTCATGGACGGAGAGAAGCCCGGGAACGAGCAGATGAGTCTGCGGGAGCGGAAGAAGCGGCTGACCTATCAGGCGGTCTCCGAAGCCGCGATCACGATGTTCCTGGAGCGGGGCTTCGACAAGGTCTCGGTGGCGGAGGTGGCGGCCGCGGCCGACATCTCGAAGCCGACACTGTTCCGGTACTTCCCGGCCAAGGAGGACCTGGTCCTGCACCGGTTCGCCGACCACGAGGACGAGGCGGCCCGCGTGGTCGCCGCCCGTGCGGACACCGAATCCCCCCTGGACGCCCTGCGCCGCAACTTCCTGGACGGCCTGGAGCGGGGCGACCCGGTCACCGGGCTCTGCGATGTGCCGCAGGTGCTGGCGTACCAGCGTCTCCTGTACGGGACGCCGTCCCTGGTGGCCCGCCTGTACGCCTATCAGAGCCGCTCGGAGGCGGCGCTCGCCCGTGCGCTGGGCGACCGGGTGCGGGACAGGCTGGCCGCGGGCCAGATCATCGCCGTACTGCGCATCCTGGCCCTGGAGAACTGGCGGCGGATCGACGCGGGGGAGAGCGCGGAACAGGTGTACGCGGACGCGGTCGAGTCGGCCGAACTCGCCTTCGTGCAGTTGCGGACGGGGCTCGGGGAACAGCGGTAGCAACGGGTCCCGGCGGGGCGCTCAGGCCCGGACGTCGTCGGCGTGCAGCACCGCTTCGGCGATCTCCCGTACCCGGTCCAGGGTGATGCCGGTGCGCTGTTCCACGGCGAGCGGGTGGTCGGTGGGCTCCAGCTCGATGCGGGGGCGCCGGCCGATCGGGCGGGTATGGGCGTTCGTCTTGAGGTTGGTCGTGCGGGGCGAGTACAGCCCCAGCTCGGTGCTCAGCCAGCCGAAGTACGGCTGCTCGGACTCGCGGCCGGGGGTCTCCCACACATCGAGGGCGCGGGCGAAGTTCTCCCGGCTGAGCGAGACCCAGACCCCCCAGGAGAACGGCTCCTCGCTCCCGAACACGGGTATCTCGATCAGGCCCTTGATGAAGTAGTGCTCGTGCCTGACGATGCACTGGTCGGTGGAGAGCATGCTGTCGGGGTCGCTCTCCAGGCTCGCGTCCCAGACATCGGGTGCCATGGTCGAGTACCCCATCGGGAGTTCCGCGTGGTGTTCGCCGCAGCAGGAGCAGGTGTAGCCGGGGTCGATAGCCATGGGCGGATCCTAAGGGCTGTCCCGTGATCCCCGGCGGGCGTACGGAGCCGCCGTGGGCCTACGCGGAGCCGCCGAGCACGTCCTCGCGGACGGCGGCCCACTCCAGGGAATGGCGGATGCCCTCGGTCAGCGAGTACCTCGGCCGCCATCCCAGCAGCCGCTCCGCCCGGTCGCTCCGGGTGTACGCCCCCGCGACATCGCCCGGCCGGGCTCCGGCGGCCACGGCGGGCACGGGGGTGTCGATCACCTCGTTGAAGGCGTCGAGGAGTTCGCGCACGGTGGTACCCGTTCCGGTGCCCAGGTTGATGACGGTGGAGCCGGCCGTCGGCAGGACGGCGTCGAAGGCGCCGAGCGCGGCCACATGCGCGGCGGCCAGGTCCCAGACATGGACGTAGTCCCGGATACCGGAACCGTCGCGGGTCGGGTAGTCGGTCCCGGTGACCTGGAACGGAACACCCTCCTCCTGTGCCTGGATCATCTTGCCCAGGGCATGGCTCGGGTGCCGCAGCTGCAATCCGGTGCGCATCTTCGGGTCCGCGCCGATCGGGTTGAAGTAGCGCAGGGACAGCACCCGGAGCGGCTGGGAGGCGGCGATGTCGGCGAACATCGCCTCGCACACCGCCTTGGTGCGTGCGTACGGGCTCTGCGGCTCGATGGGCGAGTCCTCGTCGACCGTCAGATCGGCACCGGCGGCGTAGATGGAGGCGGACGAGCTGAAGATCATGCGGGTGCAGCCGTTGCGCAGCAGATGGCCGGCGAACTCCAGGCTCCTGGCCACGTTCGCCCGGTAGTACCCGACCGGGTCGGCGACCGATTCCGGGACCACGATCAGTGCCGCGCAGTGGACGACGGCGTCGATGTCCGGGTGCTCGGCGAAGACGCGGTCGATCAGGGGGCCGTCCGCGATGTCGCCCTCGTGGAAGGCCCGCCCCTGTGCGAACTCCCGTCGGCCCGTGACCAGGTTGTCGAGAACGACGGGGGTGATCCCGGCGTCCGAGCAGGCGGACGCGATCGTGCTGCCGATGTACCCCGCGCCTCCGGCGATCAGGACCTTCATGTCGTGCCTGCCTCTCTGAGATCGTGCGGCGATCGTAGGCCGGGGCGGTGCTCCGGGAATCAGGGCGACCGGGTCCGCGTGCGGAACCGGCCTCGATCTCCATGAGCATCCTGCGGGCCGTCCAGGGCTCTCGTCCAGGACGGGCCGGACCGTGCCGGGGCGCGGATGCCCGGCCCGATCCGGCCCGATCCGGCCCGATCCGGCTCGATCCGAACGAAAGGCCCTAGCCGCGACGCCCGAGCAGCGCCATGTCGTCCTCGTCGAGGGCCAGCCGTCCGGCGGCCATGTTCTCCTCCAGGTGGGCGAGCGAAGCGGTGCCGGGGATCTGCACGATCGAGGGCGAGCGGGCCAGGCCCCACGCGATGGCCACCTGGTACGCCGTCGCGCCGTGCCGCTCGCTCACCTTCCGGAGGTTCTCGCCGGCGAGTTCGGCGTGGCCGCCGCCGAGCGCGAAGAACGGCATGTACGCGATACCGGCGTCCGCGCACTCGTCGACGAGGGCGGCGTCGGCCTGGTCGAGCACGCCGAACCGGTTCTGGACGGCGGCGACCGGCGCGATCGACCGGGCCTCCGCGAGCTGCCCGCTCGTCACATTGCTGATGCCGAGCTGACGGATCAGCCCTTCCTCGCGCAGTTCGGCCAGTACGGCGAACCGTTCGCCGATCGGATCGGCGACGTCCGAGCTCAGCCGCCCCACCCGCAGATGCACCAGGTCGAGAGTGTCGACCCCCAGGGACTCCAGATTCCGCTCCACCTCCCCGCGCAGCTGGTCGGGGCGGGCCTCGGCGTACATCTCACCGGTCTCGTCCCGCAGCGGGCCGACCTTGGTGGCGATGGTGACGTCCGGGGGATACGGGAACAGCGCCTCGCGCAGCAGGTCGTTGGCCCGGTGGGTGGGGGAGAAGTAGAAGGCGGCGGTGTCGATGTACCGCGCCCCGAGCTCGACGGCGCGCCGCGTCACGGCCACGGCCTTCGCCGTGTCACCGGCCGGCCCGCTCCACCGCCCCGGCAGCTGCATCGCGCCGAAGCCGAGCCGCGGGATGGTGACGGCGCCGCCCAGTTCGAAGACACCGGGACCGGAGGTGCTGGTGGTACTGGTGGTGGGCGTGGGACCGGAGTCGGGGGTCGGGTCGATCTGTGAGGAGGTCATGGGGGCAGCATCGCGCCCGGAGTGCCGGATCGTCACATTCATTCATTCCGGCAGTCATTCCGGCCTCGGCTACCGTGGGCCGATGGCCCTCGAACCGCCCCCCGGAACCAGATTCTTCCCGCCTCACCCGATCCGGGACGTGCAGGCCACGTACGCGCGCCAGGCCGGCTGTCCCTCCGACTTCGCGCAGGTCGTCGCGGACTTCGAGCCCTGGGAGGAAGGGGTCGAGTTCGAGGTCGCCGACAGTGCGTCGGCCAAAGGCCTGCCGGCCGAGGAGACCGCCTCGTTCCACGAGGGCTTCATCGAGGGGGTGCGCGAGGAACTGGCCGCTCTCGCCGACCGGGAGCCCGCAACGGCCGTCGCGGTGGCGGTCGTTCTGCGGCGCATCAAGGTGCACGAGGTCGACTCCCACCGAGGGGCGTTCCGGGCGGCCGGACGCGTTGCCGTGCGCAACGCCCTGGTACGGGCGTACGGGCCGCCGCCCCGGCCCAAACGCCGGCACGGGTCAGCCGAGCGGTGAGGCGTGGCCCGGTCTGCATCCGGAGGGGACGCTGTTGCCGCTGATGTCGAAGTCTCCGCAGGTGAGGAAGACATCGTTGAATTGGCCGAGCAGGAAGGCCAGTGTGCCGACGAGCGCGACGACACCGATGACCGTCTTCCGCTGATGGGCGGAGAGTTCCGACTCCCCGAACAGCAGGAGCTGGAGGAGCACCCAGGTCAACAGCGGGGTACCGATGACGCTGATGATGCCGCCGATCAGGAAGAGCGCCTCGTCCAGCCAGTTGCCGCTGCGCGGCACGACGGCGGCGAGGACGAGCCATGCGCTGGGCAGCGCCAGGCAGGCCCAGTACATCCAGCCGTGGCGCGGCCCGCGCTCGCGCATCAGGAAGCCGGCCAGCAGCACGGCCGTCGACACCGCCCAGAGCGTGAACATCTGGTAGTAGAAGATGACGTTGTAGGCGCCGAGCGTGAACGCGGGCTCCCAGACCGCCAGCGCTCCGCCACCCGCGATCACGGCGGCCCTCGGCACCACCGAGGCACCGCCGCGCGCGAGTTCGTGTCCGCGCCCGCGGCCACGCCCCCGCGCAGCGGGTCCCGCGGCCGCGTTCTCGCCTCGGCCTGCGGAGCGGGCGTCGCCGCCATCCACGCCGCCATCCACGTCGTCATCCATGGGGATCCATCTCCGGCATGGGGATATTTCCGCATACGTTACCCAGGGGCGTGCCTCTGCCGGGCCTGGTCGGGCCGTCGGCGCACCCGTTGGCGCCGGGACGGGGCAAAGCCTGCCCGGACGGGCGTGAGGCCGGCCGTTGTCCGTCATGGCCGTCACCGTCACGGACGGGGCAGATCGTTGCCATCGGCGTACTGCCCGGACCGGAACGCCCGAAGCGGCTCGGCCTGACGCCGCTCGACGGCTGACGGGCGCGGCGCGGCGTTCCCTCAGCGGCGGCTCAGGAGCTCGGTGATCCGGAGGAATCCGTCGGCGCCGTGACCGTGGCCGATGGCCTGGCGGGCCAGGCCCTCGGCCACGCGCATCACGGCGGCGTCGATGCCGTGGGCCTCGGAGGCGTGGACGATATGGGCCATGGAGGACGCGGCGGAGGTGAGCGGGTTGCCGTCACCGGGGAACCTTCCGTCGTCCGCGTCCGCCGCGGTCTCCTCGAAGATCGGCGGGAGAATGGCGCCGATGCCCTTGGCGAACGGGGCCAGCTGCCGCGCGGTGATTCCTTCCGCCCGCGCGACCGCCAGGGCGTGGGCGTAGCCCGCCATCGCGGTCCAGAAGATGTCGAGCAGCGCGACGTCGTACGCCGCGGCCCGGCCGATCTCCTCGCCTAGGTGGGTATGGGTGCCGCCCAGTGCGTCCAGTACCGGCCGGTGCTCGCGGTAGAGCTCCTGCGGGCCGCTGTGGATGAGGACCGCGGCCGGTGTTCCGATGGTCGTGGTCGGCGTCATGATCGCACCGTCCAGATAGCCGATCCCGTGCTCCGCCGCCCACGCCGCGACGTCCCGGGCGCGGGCCGGGGTGTCGGCGGTCAGATTGATCACCGTACGGCCCCTGAGGGCGTCGGCGACCGCGTCGCGCCGCAGAACGGCGTCCACGGCGTCGTAGTTCACCACGCAGACCACGGTCACCCGGCTCGCGACGACCGCCTCCTCGGCCGACCGGGCGCCTACGGCGCCGCGCTGGACGAGTTCCCGGTCCCGGTCCGGTGTCCGGTTCCAGACCGTGGTCCGCAGGCCGGCATCGAGGAACGCGCCGGCCAAGGTCCGGCCCATCGGCCCCAGGCCGAGTACGGTGACGGCGGACTGCTCGGTGTGTGAGGGCATGGTTCAACTCCTGTACAGGCATGGGTGATCAGTGAAAGAAGGGGGCGGAAATGGTGCGCAGTCGTGCCCAGGACCCGAATGTGTGCGGGGTGACCGCAGCTATCGCTGTGATCGACGGAAAGTGGAAAACGGCTCTGCTCTGGCTGCTGGAGTCCGGCCCGCACCGACCGGGCGAGCTGCGTCGGCAGGTGCCGGGTCTCAGCGAGAAGGTGCTGACTCAGGCGCTCCGCGAGATGGAGGCCGACGGACTGGTGCACCGGG
The DNA here is from genome assembly GCF_042731715.1 of Streptomyces sp. NPDC059832. NCBI lineage: Bacteria > Bacillati > Actinomycetota > Actinomycetes > Kitasatosporales > Streptomycetaceae > Streptomyces > Streptomyces sp. NPDC059832. The sequence continues at coordinate 9,441 of NZ_JBHWIY010000030.1, read as the reverse complement.
AGGTGTACGACGAGCTCCCGCTGAGGACCGAGTACTCCCTGACCGCGTTCGGCCGGGACCTCTCCGAGGCGTTGGCGCCCCTCTCCGACTGGGGCCACCGTCGTCTGGAACAACTCACCGAGGGCCGGTCGTCCTCCTGACTCATCGCCTCGCCACCCCCGCGTCCCGCCCGGATCAGGCAGCCCTCCGGCCGCCCCTCACCAGGTTCGCCCCGTTGCCGGCCGCCGCCAAGTACCCACAAAAAAGTGGCTACGGAGGGTGGTGCGGGATCGCGGTGCCAGCAGGGCGGTCGAGGACTGCCTGCTCGACCGCACCCTGCCCGTGACGGACAGGCCTACGGTCGGTGCCCCGCCCGACCGTAGGCAGCGTGATCGTTCGTCCGCGGATCGGGTGCAGCCCGAAGTGCGTGCCGCTCGCTCCTACTGCTGGAGCTCCACGACATCGGCGACCACGCAGCTGACGTTGTCGGGGCCGCCGGAGCCGTTGGCGAGGGCGATGAGTTCGCGGACGGCCTGCGCGGGCTCACTGATCTCGGAGAGCACCCGTCGGATTTCCGCTGTCCGCACGACGGTCGACAGGCCGTCGGAGCAGATCAGGTACCGGTCCTCCTGCCGGGCGTCGTGGAGGCGCATGTCGTGGGTGTCATCGGCTCCTCGGCCCAGGGCTCGTACCAGCAGAGCCCGCTGCGGGTGGGAGGCGGCTTCCTCCGGGGTGAGACGTCCTTCGTCGACCATCGACTGCACCATGGTGTGGTCGTGGGTGATCTGGAACAGCTCTCCGTCGCGCAGGAGGTGGACGCGGGAGTCGCCGATGTGGACGAGGGCCAGCTGTGAGCCGGTCCAGAGCATCGCGGTGAGTGTGGTGCCGGCCTCTTCGGGCGAGCCGGGTCCGGCGACGCCGTTGACGGCCCGTTTGGCCTGCTCGACGGCGTCTTCGAGGGCGTTGAGGAGCTCCCCGGCCGGAATGCTGTCGGCTTCGAGGCGCTTGAGCGCGTCGACGGCGGCCGCGCCGGCCGGGGCTCCTGCGCTGCCGTAGCCGTCGGCGACGGCGAGCAGACGGGACCCGGCGTAGGCGGTGTCCTGGTTGCTCTCGCGGACGAGGCCCGGGTCGGAGAGGGCGGCGTAACGGATTCCCAGGGGCTTGGTGGTCGGAGACATGGTGGGGTCCTTCCAGGACAGATGGTCGATGAGGAAGGAAGCGAGGTCCCGCCGCGCGACGGTGTCGGCCTCGACCCGGGCCCAGAACGCCCGGATCTCCTGGGCAGCCGCGGCCGACTCCAGCGTGCAGACGTGCTGGATGCGGGCCAGGGGCATCCCCAGGCGCCGGAGCCAGGCGACCAGCCGGGCCCGGTCGAGTTGTTCCGGTGCGTAGAGGCGGTAGCCGCTCACCGGGTCGACGCGAGCGGGGGTCAGCAGTCCCAGCTCGTCGTAAAGACGCAGCGCCTTCGGCGACAGGCGGGACGCCTTCGCGAACGTCCCGATGGTCAGCAGCCCCATGCTCGCTCCTCCTCATGCCGGGCACATCGCCCGGCCCATCGATGCTGTGGCTTTCCCCAAGGTGAAGGTCAACTGTCGGGGCACCGACTGCGCTTTTGCCCGTCGAGGTCCAGCACGCCCCGGCGCCCCAGCCGCTCCAGCTCGGCGGAGCTGGGCTCCTCGAAGACGGTGACCTCCAGCCGCGGGAAGCGGCGGCGCAGCGCGCCCAGTGCGCCCGGTAGCTGCCGCGTGCTGAAGCCCATCTGCACCGCGCCCACCAGCTCGCCCACCAGCGTCGGACTCCACCTTGCGCTTCCGTGAGCGGCAGGAGGTCGAGACGGAGCTGATCGCGCAGGGGTACGTGGTGGAGGACGTACACGACGCTCCTGACCGGCCAGGCAAGGAGTTCGTCTTCGTCGCGCGACGTCCGTAGCTCAGCCCACGGGAGACTTCGCTGTCCCGCCTCGCTGGAGCTGAGGCACGGCAGCCGTCTGACCTGGTGTGTCTCAGGTTGAGTGAGATGCCGAGTGTCCGTCTGCCTCGCCCAACTGACTTCTGTCTTGCGCCTCTTAGAGCATCTGCGTCCGGATCCAGGCTTGCTGGAAGGACTGAGCCGCACGGCCGTCGGTACCTGTAAAAGCCATCGCCCGTGCCGCCGCCCGGATGATGAGGTGGCACGGTGATGGACCACGATGAGACCGCGACCGTCCGACCGTTGACGCTGGTTTGGGTGAGTCGGCACCTGGAAGCTGGCGAACGGATCGTCAAAGCCGAGGCGCTGCACGGCGGCATCACCGCCGAGATGCGGAGGCTGATCATCGGCATACGGGACGGAGGCACCCGTGACCTGGTGCTGCGGAGCTACGTCGACCCGTTTTACATGGAGAACGCCGAGGACGGGCTGATTGGGGAGGCCGGCGCTCTGGCCTTGCTCGCGGGGACCGCCGTGCCGGCTCCTTCACTGGTCGCGGTTGATCCGGCCGCCGCGCAGTGCGAGTATCCGTCGCTCCTGATGACCCATCTGGCGGGCCGGACGGTCCTTGACGACATGGGAGTGGAGGCGCGTGTGCGCCTGCTGGCCCGTCAACTTGTTGCGATCCACGCGGTGTACCCCGCTGAGCGGCCCCGGGAATATACGACGTTGACGACGGCCGACACCGTCGTGGTTCCCAAGGGCGCCGACGCGGCCGTATGGGCCGCGGCTATCGAAGTGATCCGCAGACCCGCGCCACCCTATGAAGGGCGCTTCCTGCACCGGGACTTCCAACCCGGCAACGTGCTGTTCGACGTGTCGCCTTCGAACCCGGAAGGCGCTCGGATCACCGGCGTCATCGACTGGGCAGGAGCCTCCTGGGGCCCGGCCGATCTCGATGTGGCGCACTGCTCCGTCAATCTCGCGCTGCTGCACGGCCCGGCTTGGGGGCTGCGGTTCGCCGAGGCGTACGAGGAGGCCGGCGGTGTGCTGGCTGCGAGCGTGAGCGATCGGCTGTACTGGCGGGTGCGGGACGCGCTGGCCGCCTCGGAGGAAGTGCAGTCGGTGTCGCAGCCGTGGCGGGAGGCCGGGAGAACAGAGCTGACGACGCGAGCTGTGGAGGAGCGGCTGGATGCCTATGTCACCGCCCTGATGGACGCGCCGGGCTGACACGCGAGACACAGGGGCAGTTGCCCGAGATTGAGCGAGACGTACAGCCCGATGTTTCACATCGACCGAGACTGCTTCGGCTTCAGCGAGACAGGACATTCGCCGCGCAGATTGATCGGGACTCGATCACTTCGCCGAGCAGATCCAGCGGGAAACCCTCACAAGCACTGGGAACGGACAGCCGGTGTCCGGTCTCGCTCAAGGTGAGGCAGCGTGAGTGCCTGACCTGGGGTGCCTCAGTTTGAGCGAGACGCGGACGGGTTGGCTGTCTCGCTCAATCCGAGGCGGTCGCGCTTTTGGAGGACAGGCTGCGCTGGAAGCCGAAGGATCTTTCCTTCCGTCTGGATCGGCGGCGGTTGATCCCGCCGTCATCGGGTGGCGTCCTCTGCGTGAGTGTCCGAGGTCATCTGCGTAGGGGCAGCGGCGATCAGCAGTGCGGCGAACGCGATGGGGGCGGCTGTCTGGTACCCGATCCACATTTCGCCCCCGGCGTTGCTGCCCTGCCGCGCCATCAGGAGGCCAGCCAGGGCCGCCAACACCCAGCCGCTGTCGTAGGCAATCATGAGCTGCGTGTAAGTGCGCATCGACCGGCTGCGTGTGTATCTGATCTCGATGCCGCCGCCGATCAGCAGGGCCACGCCTGAGACGACCATCAGCCAGGCTGGCGTGCCGAGTAACCGGCCGAGCGGGGCAGCGCCGGCGATGTAGACAGCGGCGAGCAACACCTTGACGGCGCCGTCGGCGATGGCCCCGACCGTCTGGCGGGTCACCCGCGATGCTACGAACTGGGCCATGAGGGTCCTCCCTGGAGTTCGTCCCGAGTGGTTCCGTAACGAGATTACGGCAATAATCAAACTATGAGAATGACGAGAGCGGAGACCAAGGAACGCAACCGCCGGGCCTTGCTGGATGCTGCGTTCCAGGTCGTTTCCCGGGACGGGTACCGGGCCAGGCTTGATGAGATCGCCGAACGCGCCGACCTGACCACCGGCGCCATCTACTCACTATTCGGGAGCAAGAACGGCCTGGTGGTCGCTCTGGTCGCCGACTACCTGCGGCCGTACTACGAGGAGGTCGAGCAGGCGGTTCCCGCTGGGCTCGATCTGCTGGAAGCGGTCAACGCCTTTGCCCGGTACTACCGGCGCAGTTGTGACGCCCCGGACGCGGTGTCTCGCCTGTCGCTCCAGATCACCCTGCTGGACATGGCCCTGCATGACCCGGACTTGGGGTCCCAACTTGCCATGTCCATCCGGTCGCAGGAGAACCATCTGATTGCGCTGTTCACCGGAAGGTCGCACAACGGAAGCACCGTGACGTCGCAACAGGCGCAACGCCTGACCACCGCGCTCAGGGCACTGTTCGTCGGGCTCAGCCAGGGCGTCCCCCTCGGTCTTGCCCCTGGTGCCGACGAGCAGTACTTCGCGGACACTGCCCGCGCTCTGGCATCCGAGATGTCCCTCGTCGATCACGACGCGGATGCGTCGTGATGGTCAGTCAAGATGAGGCATCTTCGGGTTCACCGTTGTGAGTCAGATTTGCGACGGCTTCCACCAAGCCGACAAGGCCGTTGCGGAGCCACGGAAGTGTGATGCCTCGGGGTCGATGCCCCAGAGCAGGGTGGTGCGGGGCTGGCCGCTGATGAGTTCCAGCCGTTCCAGTTCGTTGAGCGGGCACTGGAGCCAGCGTGAGGGGTTGCGCATGGTGCGCAACTCGGTCTGGTTCACGGCAGCGAGGCGCCGACGGTAGGAGTTAAGTGTTTCGTTCGCGAACGGGGTAACCGTATGTGGCAGCGGACGGAGCAGGACTGGAGTGAATGGCAGTGAGGTGACGGGAGCAGGGCCTCTCTGGCGGCCAGTCATCAGGCTGTCCTGCCGCGTCGGGCTTCGCCCCGGAAGGCCCTTTCACTGGCGTGGTCGACGTGGATGGTGTCGAGCTGGCGGCGGGTGATTCGTTCGCTGCCGTCGAGGATTGCGGAGATCGCGGCGGCCCGGACCAGGTGGGAGAGACTTCCGATCATGCCTCCGGTGCGCTGGTGGAGGTAGGGGTGCAGGCCGGAGAGGGTGTCGGCCGTGTGGTGGTGGAGCCGGAGCGTGGCCTCCATCGTTGCCACCAGCGCTTTCCACTCGGAGTTGAGCGGGAAGGGTCCGGTGTGCAGGAGGGTGCAGCGACCTGCGATCTGGCCGCCGCGGATGCCGGTGAACAGTCCGGAGTGCTCGACGTCGATGCCTGCATAGATAGGTCGCGGGCAGGTGCTCCGTGAAGTACTTGAGGTGGTCGGACAGTTCTTCACCGGCAGTGGTCGCCAGGTTCATCAGGTGGATCTCGTCGACCAGGACCAGGCCGGTGCGGGCCTCGATGAGGACCTGGCAGACGGCGCTGGTGATGTCGACGGTGTTGTGCCGGGGAGAGATTGCAGGCAGCCCGAGGAGGACACGGGAGATGTCGTAAGGGTCGTAGTGGACCTCCCAGAGCCTGCCGTCCGGACCGGCCCCCGAGGACTGGCGCCGGTGAGGTCCGAGCGCGCGGGCGTCGTAGGTGCGGTTGTTGATCCGCACTCCGCCAGGTCCGATGACCCGTCGCTCACGGGGCATGAGCTGGATGTATTCCTCCTGAGCCAGGGCGACCGGCACGTATCCGGCCGCCGAGACCAGCGCGGCGTACTTCTCGTTCGGGCTCAGCGGACGGTCCGGCATCAGCGGGTCCCGTAGACCGTCGTGCGGTCTCGTCTGCCAGACGGCGACGACCCACTCCTGTAAGAGTTCTTGGAGTTCGTGGATGGACCAGGCCGCTTGCGCGGCAGGATCCTTGCCCCGCATCTCGGCGCTGCGGCCGGTGTAACCGGCAACGTACTGGGCGAACATCGTCGAGACCGAGCCCAGCGTCCGCTCGATGTGCGGCTTGTCGGTCGGGGTGTCGGGATGTGAGGGCTGGAACGAGATTCCCAAGTGACGGCAGGCGTTGCGGAAGTTGTCCGAGATGTATGCCTTCCCCCGGTCGCTGACCACCGTCTCCGGGACGATCACCGGCTTTGCGGCGGCCTTGGCCAGCCGCTCGTCCAGCGGCAGCAGCGAGGCGTAGGGCAGCACCGACCGGGACATGCGCAGTGCGTCCGACCAGCCTGGCCGCACCGGTTCCGGTGTCATCGCCCGTGCCAGCAGCAGCGCGGCGTCGACCGCTTTCGTCGACGGACGCAGCATTACTGCCGCCAGGTCCACCAGCCCGGTCAGTTCTCAGCGGTCCACCGTCCCGTCGTCGTGCACGACCAGCACGTCCAGCGGTGTGGAGTCGATCTCCATCACCTCGCCCGGCCGCGCTGCCGCCAGCTGCCCGAACATCCGCTTCGGCTGCTTGCCCAGTGAACGGCGTGTGCGGGCCGAGCCCAGCAGATGCCGTCCCGTCGAGACCGCCTGAAGCAGCCGGTAGAACGCGGCTCGCGACGGCATCGTCACCGTCCCGACGCCGTGCTCGTCCGCCAGGAGCCGTTCGACCTGGCGCCGCAGCACCTGCGCGGACACGGTCGCCTCGTCGGTCCGGCTGTTCACGACCTTCTCGATCGCCACCACCACCCGCGGATCGGCTCGGCCCGTCCCCGTGGAGGGCTTGACCAGCCGCCGGTCCACCAGCCCCGCCACCCCCTCGCGCTCGAAACGGGCGCGCAGCCGCTGGAGCGTGCTCAAGGCCACCTCCTCGCCGGCCTCCCGGAGTTCGGCGACTTTGGCCAGCTCCCGCTGGCGCACCGAGCGCACGTCCGGGTCGTACTCGGCTCTCACCGGCGTGCCGTGATCGGCATCCGGATGGCCCGTCATCAGCTCGGTCAGGTGCCGCTGCCACCACCGGACCCGCTCCGCCTCCTCCACAGGCAGGCCATCCAGCACCCCCTCCTGCGGCAACGGCGGGCGGGACGGACCCGTGCCGATCACGGCGAACCCCTCGGAGGCCAGCAGATGCCCCAGCAGTACCACGCTCGCCGCCTGGGCATCGCCGATCAGCCTCACCGCCGTTCCATGCAAAGCCACAACGCTGTGCTCGCGCCCCTCGTAGCGGACCCGGTCACCCAGAGACAGAAGCCGCGGACGCGCCGTCACCGCTCTCCACCTCCCTCGCCGGGACAGGTGCCGGATGCACCACCGTCGCCGCCGACAACCGTTCGCCCACCAGATCCACGGCCAGCTCCCGTTGCCAGAGCAGATGGAAGAGCACCGGCAGCACGGCGATCGGATCTCCGACCGCCCGGACCCCGGCAAGCAAGCCCTGCGGCTGGGCGAACACCGCCCGCAGACACTCCGCCACCGGCTCACGCCGAACCCTCGGATGCCGGTAGCCCGACAGCCAGCGCAGATTCGCCGCCAGTACCGGATCGATCACCCCGACCCGCTCGTAGCCCCAGCCGACCCGGGCGCAGGCCACGGCCGTGGTCGCGAACTTCGCCGCGTCCTCCGCCTCGACCAGCTCGTCCGGACGCACGTCCAGCACCACGGCCCTGCCGTCCCGACGACGTACGAAACAGTCCGGCGTGTGCCTGATCCGCCGACGCCCGCTGGGGTACCGCCACGACAGCCGAAACGGCTGGGAAGCCACCCCGATCACCTCCGGATCGGCATCCAGCCGCATCAGATGGCTGAGCTCCACCCACGACTCGTAACCCACCAATTCGGCGCTGGTCGCAGCCCAGTACCAGCCGGGGAAATTGCGCTGCCCTCGATACGACGGAAACCCCCGAACCTGCCCGACCGCCTCGAAGCACACAGGCCACACCACCTCAGGCGGCCCACCATGCGACTCGCCCCGGCTGTCGATGTACTCCAGCCAGAAATCCCCTGCCTCCACCAGCCCCCACTCGGCGCGCTGACCAGCTGTAACGACCGTAGAAGACAGAGACGGCCCGTGCCTCAGATTGACCGAGACACCTCATCAGATGCCCGAGATTGATCGAGACGTGCGACCGGATGCCTCATGAAGACCGGGACTGCCTCAACTTCACAGAGACAGGACAACGGCCGGCGTGCCGGGTCGCGAGAGGCCATGCGAGTGGTGTGGCGCACTTTTGCAAGCGTCTGCTTGCAAAAGTTAGCAAGGGTGGCGCACCATCGGGACATGGCATCACTCAACGTCGGCAATCTCGGTGAGTACCTGCGCGAGCAGCGGCGCAACGCGCAGCTGTCGCTGCGGCAGCTCGCCGATGCCGCCGGGGTGTCCAATCCCTACCTCAGCCAGATCGAGCGCGGGCTGCGCAAGCCGAGCGCCGAGGTGTTGCAGCAGGTCGCCAAGGCGCTGCGGATCTCCGCCGAGACCCTTTACGTACGGGCCGGGATTCTGGACGAGCGGGAGCGGGAGGAGCTGGAGACGCGGGCGGTGATTCTGGCCGATCCGTCCATGAACGAGCGGCAGAAGAGTGTCCTGCTGCAGATCTACGACTCCTTCCGCAGGGAGAACGGGTTCGAGCCCGGACCGGAATCCGGCGTCGCGGCCGGATCGGAGACCGGCGACGAATCAGGGCCGGACGCCGGTGCCGATGCGGCCTCGAAGCCGTCACCGTCTTCAACGCCGTCAAGGCCGTCAACGCCTTCAACGCCAGAGAAACCCTCACACTGAGTCTGATGATCCGGGAGGACCACAGTCATGGCCATCACCGATGACCTGCGCAAGACCCTCACCGACCCGACCCCCCTCTACTTCGCCGCCGGTACGGCCGACCTCGCCGTCGAGCAGGCGCGCAAGGTTCCGGCGCTGATCGAGCAGCTGCGTGCCGAGGCGCCGGAGCGTATCGAGGCAGTGCGCAACGCCGACCCCAAGGCCGTGCAGGAGAAGGTGACCTCGCAGGCCAAGGAGGCGCAGGCCACCATGCAGGCCAAGGTCACCGAGGTGATCGGATCGTTCGACAGCGACCTGCGGAAGCTGGGCGAGAACGCGCAGGACCTGGCGATGCGGAGCCTGGGCGTGGCCGCGGAGTACGCGGTGCGGGCCCGGGAGACGTACGAGAAGGTCGCCGAGCGCGGCGAGCAGACCGTGAAGAACTGGCGTGGCGAGACGGCCGACGAGATCGTCGAGATCGCCGTCGTCGTCGAGCCGCGCAAGGAGTCCAGGCCGACGGGCACCGCGAGGACCGGGACGGCCGCCAAGCCCGGCCCGGCGAAGTCCGCACCGGCGCCGAAGCCCGCGCCGAAGCCCGCGCCGAAGCCGGCGCCGAAGGCCGCCAAGCCGGAGAGCAAGGCCCCGGCCGCGCCCGCCAGGAAGGCGCCCGTGGGCAAGCCCGCCGCGAAGAAGACCACTCCGCCGACCGCCAAGTAGGACCCCGGCGCCGCAGCACCCTCGGCGGTGCTGCGG
>NZ_JBHWIY010000029.1:0-110501 GCF_042731715.1 Streptomyces sp. NPDC059832 | reverse complement strand
GAGCTGCAGATACTCATCGCGACCTGGACCGGCGCCTGCCCCACCTGTCACCGCGACATGCCAGACCCCGCACCAACATGACCAAGCCCTACTAGGGACTGTTTCTCGGATCTCCTGACAGGGGTGTGGTGTTGAGGTCAGGGTGGTGGGATGGGACGTGGGGATCTGACGAATGCGGAGTGGGATCGACTGGAGTCGTTCCTGCCTCGTGGTGGTGGGCGCGGGGGTCGGTGGAGTGACCACCGTCGGGTGATCAACGGAGTGCTCTACCGGGTGCGGACGGGTGTCCAGTGGCGGGACCTGCCGGAGCGGTTCGGGCCGTGGGAGACGGTCTACAAACGGCATCGTCGCTGGTCAGCTGATGGAACGTGGAAGATGCTGCTGTCTCGCATCCAGGCCGCCGAGGATGCCGCGGGCCGGATCGACTGGGATGTGTCCGTGGACTCGACCGCCGTGCGAGCCCACCAGCACGCTGCCGGCGCGCGGAAGGCACCGCTGGCCGAGGGTCCTCAAAAGGGGAACGTTCGGGGGACGAACCGGGTCGATCCGGTGCTGCGGAAACTGGCCGTCCGGTTGGAGGAGGTGGTCAGATCGGCGAATGCCTGGGACGCTCCCGAGGCGGCTTCACCACCAAGATCCACCTCGCCGCCGAGGGACGATGCCGCCCTCTCGTCTTCGTCCTGACACCCGGCCACTACGGCGACGGCCCCCAGCTCGAGGCCGTGCTGGAGCAGATCTCCGTGCCCCTCAGCGGAGTCGGGCGGCCCCGCACCCGACCAGATCACGTCCTGGCAGACAAGGCCTGCACGTCCCGAAGAAACCGTCGCTACCTGCGACGACGCGGCATCCGGCACACCATCCCCGAACGCCTCGACCAGCAGAAACACCGGCAGAACCGAGGTTCCCGAGGCGGCCGGCCCACCGGCTTCGACAGCGAGCGCTACAAGAAGCGCAACACCGTCGAACGGGCCATCAACCGGCTGAAGGGCTTCCGAGCAGTCGCCACCCGCTACGAGAAACGCGCCTACATCTACCTCGGCACCGTCACCCTCGCGGCCCTCGCGATCTGGCTCCGAACATGATCCAAGAAACAGACCCTAGACGTGAACGAAGCCACACGATGTTGTCTGTTCCCACCGAAGCCGGTCGCCGTCTCATCCAACCCGGTTGAGCTACAGGGGTCAGGCGTGTGGCGACAGGCCGTCGTCCACGGGGACGTTCTCGGCTTCCAGCGTGATGCCGGAGTTCCTGGCCTGCTCAAGGAGCAAGGCGGCGAAGTCCTCCTCGACATGCCCTGCCCCGACGGCACCCGCGACGAGCTGAGCGGTGGCGGCGGCGAGCGGCATCGGGACCTCCAGCTCACGGGCTGCGGACAGCCCCAGATCGAAGTCCTTGCGCAGCAGCGGCATGGTGAACGTCGGCTTGAAGTCCAGGTTGACCAGCGCAGGCGACTTGTAGCGGGTGTAGACCGAGCCCAGCACGGAGCCGTTGAGAAATTCCAGGAGAGCGGCACGACTGACACCGCCCTTCTCCGCGAGGACGGTGATCTCGGCGAGCGACTGGGTGAGGACACCGAGGAAGACGTTGTGCGCGATCTTGACGAGACGGGCGACCTCGCCCTCTCCGACGTAGGTCACCCCGTGCCCCAGCAGTGCCAGCAACGGCTCGACCTGGTCGAACACCGCGCGTGAGCCGGAGACAGCGACGGTCAACTTGCCTGCGGCGATCACCCGCGGGTTCCCGCTCACCGGGGCGGCCAGGAATTCGGTCCCCCGCTTGGCGGCTGCTTTGCGGGTCAGCGCAGACATCTGCACGGACACCGTGGAGTTGTCGACCAGCACCCCCGGTGCGGCATCCGGCGAGGTCAGCACGCCGCCAGGGCCCGTGGTGACCGCCTCCAGGTCGGGCGATGCGGAGACCGTGGTGAAAACGACGTCCCGGTCGGCCAGACCGGCCGCCCGGTCGACGATCTCGGCTCCCCGTTCGGCCAGCGGCTCGGCCTTGGCGCGGGTCCTGTTGTAGACGGCTACGTCGTACCCTGCGTCCAGCAGCCGGGCGGCGAGCTGGAAGCCCATTCGGCCGGTACCGATCCAGCCGATGCGCGGGCGGTCCTGGGCGGCATACGTCATTCTTTTGTACCTCGATCCTGGAAGACGGCTCGACCTATGCGGCCCTGCTGCTCACCGACCGGACCGCCGCACGCGACCGGCAAGGTGCTGAAACGCGACGGCCCCTGCGTCAGATTGCATGACCATCCCGCCCTGCCTGAGGCGGTCAGGATGGAGATCTGCTGGACCACACCCGCGTATGCGAGCAAAGGTGAGTCTGCCTCGCCACACACTCGCTCGGCTTCAGGCGCAGCCGCAGGCACTCCAGGCGGGTGACGGCGTGCCTCACCGAGACCCCACCGACCGGGTTGGATGTGACGGCGACTGGCTTCGGTGAGAACGGACAGACGCGTAGACATGCTCTGCCATAGGGCCGCGTGTCCCCCTCACGCCCCGCCCAAGCCAGAGGGCACCATCGACCTGCTGGACATCCTGAAGTACGCCACGAATTCGGCTACGGATCCCCGATCAGTGCCGGCGTCCGCTCAGGTATCAGCGGCTGACCACCGAGTCCTCGGGACTGCCAGCCCTCGGAAGAGAAGAAGCGCACCAATAGGCGGCTGGACACCAGGCCCTCGACACGACGATCACCAGTTGCCAACCACACGCCAGATCAACGGGGCTGGTGCACGTGAGACACGGCAAGAACGCAGTGACAAACTGGGTCCAGGGCTCGAAGACAGCGTCGCGGCAGCAACTGTACGGCGAGGACCTGGTCCACTCCGACGACTCCCCCGCCGACCCGGACTCCCCCGACCATGACCACCAGCGCCCTCGACCGCGGCGTGCGGTGGCCTGCGACGTCGTGGCTTATACCGCCGTACAGCTCGGGGCGGCCATTGCGATCACCCGCGCGTTCGGCTATGGGGTCACGCCCACCGCGCTGCTCGTCGGCGCGGCTGTCAACGCCTCGGCACAAGCCGCGATCGACGGCGGAGCCCTACTGCTATGGCTGGCGAAGAAGACCGGCTGCATCGAGCGCTGCCAGGCCGTTCGCGTCGACGACGGCAAGGCCACCTCGGAACTCAAGAGGCCGGGCAGTACGTGGATGGAGTCGGACGTTCTCTGCACCACCACACGCTCGGCGGGCTCTGCCGTGCTGGAGGCAGTTTCGGGATCAATGCCGAAAGCGGGCTTTGTTCCCCTCGATACGAATCAGGAATTCGGTGATGGGGGCTCCGTCTGTGGTGGGGACGAGGATGAGCCCCTCCACATGGATTGCCTCGTCTGCGGCAAGAGCGGCTTCCTGATCACCTTGACGCCAGGCATCGCGCGACGCGGCGAAGAGTGGCCGCAGTCCATCCCAGGCGGGTGCGGGTTCAAAGCGACAGTCGGTCCAGAACATGTCGATTCCTTCAAAGGTCAACGTCCCTACCAGGCGGTCTCGCTGTCTGAGCTGCCAACTCTGATCCGTCATTGCGTCCCCTCACTTGGCGTAACGGGCACTTTAGCGCTGCGACCTGCATGGCCTGTCTGGCCCAGGCCCGCCGCAGCTCAGCAGCCGAAAGGATCGCAATGACGCTGGATGACGTTGCGACGTGAGGACGTTCGGAGCGGTGTGGGATGTGCTGGCGGTCGGCCACAATCTCGTGGGTCACATGTTCGACCAGAGCTACCATCAGGCCGCGAACAAGGGGGCGCCGTCGGCTGCCGAGGTCGCCGACGGCGCCAGCCCCCGGCGGGTCTGGGGTGCGTGCCTGGGGCAGGTCGCCCAGTACCACCTGGTGATGGCCGTGCCGCTGACCCTGGCTCGGCGAACGCGGCGTCCACGATCCGATCGTCCCGGCCGGGTTCGCGGCGTCGGCCACGCTGGACGAGGGTGAGGTGGCGGCAGGCTTCGGTAAGCGGGGGCGGCGGTGGAAGTAGCCGTCCTGTTCATTCGGAACTCGGATAGTCGGACGGTCGTAGCTCGGATCACCGGAGTCTCGGATAGCCGGAACCGTGAAGCACCGATTCCGGATGCGAGCCCAACGGGGCGACGGGGTCGACGGAGCCGGACTGGGTCGAGGCGGCCGAGTGGACCACAGGGCCGCGGGGACTGTCGGGGCGACACCCGATGGGTGCCGCCCCGCCAGCCGGAATGGGCTACTACTCGCTGCCCGGGAGTCCGAGGAGGTAGTCGACGAAGGTCTTGTAGGCATCGGCATTCCGGTAGTCCGATTTGAGCTTCTCTTCCCTGCTCCGCAGATCGGAGGCGAGCTCGGTCTTCATCAGGAAGTCGCGCAGGTGCTGCCCCCCGATCCAGCGGCCGAGGTCCTTGGTGGCGGAGGCCCGGTCGCTGAAAGCCCCCATCCTGCCTTCCTGCTGCATGTTCTGCAGAGCGGCCGCCGCGGCCTTGAACTGGGCCTGGCCGGGGGCCGGGGCTGTACCCCGCTGGTCGTAGTCCTGGCTGACGGCGGCGATGCTGTCGATATCAGGCTGCTTGACCCCGGCGCCGGCGTACAGCGATTGCCGGAACGCCTTGCTCTGCTCCATGCCGATGCTCTCGTACATGATGGTCTTGCCGGCCGACAGTGCCTCGGAGGTGCTCTGGTTGCCGGTCGTCATCACGATCGGCTCGCTCGCCTTGATCAGTGTCAGCATGTCGTCGTGCGGGACCCGGTCGGTCGTGATCCAGTGCATCGTCTTGCCGACGCCGCCGGTTTCCTGCACCGTGATCGTCGGGGCCCGTTTCTGGGAGGACACCTCCACCAGCCGGACTTTGGCCACCCCGAGCCCCTCGAGGTCGCGCTTCACGGTGGCGTCGAACGCCGGCATCTGCGTGGGCGAGGACTGGACGACGTGCACGTCGTTGCTCTTGCCGTTCTCGACCTCGGCCACGGTGAGCGCGAACCGCATCGCGCTCTTGTTGGAGTAGGCGAAGTACAGCCGGGAAGTAGCGGCGGCGGCATAATCCTTCGCCGCCTGCTCCTGGTCCTCCGGGAAGAGCGCGGTGAGCAGATCTTTGGACTTCAGCGCCTGGAGGTTCTCCAACCGGGCGGCCCGCTTGTTCTCCTCGCCCGCAATGCTGTCCTGGTTCTGTTTGTAGGCTCTCAGACCGGCGTCGAAGGTGATGCCGACCTCTCCCGCACCGAGCCCGGTGGTGTAGCCGGTCCCGGCGGCGCCCGGCGGTAGCGACTCCTTCTTGGAGTACTCGGTCATCGCGGAGACCGTGCTGCCCCACTTGCTGACGCTCTGTTGGAAGTTCTTGGTGGCGGCCAGCTGCGGGGCGACGATCGCGTGGGTGGGGGCCTTGCCGGGATCGAGTTGCGGGGCCGTGGGGGTGGCGCCGTCGAGCACCGCGAACGGGTGGCCGGAGTCCTCGAAGACACCCGGCTGCTTCTTGTGCGCCGCCTCGGCGGTCAGCAGCGCGATGTCGTTCTTGTTCGCCCCGGTCCGGGGGAAGTTCTCGCGCAGCGCGTCGGCGGTCTTGATGCCGAGCATCAGGTCGCCCTTGCCCTGGGCCTCATGGGTGAAGACCGCGATGGGTGCCCGGCCGGTCCACTCCAGGCAGCTGTAGAGCTGGTCGATGAGGTGTGGCATGACCTGGGCCTTGTTGTTGAGCTTCACAGATCCGGCCATCTGCTGGAACACCGTGCCGTCCAACCGGCTTGCGGCCCGTCGGCGCAGGTACTTGTGGGGAGCGGCCCGCTCCGTCTCCAGTTCGTCCCGGGCCTGCGCGGAGTTCGCCGCGAAGTCCTCCACCGAGACCTGCTCGGCGACCCCCTTCTCCCGCTCCTCGACCGGCGCTGGAGACGCGGTGGTGTGGGCGTGCGGTGCCAGGGTCGGCGTCGAGACCGAGGGAACCTGCTGCTGGGTGGCCACGGAGTTGGACTGCTGCCCGGCCCTGGTGAGCTCGGCCGGTTTGGGCCTGGGCGCCGGCCGCGGGGGGCGGGCCGGGGTGGTCACGGCCGGAGTGGTCACCGCCGGAGTGGTGGACGCCGGAGCGGCCCCCGGAGTCGGCGTGGTCCCGGACTGCTGCGGCGGCTGGAGACCCAGCGCCGACGCGAGGTCGCCGAGGTTGTCGTAGGCCGTCGCGCCGGTACGAGCCGCATCGACCACACTCCACTTCGGCGCCGACCCCGGGATCTGCTCCTTCAGCTCCCTGATCGCCTGAGCGGTGTTGTAGCCGCTCAGGCCGCCCTGGAAGACCCGCTGCACGGGGAGCGACGACGCGGAGTCCCCACCGCCCGACGCAGGGGGCGCGTCGGCGCCCGAGTGGCCGCCCTGCGGGGCGGGGCCGCTCATCACCCGACGGGCGTTGGCCTCCGCCTCCCGCTCGAACTGGTCGGAAGGGTCCGACACCCGCAGACCCGCACCGTTGTCGGTGCCGGCGACCGGCCCCTGCCGCTGCTGAATGACGTGCGTCAACTCGTGCGCCAGGGTGTGCTTGTCCACGCCGCTCTCGCCGACGACCACATGGCTGCCCGAGGTGTAGGCGCGAGCACCGACTTCGGCGGCGGAGGCCTTCGCGGCGCTGTCGTTGTGGATGCGGACATCGGAGAAGTCCGCCCCGAGCCGCCGCTCCATGTCCGCCCGTACATCGGCGGCCAGCGGCCGGCCGGCGCTGCGCAGCACATCCGGAACGGCAGAGCGCTGCACTGGCGCCGGCTCCAAGGGGTCGCAACCGGTCGTCCCGTGTCGGTACTGTTCCGGCTGGACCCAGGCGTGGCCGCTCTGGCGGAGCATCTGGACGACGGCGGCATTGCCCACGGTGCTCTGCAGGGCGGCCAGGGCCTCGGTCGTCCACCCAGCGGACGGTGCACCTCCGGCGGCGGGTCCGATCGGACGTTGCGTAACGACCGACCGACGTTGCTTGGCGACAGCCTCGACCGACCGCTCCTCTCGCACGTGCATTGCCACTCCCTGAAATCGGGTATACGGAGTCCAGGTTCCTCCTGCGGCAGGCACCGGATCAACGGCCGGAAGGGCAGACGCAGGGCAGCCCCTCCCGCCTCAGGGCCCAGGGCCCAGGGCCCGGTGAACCTCATCTGAACGGCCGTCCCCCGTGGCCGGTTCCGGCAAGCTCCGGGTGCGCCGGGTCCTCGAACCGCTCCCCGGCATCGGCGCCGTCTGCGTCGGCCAACTGCTCGCACGCCTCGGCATCTCCGGGAGCCGCCGCGTCCATGGCCTCGGCTCCGGACAGCGCGTCCGGCTCCTCACTCCGGCGACGTCCGTCACCGGGCGGCGCACGCCGGTGACGACGCGCGGCTCTGGAAGCCGGTCCCGGCGCCTCACACGCCTCAGCCATCACGACTTCGTCGTAGAGCGCCGACGCGGCGACGACCGTCTCGTACAGCGCCTCGGTGTGCACCGAACCCCAGGTGCCGTCTCTGGGCGCCGTCCTTGACCGACAGCATCGGGTGATCGCGGAGCAGCGGCATTTGAAGGTGAGGAGGTTGAGCATCGAGGAGCGTACTGCGAAGCGGCCGAGTCGCGCCGCGACCTGGAGGGCGAGGTGATGTGATGGTGCTGACTGATGGTCAGCGTTCACTCCAGGATGCTGAACAACTGCTGCCTGTTCTCGTGGGCAAGGCCACAGGCGCCGATGGCCGGGGGGTGAACCCATGTGGGCGGCGCACGACCGATGCGGTGTCGGTCTACGCCGCCCTGGGCGGGAGGAGTGGCGGGAGGTGGCCCGCGCCGGCATGGCGGTTACTTGGGGTCGCGGTTGAACTGTGCCTTGGACCAGCGGTAGCCCAGGACGGTCAGGCCCAGACACCAGGCCAGCGCGATCCACCAGTTGTTGCCGATCTCGGTGCCTAGGAGGAGTCCGCGCAGGGTTTCGATGGCGGGGGTGAAGGGCTGGTACTCGGCGATCGGCTGGAACCAACCCGGCATCGAGTCGAGCGGGACGAAGGCACTGGAGATGAGCGGCAGCAGGATCAACGGCATGGCATTGTTGCTGGCCGCTTCGGCGTTGGGGCTGCCCAGACCCATGCCGACCGCGATCCAGGTGAAGGCCAGGGCGACCATCGCGAGGAGCCCGAATGCTGCGAGCCATTCCAGGACGGTGGCATCAGTGGAGCGGAAGCCCATGGCGACGCCGACGGCGCCGACAAGGACGACGCTGATGATGGTCTGAAGGACGCTGCCGACGACGTGGCCGAACAGTATGGAGCTGCGGTGGATGGCCATGGTGCGGAAGCGGGCGATGATGCCTTCGTTCATGTCGGTGGAGACCGAGACGGCGGTGCCGATGACGGTGGAGCCAATAGTCATCAGCAGGATGCCGGGCACGATGTAGGCGGTGTAGGCGGAGCGGCCCGCGCCTCCGCTCATGGTGTCGCCGAAGATGTAGACGAACAGCAGCAACATCATGACCGGGGTCAGCAGCAGGTTCAGGGTGAGCGACGGATAGCGGCGGGCATGCAGGAGGTTGCGGCGCAGCATCGTGGAGGAGTCGCGTACGGCTAGGGAGATGGAGCTCATCGGACGCTCTCCTTGGGCTGGTTCGGCTTCGTGGGCACGGTGGTGGTGAGGGCGAAGAAGACGTCGTCGAGGTCGGGTGTGTGCACGGTCAGCTCGTCGGCCTCGATGCCGGCGGAGTCCAGCCGGTCGAGGATGGAGCGGAGTTCGCGCTGGCTGCCGTCGCTGGGGAGTTGGAGGGTGAGGGCCTCGTCGCTACGGGTCGCCTCGGTGAGGGTGCTGGCTGCGTGCTGGTAGTCGGCGGGATCGGTGAAGCGAAGGCGGATGTGTCCGCCGGGGATGAGTCGCTTCAGTTCCTCGGCCGTGCCCTCGGCTGCGATCTTGCCGTCGTGGAGGACGGCGATACGGTCCGCGAGTTCGTCGGCCTCTTCGAGGTACTGGGTGGTGAGGAAGACCGTCACCCCGTCGGTGACGAGCTCGCGGATGATGCCCCACATGTTGTGACGTGAGCGGGGGTCCAGGCCGGTGGTCGGTTCGTCGAGAAAGATGATCCGTGGGGTGCCGACCAGGGTCATGGCGATGTCGAGGCGGCGCTTCATGCCGCCGGAGTAGGTGGAGACCGGCTTCTTCGCGGCCTCGGTGAGGTCGAAGCGGTCAAGGAGTTCGGCGGTGACGCGTCGTCCCTCAGTTTTGGACAGGTGGTGCAGGTCCGCCATGAGGAACATGTTCTCCTCACCGGTGATCAGCCCGTCCACGGCGGAGAACTGGCCGGTGACACCGATCGCCGCGCGGGCGGCCTGCGCCTGGGTGGCGAGGTCGTGGCCGCCGACATGGATCTGACCGGAGTCTGCATCGGGCGAGATGAGGGTGGAGAGGATCTTGACGGCGGTGGTCTTGCCGGCGCCGTTCGGGCCGAGCAGGGAGAAGATCGTGCCTTCCGGGACGGTCAGGTCGACGCCGTCGAGAACGGTCTCGTCGCCGTAGGACTTGCGCAGCCCGTGCGCCGCGATGGCCAAGTTGGTCATGAGGAGAGCTCCTTCAAAGGGTGCGCGGTTCAGAGACTGCGGGCGGTGATGTCACCCTGGGAGGTGGTCGCCTTGATGGTCAGGTCGGGGGTGCCATCGGTGTTCTTCAGCGCGTTGTGGATCCGGCCGTGACCGGTGCCGGCGTCCAGGACGGCGGAGACTCCGTGGGCCGCACCGACGGTGATGTCACCCTGCTGGGTGTTCAGCGTGAGCGTGCCGCGCACAACCTCGGTGATGTTCACGTCGCCCCGCTGGGTGCTGATCTCGCCGGGACCGTTCAGCCGGCCGACCGTGATGTGGGCGTCGAGGCCGGTGAGGCGCGCGCTCGCGGCCTCGTCGAGCCTGACCGAGCCGTAGCCGCCGTCGAAGGCGACATCGCCGAGACGTCCCACGCCGCGGAACTCTGCGGCGGCGGCTTTCGCTTCGACGCGGGAGCCGACGGGCAGCTGGATGGTGACGTCGACGGATCCGGAGTTGCCGAGGATCCGGTTCTTTGCCTCCGGGGCCTGGATCCGCAGGACGCCGTCGGCGTAGGTGACTTCGGTCTGTTCGGCCGTCTTCACGTCGTGGCTCTTGGCGTGGTTGGTGGGCCGGACTTCGACGGTGGTGTCGGTGCGGTCAGCGGCGATGACCTGGATGCGTCCTGCGGGGACGTCGAGGACGGCCTGGACGGCGGCGGGGGTGGCGAACTTCTGCATGGTGCTCTCCTTCTCCGGTATCGCGCGCCCCTTCGACACGCTGTTTCCGATGACAGAAACGCTACGTTGCATTCACGACTCCAGCAACGGCCTTGTTGCGCCAAAAGCTCATCGTTGCAGGTAGATAGGCGAAAGTTGATGCAATAGCCTCGCGCATAACGCAACACCTCGACCCACAGCATGTTGCAATGAACTGAGAGTGAACGCTATAGTCGACACACCAGCCACCACAGGGCCGCCCAGGCCACGAAGGAGACCGCGATGCCGGGAGGCAGGCTCACCCAGCAGGAACGCCAGCAGATCGCACTGGGACTGGCCGACGGCCTCGCCTACGCCGAGATCGCCCGACGCCTGGAGCGGCCGACCTCGACGATCACACGCGAGGTGATGCGCAACGGCGGTCCGACCAGCTACCGTGCCGAAGTGGCCCACCGCGCCACCGAACACCGCGCCCACCGCCGCAAGAAGGCCGCGCCCCGGGACTCGCGGACACCCCCGCAGCCTTACGGACGCGACGCCGAAGAAGTGCGCGCGTACGAGGAAGTGTTCACCACCGTCGTCATTGCTTCGGGCATGCCCACGATGATGTCCAGAGTGACGGCCTGCCTCATCCTCACCGACACCGGTAGCCTCACCGCGGCCGAACTCGCCCAACGTCTCCAGGTCAGCCCGGCGACCGTCTCGAAGGCAATCGCGTTCCTGGAGAGCCAGGGCTTCGTCCGCCGGGAACGAGACGAAGGCCGACGTGAGCGCTACGTCGTCGACGACGACGTCTACTACCAGTCCATGATGGCCAGCGCCCGCTCCATCGCCCAGGTCGTCGACACGGCACGCCAGGGCATCCCCGTCCTCCGCCCCGGCACTCCCGCCGCCACCCGCCTCGAAAACATCGCCCGCTTCCTCGATTTCGTCTCCGAAAGCACCGCCCGCGCCGCCGAACAGGCCCGCGACATCCTCCACACAAAACCCGAGACAACCCCGGACACCACCACCTGAGCCACCGCCAGACCCCCGGGGAAGACAGCCACATCCACACCCACCGACCTCCACCAACCACCGGCCTTCCAGCGCTGGCGGGCGAGGTCGGCGACCTCCACCAACCACCCCTTGGCGGGGCGCGGGGCCGACCTGGACGGAAGACAAGAGCCCATACTGGCTAGGCCTGCACGGGATTGTTGTGAAGGAACGGTGCGACGCGACCTCTCGGAGATCGCTTGGCACGCCCGGTTGACGGAGCACGAGTTGGCGGCCCTGGTGCGTCACGACGATTCCGGCGCGGTCCCGGGCCTCGTAGGCACGCATCAGGTCGAGCTTCCGCCACGCGGATTCGTGCTGCCTGGGGTCGCAGTACCCGCATGGGACAGCGCCTGGGCGCGGGTGGGAGGTCCTTCGGCCACGGTGACGTTAGCCGCGGGCTTGCGGTCGCTCTCGCTCGGTGCGGGCAGGAAACCGTCGTTGACCCGGGTGTGTGGCGTGAAGGAGACCACCGTGCCGTCGTCGCCGGTGGAGTCGGAGTACCACCACTCGAAGACGTCCGGGTCGTCGTTGTGCGCGGCAGTACGGAAACCGTCCTCCCAGACTTGGACGGTGCCCCGCTCGACCCCTGCGCGGACACTGAACGGCACCGGCCTTCCCTCGGCAGGCAAAGCCGTCGAGAACATGCGCCGCGACCCCTGCCTCCCCCGCGCTCGCGGTGTGCGCCGGCCGGACGAACGCGCCACCGATTCCTCGCAATCATCGGACTCACTCACGCACAACCCACGTCTCGGGCGGAAGGCTGTGATGGCACCACCCGGCCCAACGGGCGGCCCGTCCTGCGCGTCGAGGACCAGGTGGTGGGCCGCGGCGGCATCGCCTTCGAGGGAGAGCATCGGGCTCCGCGCGATCCGCACCGCGCAGTCGTCGGCCCGGGGCAGGTCGCAGCCCCATCGTCAGACCGACCCGCCGACGAACGCGCCGTGCACGAGGACGACGTTGCGTGCTTCCGGAAGAGGACCGGAGGTTCGTCCTTCGCCGTACGACGTGTGTCACATGCAGGTCGTTGGCCGCAGGTGAAGGTCCCACTGCTCTCGCGTGATCGCGTACTCGACTGCACGCAGGTCGGTGCCTGGCGGCCAATCTCCGGGGTCCGCCTGGAACGTACGGACGTACCTCAACCCGGCGGCGGCCATCGTCGCGCGCGAGGCGATGTTGGCCGCCGCCGTCATGGCGAAGATCCGGGCCAACCCGAGGTCTTCGAAGCCATGCCGGACCAGCTCACGAGATCCTTCACTGCCCAGTCCCTGGCGCCAGTAGCGCCGCAGAAGCCGGTAGCCGAGTTCGGCCCGTCCTTCCGGCGACTCCTGGCCGTCGGGCTCCGGCGGCCACAGGATCCAGTAGCCGACGAAAACCCCCTCGACGGATCCGGCCCAGTAGCCCAGGCCCCGGACGGCCTCCGCGAGGAACTCGCGGTGCTCCTCCTGCGCCCGTTCACGCGAGCGCGCGCCGCCCAGGTAGCGCATCACCTCAGGATCTGCGTCAAGCTCTACCTGATGCTCCCGATGGTCATCGGAGAGCGCGACCAGATGAATCCGCCGGGTACGCAAGATCGCCTGAGACACGCGGTCCGCTATCCCGAACAGCCGGACCAGAGATCAAGTGCGTATCCGGGGAGCTTGTGCTGCGTACGGTTTGACGTCGCGGGGCCGGCTTGTCGCCAAACCGTACGCAGCAGGGCACGCAGCCCAGCCGTGTCGATGATGTGGGCACGGGTAGGGAAACACCTTGTCGGCACCGCTGCGGCGACGGACGGCGCCGCAGACCTGGCTCTGTCAGGCGTCGTGGTCTCCCCCGACTCGCCCCCGACTCGCCCGTCGCGACACAGCCTGCCGTGGCGGTCCGCCCGTTCCGGACCGCCACAACAACCCACGCACATGAACGTGCGGGGCGCCGTAGCGGCCGAGGGCAGGCTCTGCTGCCGGTCGGGCGCACCGGAAGGTGTCGTAACGGGGTCAGGTGACGAAGAGGTGGTCGGCGAGCATTTCGTCGAGGCTCATGGTGAAGGCTTGTGTGATCTTGTTGAGGTCGTCCGCGGTATGGGCGGCGCTGATCAGGAAGCTGTGGCACTCGGGCAGGTACACGCCGTGTTTGCGCATGTAGTACGCCAGGGCGATGGTGGCTTGAAGTTGCTTCCCGTCATACGGTCCCGGTACAGCTCCGGTTCGTGGTGGCTGAAGGTGAGGGAGAAGATGGAGTTGCGGGCTTTGACCCGGCAGGCGATACCGCGTTCGCGGGCTGCTTGGCTCAGCATGGCGGCGAACTGGTGGGTGTGGTCGTCGAGCCGGCGGTAGAGCTCGGGATGTGCCTTGAGATGTTGCACGGTGCCACACCGGCTGCGCAGGTCAGTGGGTTGCCGCTGAGTGTGCCGCCGGCGAAGATCCGGTTCTCGTAGCCGGAGAAGGGGTCCTGGGAGCTTTTGGTCATGTCGATGAACTCGGCACGCCCTACGACCGCGCCGCAGGACAGTCCGCCGCCGATCACTTTTGCCAGGCAGGTCAGGCCGGGGATGTCGCCGTACTGGTGCACGAGCGTGTTGTCGACCGTACCGGGGTCGGATCCCAGCGATCCTGCGATTGTCGGTGGTATATCGGGGGCTGTCGGTCCGATGTCGGTGGGGTCCGGCATCTTTCGAGAGGTCCTGCCGGGTGTCCATCCGGCTGTGGATTTCCGCTTTTCTCTCCTCACCCGAGCTCAAGGAGCGCACATGACGATCGCTGTCCGACCGGGAAGCACCGTGATGTTCACCGGCGATTCGATCACCGACTGCCAACGGCTGGCGAGCGAAGACGGTCTCGGGTTCGGCTACCCGCTGCGCGTCGCGGTCGAGTGGGGGCTCCGGCACCCGGACCGCCCCGTGACCTGGCTGAACACCGGGATTGGCGGCAACAAGGTGATGGACCTCGAAGCCCGCTGGCAGGCAGACGTGCTCGACGCGCGCCCGGACGTGGTGTCGATCCTCGTCGGGGTCAACGACATGGGCTGGCACACGCTGGACCCGAAGGGGTACGTGATCCCCGTGGAGGAGTTCGAAGCAGGTTATGACCGCCTGCTCGCTCCCCTCGCCGAGGCGGGCACGGAACTGATCCTCGTAGAACCGTTCCTCCTGCCGATCCACGGCGTCGTCGAGGCCGGCGCCGGATTCGCACTCATCGGAGAGGAAGAGCGAAAGCAGTGGCGCACCGACCTGGACCCGAAGATCCAGGCCGTACGCGAGCTCGCCCGCAAGTACGACGCGCATTTGCTTGACGCCGACGGCATGTTCGCCGAGCTCGCCGCGAAGACCGGGCCGGAGTACTGGGCCGCGGACGGCGTGCACCCGACGCCGGCCGGTCACGCCGCACTCGCGGCGGCCTGGCTGCGCCTGGTCGCGTGACCGAGCCTCGCAATCGCCCGCGACACTGACGACCGCGAGGAACCCGTACGGCCCGTCGACGCAGGCCCGATCCCGATCGCCACGCCGCAGCGCGGACTTCGACACCCCGCAGGCGCAAGGGGTCGTTCGACCCGACTGCCCAGGCATGGCCGCCGGCCGCAGCCCCCAACCGTCACCCGCCGGTCACCAGGCCGGTGACCAGTAGAGGGCGTTACTCATCACACGCAGGGAAGCGGCTCCGGCGGATGGTGTGCTGCCAGGCCTGTCCGCCGTTGTTGGAGTAGCGCATGGGTTTGGTCCCCCGGCTGATGATGCGCAGTTCGCTGTGGCTGATGCCGGCCGACTCGTAGTGACGCACCAAGTGCGGTGCCCCCGTGGCCGGTCGAGGTGGCGCACCGCTGCCCGCCGTTCCGGCATGCTATTTGGGCTACTTCGGAGTCGAGATGAACCAGCGCTGGGAGCTGCCTCCGGTACACGTCGCGGTGGAGACGAGGTTGTTCACCGTCGCCGTTCGCGCCTGCCTGTGTGTTGCTCAGGCCCACCGCAAGCCCGATCACCGCTCCCATGGTGGCCAGCCTTCTCAGGAGCATGAGTCCCTCTCTGCCCGGCGCGTCAGGCCGGGATGGCCGGGATGGCCGGGATGGCCGGGAGATCTGTTCTCGATGGGCCTGGATGAGCAGCCAACTGCCGAGGTTGCCGAGCAAATGCAGACTCGGACTCCCCTGCGAGAGTTGCCACTTGCGGCAAAATCTTCACGTCTCGATGAAGTACACCTGCGTCCGGGGGTGCTGGTTCCGTCCGGCATGCTTCTCAGTGGAACCAGACCAGAACTGGGATACGTATCTCCTTGGCATCCCGCATGATCATGTACTCGATGATGACTGGCTCGCCCGGGATTTCGAGGGAGTACCGGACCTCAAGGTCGTCCATCGCGTCGCCGGGCGGCTGCCTGTCGAGATCGATCGCACCACCGGCCTCGATGGCCAGGGCGCGCAGGAAGTTCGCTGTCTTCCTGCGGAGATCGACGGGCATGTCGAGCACGGTCCGTGCCGGAATCTCCTCCGCCCAGACGGTCCAGCTCACCGAGTCCCGTCCACGACCACGAGCAGCTCCTCGACGGAGACGAGTGAGCTGCCGGCCGAGGCATTGGCCCGCCTCTGGGCGGCTGCGGGGGCACGGTGCAGCATCGCCACTTTCCACCAGCGGCGCATCGCGGCCGGCACCTATTCCTCCTCGGCGGCGAGGACCTCGGTGTAGAAGCGAGCGCGCTCGGCACCGGTCAATGCGTCACCGATCCCATTGATGGTGTGCGGGACAGCGGTGACCCGGGGGTCTGCGGAGTGCTCGGGCTGAGCCGTCACGGATCTCTCCTTTGTTCTGCTGACCCGAGTCTCCTATGCCAAGGCCCCGGTCGGGAACCGGATAGGTGAAATCACTGATCCCTCGGAGAGGCGGGCTGTTTCCTGCTGCACATCTCACACGAGACCGTGCGCGGCCTGACTGCTTTCTGGACCCGTGCAGCTGGACCGTCCCGGATGCCGGACGAGTCTTGGCCCCGACTGCATCGGCGTGGGTGTCCGATCCGGCGTCGACGGTGCGTGTGCACCCGCTGACGCCTCCGTCGCTGACCCGCCGGCCGTGCCGCCCTGGCTGACGGACTCGGCGTACATGTACCAGTGGCGGACGACGCGATGGTGCGGTGAAGGAAGCCAAGTCCCCGGTCGGCACCAGCGAGACCGCCTTCGAGGACCCATGGGCGCTGGATGCCCTTTCCGCCCAGGGGCGGGCGCTGACCACGGGCGACACGGCCGGCTGGATCAACGTGTTCCAGCGGTTCACCGCCTGCCCGCACCGCGAACTGACCGACCTCGGTGCCGACTTGATGCGACGGGTGCGGGAGATGGCACTCTGCACGCTCGGCGAGCACGCACTCGGCGAAGCGGACCATTGGGTACCGGTCACGGACACCTGGGAGCGCGCGTCCGGTATCGCCGCCCCCGTGTGCGCGATCAACGGTGCCCTGGACGCACCGGACCGCCTCGCCATAGCAGACCCCCTGGCGAAACTCGTCCCCAGCAGGCAAACTGCCACGGTATCGGCGGCCGCGCACTAGCCGAACATGGAGCAACCGGCCCGCTTCAGCACCGAACTGACATCGTTCCTGGAGACCGTATGAGCAGCGCCCTTCTCGTGATGGATGTCCAGCGAACCGTCGTGGACATTGCCGACGACGGCTCCGGATACCTGCCGCGCCTGCGCAGGGCGATCGATGGTGCCCGGGCGGCAGACATTCCTGTCATCTACGTGGTCATCGCACTACGTCCGGGCTTTCCGGAAGTCGGCCCGCGCAACAGGGCACTCACCGCCGTCGCGCGAGCCGGGCTCCATGTCGAGGGCGACCCCGGCACCGAGATCCACCCCGATATCGCACCCCGGCCGGGCGAGGTGGTGGTCACCAAAAGACGGGCGAGCGCGTTCTCGGGCAGCGACCTCGACGTGGTGCTCAGGGCACACGGCATCGACAGCCTCGTCCTCACCGGCATCGCCACCAGCGCCGTGGTGCTGCACACCCTGTGCCAGGCCAACGACCTGGACTTCGACCTCACCGTCCTTGCCGACGCCTGCCTGGACACCGACGCCGAGATTCACCGGTTCCTCACCGAGAAGCTGTTCCCGCAGTGGGCGGACGTCCTCACCGTCGACGACTGGCTCAAGGCCACCACACCCCGATAGCGGCAGAAAGGGAGTGTTGCGCCGCCGTGCTTCTGTCGACGCGGTGGGCGTGGCCTTGCGACGCGTTGTCGTGTACGGATGGGCCAGTGCGGACGCTGGTCGATCTCGCGCTCGCACCTGAACACCGTCGCGGTCACGGAGCTCTGTAGGGCGGGCTCAACCAGGGGTGGATTGATGTCGCCCGGCATTGATGTCGCCCGGCTGCGTCGAGCTCTGGCTGGGATGCCGTTGCCGAGGGCGGCCAATGGCCGGCTGGTCTTGGCTGTGGATGTCTCGCCGTGGCTTCGACCGGACGCAAACACCTGTGCTGACCGGTCCTTTTGCCACAGGTTCGGCCGAGGTGAGGGCAGGCATCAGACGGTGCCCGGCCGACCGTACTCGGCGGTGGCCGCGCTGGAGACCGGCCGCACCTCCTGGCCGGCAGTGCTGGACACGGTCCGCCTGAGGCCCGGCACTGATATCGCCGCAATGACCACGGTGCAGATCCGCGAGGTCGTCGAGCGGCTGGTCGCCGCCGATCAGTGGCAGGAAGACGCCCCGGAGGCCCAGGTGGTGCTGGATGCCGGATATGAATCCCCGCGCATCGCCCACGTGGCGGCAGGACTGCCCGTCGAGATCCTTGGCAGGCTCCGTTCGCCAGCAGTTCGCAGCAGCACGCCCAGGCCTCGACGGTCTCGCGCAGGAGCGTGCGGCCGCAGGGCAAGCAGTGCGAGACGGGTCACGGGTCCGCCCTCGGTGGCGTCGAGCCCGGCGTCCAGCAGCGCGGAGACGATACGGAGCGGACGCGCCGAGCCGTGCCGTACCTGGACGGCGAAGAAGCCGAGGCCCTGGCAGAGCTCCCTGGCGGTCTGCGGCCCGTGGGCGAGGATCGGGTAGCCGTTGAGCTCCTCCCCGGTGCGCACCGCGCGGCGCGCGGCGGCCAGGTCGCCGACCCGGGTGTAGCTGTCCACGGTGAGGGTTCCGCCGGTGCCGGCCCGGTCGCGGCGGACGGCCACAACGCCGCACCGCATGGCGGACGGTGGGCCGAACCCCGTCCTCGGCTGTAGCACCAGCTCGCCCGCCCGGTTCGCCTCTGACACGACAGGGCACGGCACGGCCGAAGGAGAGCGGAGGAGCTGCGCAGCCGGTGGTGGCCTCCAGACCGCTCACCGGCTGCCCGCCGCGAGCGAGACATCCACCGCCCGGTACCGACGTAGGACAGAAGTCCCGTACGTGCCCGCTGCCGCCGCCCTGGTGCTGGCTGGAGATAGACCAGATTCCAGGTGTGGGAATTGAAAACCTCTGTGGATTCTGGCACACAGGCCCTAGGAGCGACCCGCTTCCCACCGCGCCCTCAGCTTCCTGCAATGCAGGTAGGTGATCGATGCATCCACTGGTGGCCCGGCTCAACAGCACCGCAGAATCAACGGAGTTCCGCCTCTCATCGCAGGAGTCCCGTACCGGGAAAAGCGCGGACAGGGTTCCCGAAAAAGGAGCGACACCACCATGGAATCCATGCCCACCACCCATGCCCCCGCCACTTTCGCGCTCGACGAGCGCGAAATGAGGCCGGTCGAAGTGCACTGCCACGGTTTCGGCGATGTGGACTTCTCCGATTTCACGCTCGTCGACCTGGACCGACTGGACATGCGGTGCGCCGGCGAGGGCGTACCGGCGCTTCCCACGATGTGTCTGCACCACGACCGGCTGAGGGAGTTCGAGAACGTCGTGCGCCGTTACGCCGCCAAGCGCGCGGACGTCGCCTCCGTACCCGGCACCACACCCGCCCCGTCGCACAACGAGGAGGTACTGCTGTGAGCGCTTCGCTTCCCGCGCCCCCCGGGCACAATCTCATCGCTCTCGAATGGCTCCAGTTCGGCCTGGGCCGGCTGGTGGCCGCCGCCCAGGAGGAGGGACTCACCGTCCACCTCCTGACCGAAGACCGCCGGGAGTACGCGCACGAGCTCTCTGGCCTGCACAGCCCGCACCTGGTGGTGCACGACGTGGACACCCACAGCGTGCGGCAGGTCGTCGCAGCAGCGCGGGAGATCGGCGACCTGGCGGGACTGCTCAGCACCACCGACACCTGGAGCCTGGTCGCCCTCGCCGCCCGTGAGGAGCTCGGGCTGCCGGGACAGGCGCCCGAGGGCGTGCGCCTGGTCCGTGACAAGGCCCGGCTGCGCCGGCGGCTGTACCAGCACGGGCTCTCCCGCTCCGCCGGCTCCACGGTCACCGACACGGACGACGCTGCCACCCTGGCTTCCCGGGTCGGCCTCCCCCTGATCGTCAAGGACAGCTCCGGCACCTCGAGCGAGCACGTCTGGTTGGCCCGCACGTGCGACGAACTCACCTGTGTCCTCAATGAGATGCGGACACGTACGCTGCGCGGGACGCCGACCGCCGAGCCGTACTTCCTGGGGCCGCTCTACAGCGTCGAGACTCTCACCTGGCAAGGGCAGACGCGGGTGATCGGCCTCAACAGCCGCATCATGTCCGCTCCCCCGGCCTTCCGGGAGGAGGCGCTCAGCTTCCCCGTGCGGCTGCCCGACGGACCGGCCGACAAGCTCGCGCAGTGGATCGAACGGGTACTCAAGGCCGTGGAGTACGAGGAGGGCTTCGCCCACACCGAGTTCATCCTGGGGGACGACGGCTTCGAGGTCGTCGAGATCAATCCCCGGCTCGGCGGTGCCCTGGTCGGCGAGGCGATCTCGCGGGCGATGGACATCAACCTCTACGCGTCCTTCCTCGACCTCGCCCTGCGCCGCCGTCCTGCCCTGCTCGACGCCCCCCTGACTCCCCGCCGCGGCGTCTCCCACGTACTGCTCTATCCCCCGCGCACCGGCCTCTACCTGGGCTGCGAGGGGCTGGAGGCGTTCCACGGGCATCCGGGCGAGCCCGCCCTCTACACTTCGTTGCCGCCGGGCACGGACGTACGGACGGTCACGAACCAGGACGGCTGCGTCGCCATGGTGCTCGCCACCGGCGCCACCAGCGAGAGCGCGCTCCAGAACGCGCTCTCCGCAGCCGGTGAGGTGCGGATACTGATGGCGGGTGACGACGGTGCCTGAGCACTCGCTCCACCTCCTCGTCCTCAGTGGCTGGGACGGGGTGCCGGAGGCGGCGCTCGCACTCGGCTTCGAAGTGAGCTTCATCGGGGACACGACCGAGTTCTCCGCGCAAGACCGCGAGATCCTCACGCGCTGCCGGTTCGTGCACGAGACACCGGCCGACCAGACCGCCGCCGTACCGGCAGCCGGCCGCCGCATCCACGAGGCGGAACCGCTGCATGCCGCCGTCTCCTTCGGGGAGTTCGGCACCGAGAGCTCAGCCGTCGTCGCCGATGCCCTCGGCATCCGCGGACACTCCCTGGACACGGGCCCCGGACGCCGCCGGGCCCCAGGAGTCCCACGCGCGCCGGGGGCCCGCGCACACTCAGGACGCCCCGCGCTCCCGAGGGCCCGTCCGTACACGGCCCGCTGCCCGCTCGGCGCAGTGCGGAGTTGCTCGAACCGAACGGCAGGCCCGGACTTCCTCGTCCTCAGCTGCCTGCGCACCGACCACGAAGGGGGCGCGGGCACGTACTACGCCGACGCCCGGGACGTCTGCCGCCCTCTGGCCCCGTCAACCCTGGAGATCCCGCGCAGCCCGCTGCTCCGGACGAACGCCCCCGGCAGTTGCGTGCGGGAGGCCGCGGGCCGCGCGGTCAGGTGCTCTCCGCCCCGGCCCCGATGATCAGCAACCCCGACTCCTGCCCCGAGGTCTCCACGGCCGCCAAGGGGATCCGCACGCGGGACGAGCGGGCCCGCACCGCGCTCGACAGGCTGCAGGAAGCCTGCCGGGAGGTCGCCCCCAGCTCCCGGCGCCTGCACCGAGTACGCACCGGCCCCTCACGACCACCGCGGCACTGGAAGAGAGACACCCGACCATGACCACTACGACCCCCCTGAACGACGGCACGGCCCCGCGGATCGCCGTCATCAACTACGGCCCCACGCTGGACTATCCGGCGATGTTCCCCGAGTGCGCGGACCGGCTGCACGTCTTCAGCCACCATGACCTGGAACACACGGCGGGGCTGGCCCACTACGAGTACGTGCCGGAGTGCGAGTCCGTCCCGTACGCGGAGCTCGTGATCCGCAGGATGGCGCGCGAGCGGCCCTTCACCCACGTCCTCACCGACAACGAGTACGACCTGGAGCGGGCCGCCCGCATCCGGGAGGATCTCGGTCTCTCGGGCCAGTCCTCCGCGAGCGCCCTCTCCTTCCGCGACAAGGCCGTCATGAAGGAGACCGCGAGCCGGACCGTGCCCGTGCCGAACTTCGTACGCCTCGGCACGTTCACCGACCTGACGGACTTCGTCGAGAGGTACGGGTACCCCGTCGTCGTCAAGCCGTTGAAACAGGGCGGCTCCCGCGACATCACGGTGCTGCGTGGCGAGGACGACCTCCTCGGCTTCAGCCGGCTGCCCTGGCGGGAGGACCTGATGGCGGAGGAGTTCGTCGAGGGTCCGATGTACCACATCGACGCGGTGCTCTCCGACACCTACCGCTTCGTGGCCTCCTCCCGCTATCTGCGCAGCTGCCTGGGGGTCTTCTCCGGACAGAACAACGGCTCGGTGCAGCTGCGCCCGGACAGTCCCTTCGCCCGCCGCCTCGAAAGCTACCTCGACCAGGTCCTGGCGGCCTTCGAAACACCTCCGGCGAGCGCGTTCCATCTGGAGGTCTTCCACACGCCCGACGACCAGCTGGTGCTGTGCGAGATCGCCTCACGGGTCGGCGGCGACCGGATCCCCGCACTCACCCGGGCCACCTACGGAGTGGACCTGCATGCCGCCATGCTGCGCCTGTCCTGCGGGTTGCCCGTGGCTCCCCCGCCCCAGGACCCTCCGGCCCGGGTGCACGGCTCCGTCTCCGTACTGCCCCAGGGCCGCCCGGTGCGGGCACCGGGGAGGCCGCCGTTTCCCTGGGTGCGGCACTACGGGGTGAACGAGAAGCTCGCCCCCGGCGAGACCACCCTGCACAGCGCCCACCACCTGTGCTTCGCCATCGTGTGCGGGGACGGGCCGGAGCAGGTGGAGGAGCGGCTGCTGGCGACCGAGAAATGGCTCATGGAGAACCTCGTCGAGGACATCTCAGGCATCGAGGAAGGCGACTGACATGCCGTACAAGATCGGTGACCCGGTGTCGGGAACGTAGGAGAGTCAAGGCTGCGCCGCACATACGTCCGGAGGACGTCGTAGGCGTCCATGTAGTACGTACACGCCGCGCTCTCGCGGTCGGCCCGCAGGCAGTTCAGCACCACGAGGTCGGGGCGCGGCCGGCTGCAGCACCCCGTGCGGTCGTGGACCAGGTCGTTGTGGAAAGTGAGGAAGACCGACGAGCCCTCCCGGTACGACATCGGCGCCGGACACAGGTTCTTCTTTGTGTCCGTAAGGGCGTGGCAGGTGCTCGGCGAGGCCTCAGTAGAGGCTGGAGAAGAGCACTCCGACGAACTGGGCGGGCTCCGCGCTGTCGTTGCGGAAGGTGTGCGGATACCCGGCCGACCACTGGGCACAGTCCCCGGCACGCAGCTCGTGGTCCACGCCGTTGTAGCGGGCCACCAGGATGCCCCGGGTCATGACGATCAGGTCCGTCCCCTCGTGCTGCAGTTCCTCCCGCAGACCGCTGCCCGGCTGGAAGTCGGCCGTGATCACCTGGTATCCGAGCTCGGGAGAGCGCAGGACGTGGTACGTGACACCCGGCGCCCGCTCCAGCCGTTCCTGGGACTGGAGCGGGAAGACCGAGGGCGTGGCACGTCCCCGCGAGAACCCGAGGAAGGACCCCACATCGTGGCCGAACACCCAGGCCAGCCGGCTCAGCCGCTCCAGGGCGATGTCGGTCTCGCCCCGCTCCAGTGCCGCCAGGAACGACACCGACAGCCCGCACTCCGCGGAGACCTGCCGCAACGACATGCCCCGCTGGTTACGGAGCCGGCGCAGGACCTCGCCCGGCCGTGGGTAGCCGTGCTCCGGGGGCCGGTCCGCCGCGGAGGGCGTGGAGGAGTGGTCGGGGGTGGCCATATGCACTTCCTAGGTTCCTGTGATGGAGAGCGCCGCGGAATCGGACGGAGCCTGCGTACCGTTCTGGAACTGGTCCAGGAGACCCGACCTGGCGATCAGGACCCCCAGCTGGAAACGGCTGCGGGCGCCGAGCTCCTGGTAGATCTTGGCTATGTGGTTGCGGCAGGTGCGGACACTGACGCCGATACGTCGCGCGATCACCTCGTCCGTCTGCCCTTCGGCGAGGAGTTGGAGGATAGTGCCGCGGACATCGGAGAGCACTCGGCTCACGTCGGTCGTACGGACCTGCCCCCCGAACTCCGTGGCTGCCCGCCAGGTCCGCTCGAAGACCTCCACCATGAATCGTACGAGACCCGGCTCGTGCACGACGACAGCGAGATGGGCGTCCTCCATCGGGACGATCGCCAGCTGCCGGTCGAAGATGATGACCCCCTCGAAGGGGCCGGCCAGGGTGCGTGCCGAGCTCCGGCCTTCGGCGAGGGCCGCCACATGCTGCCGGGTCGCGGGGTCGAAGCGCGCGGCGTGCTGGTGGATGACGCGCACCGCCACGTCGCGCTTCCGGAGCACTCCGGCCGCCTCCTCGGTGTGCAACTGCGCGACCCCTGCCCACCAGTCGGTGCCGGGCCGGGCAAGCATCACCTCGCCGGTGCACTGCTCCAGGGCGGAGGCGATCTCCTCGTGGAGGGGCCTCTCCCCGACGAGAATCCGCAGCGCCTCACTGCTCGAGACGTCCCGCAGGGCCTCCTCGTGCGCCCGGTGGAAGCCGACGAGCTCGGCTTGGATCTCCTGCGAGCGCCGCTCCATGCGCTCGATCTGCTGTTGCAGGGGGGCGAGCCGGTGGAAGGCCGCCGCCCGGGGCGTGACCGGGAGGAACGCGCCCTCTGCTCCGGGCAGGGGCTGGAGCAGCATGGCCTCCGAGAGCAGCCGCACCGCTCGTGCCGTACGTTCGGCGCTCCAGCCGAGCTGGGCCGCGGCCGGCTCGGGCCGCAGCACTTGGGTACGCACCGCGAACTGATAGAGCTCTTCCTGGTCCTCCAACTCTCCTGAGCAGTAGGGCTTGTGTTCAAGAAAGTTCACGTTCATCTGGCCCCCTCCTGTCTCTGGTGAAGATCCACCACCGCCTGACCTGCTCCGCCGAGCAAATACCGCCAGGGCGACAGCGTACTAAATAGAGCACAGCCGTGCGGCATATCGTAAGATGCATCAAGGGCACGGTCAACGACAGGGCAAACCAGCCACGGTGACAACGACGGGGCAAGGTCGCACCTCTTGAGCCGCTCTGCAGGTTCCTGCAGATCACCCACGCACGCACCCGAGGGACGATATCTCGCACTATCGTGCACTTTTGGATACACCCATCAAGGAGCCAACCACACTCCACGCGAGATCAGGAGGCACCATGAACGTGGGCCTGAGGGAAACCCGGTCAGCGATCCCCCGGTCGGGCGGCGACACCCGTCCGGCGCGGGGAAGCATGTTCGCCCGTATCGCCCTCGTCGTGGTCTGGAGCTCCGGGTTCATCTCGGGAAAGCTCGGGCTGCGGCATGCCGCGCCATTCACCTTCGCCTGCCTGCGGTTCGCGATAGCGGGCGGCCTCCTGCTCGCCATCGCCCTGATCCTGCGCAAGGAACTGCCGCGAGGACGGCTGTTGGGCCGTCTCGTGATCGCGGGCGTACTGATCCAGGGCGTGCAGTTCTCCAGCATCTACGCCGGCATGGACCTCGGCGTCCCCTCCGGGGTCGCGGCCCTGATCATCGCCCTCTACCCGCTGGCCGTCTCCCTGATCGCCGTGCCCGTACTGAACGAACGCGTCACCAAGGGACAGATGCTCGGCCTCGCACTTGGGCTCGCCGGGGTCGTCCTCGCCGTCCGGGACGGGCTCCACGTCGGCGAAGGCCATCTCGGCGGGCTCGCCTTTCTCTTCCTCGGCCTGCTCGGCATCTCCGTCGGCACGATCTGGCAGAAGCGCCACTGCCATGGGATGGACCCCGTCACCGGCAACGCCGTCCAGCTGCTGGCCGCGGCCGCCGCAGCTCTCGTCCCCGCCCTCCTGCGGGAGGGTTTCGACGTCACCTTCACCGCCGGGTACTGGCCGGTGCTGCTCTGGGCAGCGCTCATCAACTCCATCGTCGGCGTGGGGTTGTTGTACCACCTGCTCCAGCACCATGGCACCAGCCAGGTCAGCAGCCTCTTCTATCTTGTCCCCATGGTCACGGCCGGGTTCGCGGCCCTGCTGCTCCACCAGCACCTCGGCCCGCTCACCCTGGGCGGTCTCGCCCTGGCGACCGGGGGCACCCTCCTGGCAAACCGGATCAAGGGCTGACGCCCGGTCCTCGGCGTACCCCGGCAGGGTCGGGGACCGAGGTTGAAGAGCAGGCCCATCAGGCGTTCCCTGCCCCGTCGCGGGGCAGGAGGCGCCCGCACTGCTCGTCGATCAGTTCGCGCCCCGAAACCCGCGAGGACGTCGGGCACGGTGTGGACGTCCACGATCGGGCCATGCCTTCCACGAACCACGGCCAACGGCAGCGGCAGCGGCAGCGGCAGCGGCAGCGGCAGCGGCAGCGGCAGCGGTCATCTGACCAGCGGTTCCGCCAACAGAACCACCTGATCGACCGACGAGATCAATGACCGCCTGTCAGTTCCCCGACGAGGTCTCGGGAACAAACACGTCCGGCAACGGCCCCGCCAGATCAGGGGCAAAGAAACCACTGACGTCATCCCACAGCAGATCAGCCACCCCGCCATCCTGCCACCACACCTTCACGAGGCAGACCGGGTTCCTTGGCCAAACCCATAGAGGCCCCGTCAGGCCACCATCGCCTACGAGTCGTCTTCGTCCTCGTATTCGTCCTCGTACTTGTCCAGGTCGCGGATGCACTCCTCGGCGACCGCACCTGCGAACCGCGGGCAGGTCCAAGCCTCCGCACTGCGCTGCTCACCGGCCGGCGGGAACTCCTCCGGTGCGTAGAAGTGCGGCAGTCCGGAGCGGAGTTCCGCATACTCCGGCGTCGGATGCCCGTCCTCGTGCCCGCACTTCGGAGGCCGGGGCGCGGCGGCAACGGCGCGCATGGTCGCGAGGACACCCCGAACCACGGACCGGGGCGGGGACGGGTACGAGATCTTCATCGTCCGGTGGGCGGCGAGCAACAGCACGGTCCGCTCCCGCTCGTCCGCCTGCTCGTACCGACGCGCGGCCCACAGGCCCAGATCGTCGGCGTACTGCTCGTTCCAGCCCTTGTAGTCGAGCCTTTCAACGATCTTCTCGATCTCAAGCCGTCCGTCCGCGCGCAGATACTCGGCGTCGGCATGGGAGGTGTCCCGGTGCCCGAAGAGTTCCTCGCGCCGTTTCCGCAGCACACTCAGCGAGTCCTCCGCGACCTCCGTCATGAAGACCGGGCACACCACCTTCTCCAGTGGAGGCACACGCCCACCCCGGTGGCTCAGTTCGTAGACGCCCCGCCCGCCGGGACTGCTCAGCATGACCCCGAGTTCCGCAGCGTCCGGGCCGCTGTCGGGAAGGTCTGCATGCCACTCATGTCCGCAGGCCGCGTCGGCGAAGTGCGGCAGCATCCTTTCCACCGCATCGACCAGGTCGTCGAGAACCGACTTCGTCCGCACCATGCCGGACACGGCGTACCAGGTAACCGCCCTGACGATCAGGAGATGTCCGGGGCGGTCCTCGGGATCGGCGCTGGAGAGGTTCCACGCCTGGGAGGAGATCTCCTCGTCGATGTCGGTCCACGGCTTGGGGTAGCCGTGCAACAGCGCCGTGAGGGTCTCCATGGTGCTCCTGGCCTCCATGGGCAGGCGCGGCGGAACGTCGGTGACCGATCCCGGCTCGACGATGTCCATCGCGATCCGAGCGAATCCGGCCACATTGTGCGGGCATCGCCACTCGTCCCGGGGCCGGTCCTCGTTCCATTCCGCCGTGTCGTCGGCGAGCTGGGTCAGCTGCTCGGTGAGGTACAGGTCGTCCCCGCTGTCATGGCTCGCGTACGGGTGGGATTCGTGGGCGCAGGGCCGCTCGCGCAGTGCCGTGTCGGCGGCCTTCAGAGCTGCCATGGCATGCGGTACGACGCCTTCGCCCGGCAGCCAGGTGAGGTAGGGGGCCATCACGACGAGTCCGAGCGTCCAGACGAAGGCCGACCCGCCCCCGGCGTCGGCGGCAAGCCGGGTGGCGCAGTCACCCACGGCCTTGTCGTACTCGTCGTTGCGGGAGTCCTGATAGTCCTCCCGAATCTCGTCCCAGGAGTCGGCGAGTTCTTCCAGGAGTGTGATGTCGATGTCCGTCATGATCTTTACGACGCGCCCGGCGCCGTTCGGAGTTCCGCGGGGCCGGGTTGTACTTGAGACCGCCGTGCGCCATCGGCGGTCGGAGCGGCCCGGCGGGCGTCTTCCTCTCTGTACGTCCCCGACGCCCGAACGAGGCCGGTACCCACTGACCCGATTGCCTGTAACCACAGGGGCGGGAGCCTGAGCAGAGGGCGGCGGAACAGGAGTAACCGTGGGGCGTCCTCGATTCGGTACGCCGCGATGCGTACTCGATAGGGCAACGGGACGGTAGGGGCGAGTACGGCTTCCCTCACGGGACGACACCGAACCCGACACCGCGTCGCGCCCCCAACGCCCGCCACCACCACCGCCCTCGCCCCCGACACACCTCAGGACACCGACACCCACGTCCAGACCGCCTGCGAACAGATCCGCACAGCCTGGGACGCGGCCGGGATCTGCTGACCAACACCGCACCTCCCCGACCAGTCGCCATGACGTGTGAGGGCTCCGGAAGTTCTGGGCCCATGTGCCCGCACGTTGCGCCCCTTCCAAGCCGGCGTCGCTCATGGTGTTCCAGGACGGATGGTGGTACCTGGACCCGGATGGGGAAATCCGCGGCACGATCGTCCTGGACAACCTCGTCCACCGCGGTGACATCCCGGTCACCATCGGGGTGTTCGTCGACCCCGGCGTCTTCCTCGGCGCTGAGGATCCGAAGAACCGCAACACCGAGTACGACGCGTTCGACGATCGGTACGTGAACTTTCTCCTGAGCGAGATCATCCCTGAGGTCACGAAGGACTACTCGATCGCCGAGGACCCCGATGAGTGGGGCATCTGCGGTGGCAGCAGCGGCGGCAACTGTGCCTTCACCGCAGCATGGCTGCGCCCCGACAAGTTCCGCCGGGTCACCGCGTTCCTGTCCAGCTTCACGCAGATGCCCGGCGGCAACCCCTACCCCGAACTCGTTCCCCGCGTCCCCAGCAAGCCACTGCGCATCTTCCTCCAAGCGGGCCATCGTGACCTGCGCTGGAACGAGCCCGAGCGGAACTGGCTCGCCAACAACCTGCGCGTCGCGGCCGCGCTCGTCGAACACCCGTGAATCCGGGATAAGTTGCTGCACGAGTGCACTGGTCTTCGTCTTGCCTGCACCGTGGGTTCCATGGAGCCCTACGATCACGGGACCCAACGCCAGCGCCGCACGGGCAGCGAAAACAGGCACGACAGAAGTCCGGAACGGCTCCACCGTCTCCCAGAGTGGTGTCAACCATCATCCCTGACGACCCGATCGACCTCAGGCCCCGGCAGATCCGCATCTGGAACCGTCTCGTTCTGCACCCCGCCATCGGGGCGGCCGAGCCACGACGGGAGCTGATCCGGCTGTCCTGCGCAGGGATCCGGCGGGCCTGCCGACGTGGCTGGGCCGGCCGCGGCTCCGGTCGGCGTCTCTGTGATGCGATCACGCCCGCACCGCGTAGGGACCGGATTACGGGCAGTCCGCCCCTGTCTCTGCTCCAGGTCTTCCCCGACTGCGCCTGCGGTGACGCACTGCTGCCGGAGTGAACCCGGTCGGGCTGCAGGGTCCGGGCCGCCTACACCTGTCGGGGCGGCTTCTCGGGAACGTCGACGCTGTCCGCGTGCGGCGCCCGGCTGCCGCTCGTCTGCCGGAGGAGCGCGAGGGCCTCCTCGGAAGAGGAGCCGGCGGGGGTTGTGCACACGATGAGCGCCTGTTCCGGTGAACGGGCGATCGACAGTGTCTGCTGTGTCACCGTCACTGTGCCGATGACGGGATGGTGCAGCTCGTAGGACGCGGCATCGCACGGCGCCACGCGGTGGTCCGCCCACAGTGCTACGAACTCCGGGCTCTTCATCGTCAGCTCGCCGATGAGCTCCGCGAGCAACGGGTCCTCCGGGTGCCTGCCGACGGCGATGCGCAGGTTGCCGACCACCGCGCGCGCCTTGCGTTTCCAGTCCGCGTACAGCTCCTGACAGTGCAGGTCCAGGAACAGCATCCGGCTCATGTTCGGGCGTCGTGCCGGGTCATCCGGGCCGAGGAAGTCCAGGTGACCGGCCAGCAGGGCGTGCCCAAGGGTGTTCCAGGCCAGCACGTCCGTACGGCGGCCGAGCACTATCGCCGGAACACCGTCGACGGCGCGGAGGAGGTCGCGTGATTCGTCAGCGAGCCTCTCGGGCCGCGGGCGGCGAATCCGGGGCGCGTGGCGGGCGGCGCCGGCGAGCCGGTCGAGGTGCTCGCGCTCGTGGTCGTCGAGCAGGAGTGCGCGGGCGAGCGCGTCGAGCACCTCGGCCGAGGCCCCGCGGGACAGGCCCTGTTCCAGCCGTGCGTAGTACGAAACGCTGACGCCCGCCAGCTGGGCCAGTTCCTCGCGCCGGAGCCCGGCCACTCGCCGCCGGGGCCCGAGGTCTGGCAGACCGAGGTCCTCGGGTCGCAGCCGCGCCCGTCGGGCTTGGAGGAAGGCGCCGAGTGGGCCGGGTCCGTTCATTGCCCCAGTATCCGGTGCGCGGTCCGATCCCAGCCACACCCTGCGAGGGGTAGGAAAACCCGGGACTGGCTCGGGCCCGTCCGCGTGTCCAGGCTGGATCTCATTCGGCCACGTACCCCAGACCCGAGGACGGACACATGGATCAGAACCCGGAGCAGATCACCCTTGGCGACGTCACCGTCACCCGGATCAAAGAGTTCTACGGCTCGGTGGAGATGTCTCCGGGCCAGTTCTTCCCGGACAGCCCACAAGGCTCGTGGGACGAGCACCGCGACTGGCTGGCACCCGACTTCTGGGACCCGCAGACGGACGAGTGTCGTACGGCGATCCAGTCCTGGCTGTTGCGCAGCGAGGGGCGCACGATCCTCGTCGACACCGGCGTGGGCAACCACAAGGACCGGCCCCATGCGCCGGTGTGGAGCCGCCTGGACACGAACTACCTCGGCCACCTCGCCGCCGCCGGGGTGCGGCCCGAGGACGTCGACATCGTGGTCAACACCCACCTGCACATCGATCACGTCGGCTGGAACACCCGCCTCGACGGTCGGACCTGGGTACCGACCTTCCCGAACGCCACGTACCTGATGGCCCGGCGGGACTTCGACTTCTGGGACCCGGCCAACGAGAACAGGACCGTGCTTGGCCGCGGGAACCAGAACGTCTTCGAGGACAGCGTCACGCCGGTCCACCAGGCGGGACTGACGCGCCTGTGGGAGGGGACGTACCGGATCGACAAGAACCTGCGTCTCGATCTCGCTCCTGGGCACACTCCCGGCTCGTCCGTGCTCACCCTGGAATCCGGTGGCGATCAGGCCCTGTTCGTCGGGGACCTGGTGCACACCGCGCTGCAGATCGCGGAGCCGGACACCAATTCCTGCTTCTGCGAGGACCCGGCGGAGTCCCGCGCCACCCGGCACAAGCTGCTCGGCCGCGCCGCCGAGAACAACGCGCTCGTCTTCCCGGCGCACTTCGGCGGCCAAGGCGCCGCGGAGGTCGTGCGCAGCGGCTCGAAGTTCGCGATCAAGGAGTGGGCGGGCTTCTCCCGCATCTCCTGA
Source organism: Streptomyces sp. NPDC059832 (assembly GCF_042731715.1). Classification (NCBI taxonomy): domain Bacteria; kingdom Bacillati; phylum Actinomycetota; class Actinomycetes; order Kitasatosporales; family Streptomycetaceae; genus Streptomyces; species Streptomyces sp. NPDC059832. The sequence goes on along the minus strand of NZ_JBHWIY010000029.1, from coordinate 79,310 downwards.
TGTCCCCTCCAGAAAGGAAGTGTGTTCCGTGCCCCGACAAGAAGATCCGGTCGTCGAAACCCCGGCGGGCGCCGTGCGCGGCGTCCGTGACGGATCCGGCGAGCGCTACCGTGCCCTCCCCTACGCGGCGGCACCGACCGGCGCCGGCCGATTCGCGCCACCCGTACCGCACCCGGGCTGGTCCGGTGTCCGCGACGGCACGCGGCCCTCGCCCACGGCTCCCCAGCCGGTCCGCAACTTCGGCCGACTCGACATGGTCCCCTACTTCGGGCCGGGCTGGGTGCCCGGCGAGGAGTACCTGACCGTCGATGTCCACACGCCCGCCGCCGACGGCGGCAGGTGTCCCGTCATGGTCTTCGTGCACGGCGGCGGGTTCGTCACCGGCTCGAACCGCGCCGCGCTCTACGACGGCAGTGCGTTCGCCCGTGACGACGTCGTCCTCGTTACGGTGAACTACCGCCTCGGCATCCCCGGGTTCCTCGATCTGGCGGGTGCTCCGGCCAACCGCGGACTGCTGGACGTGCTCGCCGCGCTCAGCTGGGTACACGACACCGTCGCAACATTCGGCGGCGACCCCGAGAACGTCACGGTCTTCGGCCAGTCCGCGGGCGCCACGCTCACCGGCGCGCTGCTCGCGACACCGGAGGCAGGCGGTCTGTTCCGGCGAGCGATCATCCAGAGCGGCAACGGCACCGGCGCGTTCACTCCGGAGCAAGCGCAACGGGTCAGCGCCACGGCGGCCGCCGCGCTGGGCGTCGAACCGACCGCCGAGGCGTTCGCCCCGATCCCGGACGAACGCTTCCTGGCGATCCTGCCCGCACTGACCGGCCTCGACCTCCGTACCAGCACCGCCACGGACCCGCTGGCCGGGCTCAGCCCGTTCAGCCTGGTCCTGCCGGTCCAGCCCGCCGACACTCTCGCCGACGGCCCGGCCCGCGACATCGACCTGCTCATCGGCACCAACACCGAAGAGGCGCGCCTCTACCTCGTACCGCAGGGCGACCTGGAGTCCACCACGGAAGCCGACGTGCTCACCGTCGCCACCCGGGTGCATGCAGACCCGGGGACCGCGCTCGCCGCGCACCGCGCGGCACGGCCGGACGAAACACCGGGCGAGCTGCGCGCCGCCGTGCTCGGGCGGGCCCTGTTCGGGGCCGGTACGACACGCATGGCGCAGGCCCATGCGCGGATCTCGGGCGGCCGCACGCACCTCTACTCGTTCGGGTACCGCTCGACGGCCCTGGCCGGGCGACTCGGCGCTGCGCACACCGTCGAACTGCCCTTCGTGTTCGACATCGCCGACAAACCCTGGCTGCACGGGGACACCTGCCTACTCGGCCCCGACCCCGCCCCAGCAGGACTCGCAGCCCGGGTACACGGCGCCTGGGTCGCGTTCGCCGGCACCGGGAACCCGGGCTGGGCTCCCTACGACCCGCAGCGCCCCGTGGTGGAGACCCTCGGCGGCTGAGCGTCCTCTCACCGGACGGGGCGGTCGCCGGTGGCCGGGTACTCGTTCTCGGGAGGGATGGCATTTCCTCCCGCCCGCTTCTGGAGTCATGAGGGCTGGGCGGCGATCTGCCGGCGAGCGATGCCCCCGGTCTTCTTGAGCTCGTGGAAGGCCAACTGCTCCGAGGCATGGCCTTCCCGCTCCGAGACGAGGAGTTCAGCGGTGATCCCGTACCTGCGGTCGTACTCGTCGAGTCAGCCCGCGCCGTAGGCCCGCTGCCGTTCTTCGAGGCAGGCCGCCGCGACCGGGGTCGGCTCAGGCCCTTCGAGCTCGATCTGCCGAGTCACCGGGCCCTCGGTATCGACCTCGAAGCAGAACCAGGTGTCTCTCTCGTCCCGGTAGCAGCGCATCCATGTGGTTCACCGGTCAATGATGACGGCGTTGGCGGCTGTCACGGCTGCCCGTCGAAGGGGCCCAACTCCTCGCGCCCTCTCGTAGTGCGTCTGTCAGATGGCGAAGCCTGTGGGCTGCGAGACGGCCCGGTCCGGTGTGAGGCCGCCGCGCAGCCGGGCGGGCGCTTACAGGTGGGAGCTGATCACACCGCCGTTGCTGAGCACGATGTATACGCCGTTGGCGTCGAGCCCGGTGTCGTGCTGGTTCGCCTCCATCGTGGCCTCCACCGCGCCCTCGTTGCCGAGGATCTGCGCGCGGTACCGCAGCTCGCCGATCTTCGTGACCTTGGCCGTCCAACCGCCCGCGAGCTTGAAGGTGCCCGGTCCGGTGTGTCCGCCGCCCATCCAGGAATGCACCTCGCCGCTCAGCGTGAGCACGACGAACATGTCGTTGGCGTCGAGCCCGGCGTCCTGCCCCTTCGTCTCCAGCGTGGCCAGAACCGAACCGCGACTGACGATCTTGGCGCGGTAGTGCTGGTCACCGAGCTCGTAGATCTCGGCCTTGCTGCCGTCCGCCAAGGTCTGGGTGCGGACCGGGGATGCCGCCTTGGCCGCGGCGGCCGGTGCGGTGGCGCGGTGCGCGGCGGACGTCCCGGTCTGCACGCTGATCTGGGCATTGTCTGCGCTGGTCCTGGCGCCGTCGGGCGCACCACCGTTACCGGTGGAGGCGGAGCTGGAGATCTTCTTCTCCGAGCCGGCGGCAGCGTCGTTGCCCCCACTCTGGCAGGCGGTCAGCGAGAATGCCGCAGCGGCGGCGACGGCCACCAGGCCGGCGGAACGGACGGTACGGCGAGCACGGCGAGTGGTCATTGTTGAAGCCCCCATGGAATATCAGGATGCGGCGCCTGCACCTGCTCCCGCAGGGCGGCCGGCCGGATCTGCTGTTCGTTGCACCCCGTGAGATGGCACCCGGGCAGGAGTCGTTCACCGAGTTCTTGTCCGCACTTGGTAACAACGGAACTGGGCGCCACCGCGCGAGTCCCCAAGTCCCTGAACCGCGCCGTTGCTTGAGGCGATGGAAGCAGCAGTCGACGCATGCCTCGACGCGGACGAGCAAACGATCGAGCGGGGCATCGGCCCAGAGTCGGTCCTCGGCAGCTTCGCCTCCGCCTGGACGGGGACCGGTGGTCGAACCACACTCGCCGACCTGCTCCACATCGCCGCGATCGGCGAGTGCCCCTTCGAGAAGGCGCCGGGCACGGCCGGAGCACGGTGGATACTGCTGCGCCCGGTCGGCGAGGTCCGCTACGCGACCAGCCCCCGGGCGGGACTGAGCCCGCAGAGCTGAACACGACACACGACCAGCCTGTTCAACGGCATTCGATGGAAACGGAAGGTGAGTCGTACCCCGTCGGCGTCGACCCGCCACCGGGAGGCAACCGGTTGCACCGTGCCGTCGTCCTCAACGGCGGGTCATCTCAAGGAGGTCATGCGGTGAGTAGGCACACCGACATCGTCGAACCACTGTCGGAACTGCTCGGGCACCACGCCCGGCGCCTCGGGGACAAGATCTGTTTCGAGGACCGGCTCAGGCGTGTGACCTACCGGGAGCTGGAACGGAGGACCGCACGGCTGGCCGGTCACCTGGCTGGACTCGGTCTGGCGCGCGGTGACCGGGTGGCCGTACTGCTCGGCAACCGTGTCGAGGCGGTCGAGAGCCTGCTCGCCGTCACTCGGGCGAGCGGTGTGGGCGTACCTCTGGACCCCGGAAACCCGGAGGATGAGCTGACCCGCTTGCTGGCCGACAGCGGGGCACGGGTGCTCATCACCGATGACGCCTGCCTGACGCGGCTGCGAACGCTGCCGTTGCGCCCCGGGTTGACCGTGGTGGCGGCCGAAGGCGGCGCCGAGGACGGGGCCGGGAACTCGCCTTCGTGCGCGGACCGCGTGGAGCAGGCGGACGGGGCCGGCGAAGCCGGGGTCGCGGGCGGCGTTCTGCGGTTCGAGGAGTTGGCGGGTACGGAGCCGCGGACACCGGCCCGGGACGATCTCGCACTGGACGAAGTGGCGTGGCTGCTCTACACCTCGGGCTCCTCCGGCATGCCCAAGGGCGTCCTGTCCACCCAGCGCAACCGCCTCGCGCCGGTCGCGACGGGCCTTGTCGGTGTCCTGGGCCTGTCCGAACGGGACCATGTGCTGTGGCCGTTGCCCCTCCATCACGCGATGAGCCAGATTGTGTGTTTCCTCGGGGTGACCGCGGTGGGGGCGAGCGCGGTGCTGCTGCCCCGGTTCTCGGTGGCGGGGGTGCTCGGCGAACTGCGGCGTGGGGACGCCTCGTTCACCTTGCTCGGCGGGGTTCCGACCACGTATTCGGCGCTGCTCGACGCGGTCCGGGGCGAGGAGAGCGGTGCGGACGGCGGCGGTCTCGGCGCCCCCGCGCTGCGGGGTTGTGTCAGTGGTGGCGCCGCGGCGGGACCCGGGTTCCGTGAGTCCTTCGGGGCGATCTGCCGTGTGCCTTATCTGGAGCACTACGGCAGCACGGAGGCGGGCCCGGTCACCATGCCGACGCCTGGTGAGGAGACGATGTCCGGGGCCTGCGGCCGGGTGCTGCCCGGCGTCCGGGTCCGGGTCGGCGGGGGCCCCGACGGCCGGGACACGGGCGAGGGCGAGTTGTGGGTCAGCGGGCCGGGGGTGATGGCCGGCTACCACGGCAGGCCGGAAGCCACCGCGGAGGTACTGCGCGACGGCTGGTTCCGCACGGGTGACCTGGCCAGGATCGATGCCTCCGGTGGACTGGCCATCACCGGCCGGGCGAGTGATCTGATCATCCGGGGCGGGGTGAACATCCATCCTTCGGAAGTGGAGGTGGTGTTGCGGCGGCTGCCGGGGGTGGCGGACGCCGCCGTGGCCGGACGTCCGCACCCCGTCTTCGGCGAGGTGCCGGTCGGCTATCTCGTAGCCGAGCCCGGCGGCGTGCTGGACAGGGGGCGCATCCTCGCCGCCTGCCGTGCGGAACTGTCCGGCTTCAAGGTGCCCGCCGAGCTGTTCGTGGTGGAGGACCTTCCCCGTACCGCCTCCGGGAAGACCCTGCGGCGGGACCTCGCCGGCCTGCCGGCACGGGCGCTGGGCGCGAGGGCCGCCGGGAAGCCGTCGGAGGACCTGCTGGCCCTGGTGCGGGACGAGGTGGCGGCCGTGCTCGGCTGTACGGCTCAGGCGGTGGAGCCGAGCACGGCGCTGCGGGACCTGGGTATGGACTCCCTGACGGCGACGGTGCTGCGGGAGCGGTTGTCGGCGGTGACCGGCCTGCCGCTCTCCGAGGCCGTCGCCTTCGACTTTCCCACGGCCGCAGCGCTCGCCGCCCACCTCGGGGAACGGAACGCCGCCGCGCCGGCCGGCGTCGGGTCCGTGGACCGGAGTGCAGCCCGGTCGGACGACGACCCCGTGGTGATCGTGGGGATGGCTTGCCGCTATCCCGGAGATGTGACCTCTCCCGAGGAGCTGTGGCGGCTGGTGGCCGACGGGACGGACGCCATCAGTCCCTTCCCCACCGACCGGGGCTGGGACGTCCGGGCGCTGTACGACCCGGACCCCGGACGGCCCGGACGGACGTATGTGCGCGAGGGGGGTTTCCTCGCCGGTGTGGACCGCTTCGACCCCGGCTTCTTCGGTATCTCGCCCCGCGAGGCGTTGGCCATGGACCCGCAGCACCGGCTGCTGCTCGAAGTGGCGTGGGAGGCGTTCGAGTACGCCGGTCTCGTCCCCGGCACTCTGCGCGGCTCGGCGACCGGGGTGTACGTCGGGCTGATGTACAGCGACTACGCGCGGCGCCTGGCAAGGACGCCCGAGCACGTCGAGGGGTACCTCGGCCTCGGCAACGCCGGAAGCGTCGCCTCGGGTCGTATCGCGTACGCCTTCGGCCTCGAAGGCCCGGCCATCACCGTGGACACGGCGTGTTCCTCGTCCCTGGTGGCCATGCATCTGGCGGCCCAGGCGCTGCGCCGGGGTGAGTGCGCCTTCGCGTTGGCCGGTGGCGCCACGGTGATGTCGGGGCCCTCGTCGTTCGTGGAGTTCAGTCGCCAGCGGGCCCTGGCGCCGGACGGCCGCTGCAAGGCGTTCGGTGCGTCCGCCGACGGCACGGGGTGGGCCGAGGGTGCTGGAATGCTGCTGTTGAGCCGGTTGTCCGAGGCGCGCCGCGCCGGGCTTCCGGTACTGGCCGTGGTGCGCGGGTCGGCGGTGAACCAGGACGGGGCGAGCAATGGGCTGACCGCACCGCACGGGCCGGCGCAGCAGCGGGTGATCCGGCAGGCGCTCGCGGACGCGGGGCTCAACCCTGGGGATATCGACGCTGTGGAGGCGCACGGCACCGGCACCCGGCTGGGGGACGTCATCGAGGCGGAGGCCTTCTTCGCGACGTACGGGCGGCAGGCGCGGCAGAGTCCCCTCCGGTTGGGCTCGGTGAAGTCGAACATCGGTCATACCCAGGCCGCCGCCGGAGTGGCCGGTGTGATCAAAATGGTGCAGGCGATGCGGCATGGTGTGCTGCCGCGTACGTTGCACGCCGACGAGCCGACGCCCCGTGTCGACTGGTCGTCGGGGCGGATCTCGCTGCTGACCCGGGCGGTGGAGTGGCCTGCGACGGATCGCCCGCGCCGGGTGGGGGTGTCGTCGTTCGGGATCAGTGGCACCAACGCCCATGTGGTGCTCCAAGAGGCTCCGGGTGGCGAGGAGACCGCGTCGCTGTGTGCCGTGGCGGACGGCGGGACCGCGAGGGGCCGTGTCGGACCCGGGGTGGTGTTGGAGGGTGCGGCGCTTCCCGAGCGGGCCTCGGTGGCCTTTCCGGTGTCGGCGAGGAGTGTGCCGGGGCTGCGAGCCCAGGCGCGACGGCTGTACGACCATGTGGTCGCCGCTCCTGATACGCCCCTGATGGATATCGGGTACTCGCTCGCCACCACGCGTGCGGCCTTGGAGCACCGGGCCGTGGTGGTGGCCCGGGACCGTACCGAGCTGCTCGGCTCCCTGCGGGCTGTGGCGGAGGGCGACGGCCGGTCCGGAGTGCACACGGGCACGTCCCGCCACCACGGCCCGCCGGCCTTTCTGTTCACCGGTCAGGGCAGTCAACGTGTCGGCATGGGCCGTGAATTGTACGAGTCGCGGGATCTGTATCCGGCCTTCGCCGGTTCGTTGGACGAGTGCTGTGCCCTGCTCGACCCGCTGCTGCCGGTGCCTCTGCGGGACGTCATGTTCGCCGCGCCAGGCACGGAGACGGGCGCGTTGCTGGATACGACCCGGTTCGCGCAGCCGGCGCTCTTCGCTCTGGAGACGGCGCTGTTCCGGCAGTTCGAGGCGTGGGGGGTACGCCCCGGTCTGGTGGCCGGGCACTCGGTGGGCGAGGTGGCTGCGGCGCATGTCGCCGGGGTGCTGTCCCTCGCGGACGCGTGCACGTTGGTGGCGGCCCGGGGCCGGCTGATGGACGCGCTGCCTTCGGGCGGCGCGATGGCGGCCGTGGCCGCCGGCGCGGACGAGGTGGCTGCCCACCTCGCCGGGACCGGGTGTGCGGTGGAGATCGCCGCGGTCAACGGGCCTGCGTCGGTGGTTGTCTCCGGCGACGAGTCGGCGGTGCGGGAGGTGTCCGCGTACTTCCGGGAACGGGGCCGTTCGGTGACGCCGCTGCGGGTCGGTCATGCCTTCCACTCCGCTCGGATGGAGCCCGTGCTGGCCGAGTTCGCGGACGTGGTCCGGCGGCTGTCCTTCGCCGCGCCGCGGCTCCCGCTGATCACCGCTGTACCGGGCCGGGCGGCCGCCGCCGAGGAGGTGTGCACGCCGGAGTTCTGGGTGGACCATGTCCGCCGTCCGGTTCGCTTCGCCGATTCGGTGGCGTACCTGGGTGAGCAGGGCGCGGCACACTACGTCGAACTGGGGCCGGACGGGGTGCTCACCGGCCTGGTACGTGAGTGCCTTGCCGTGTCCGGGCCGTCCCCGGCCGAAGCGGACACGGGCGAGGCCGGCGGCGAGCGGGGCCCGGTGCCACTGGTTCTGCCGACACTGCGCGGGAAGCGACCGGAGGCGGATGCCTTGCTCGACACGCTGGCCGCGCTGCATTCCCATGGCGTTCCCGTCGACTGGCGGGCTGTCTACGCCGGGTGCGGCGGGCGGCGCGTCGCACTGCCCACGTATGCCTTCCAGCGCCGCCGGTACTGGCTGGAGACCGACCCGGAGCGTCCGCCTGTGTCCCCGACCGCCGAGCCCGCCCATCCGTTCCTGCGGTCGGGCACCCGCACGGCCGACGACGACGGGCTGCTGCTGAGCGGGTTGCTGTCGGTGCAGGACCAGCCGTGGCTTGCCGACCACGTGGTGGCTGGGGAGATCTTGCTTCCGGCGACTGCCTTCGTCGAAATGGCCCTGCACGCCGGCGAGTTGGCTGGCACGGACATCCTGGACGAGCTCGTTCTGACCGCGCCGCTGCCGTTGCCCTCGGACGGTGCTGTCGACTTGCAGGTGAGGGTGGCGGGGGCGGACGACGCGGGGCGGCGGGCTGTGCTCTTCCACTCCCGGCCGCATACTCCGTCGGGTGGTGAGCCCTGGCTCCGGAACGCCGTCGGCACTCTTTCGCCGGCGCAGCCGCCTGCGGACCGGGGATCAACCGCAGGCGCGACCGGCGGCGTGCCCCGGCCGGACGCGGCCAGGCCACTGCATGCCGACGTTGCGGGGGCCGGACCGTATGAGCAACTGGCCGCCGACGGGCTGCGTTACGGCCCCGCTTTCCGGGGCATGCGCGCCGCCTGGAGGCACGGGGAGGAGTTGTACGCGGACGTCGCGCTGCCCGAAGCGGCCCGGACCCCGCGCCGGGAGGCGGACGGCCCGGAGTTCGTCCTGCATCCCGCACTGCTCGACGCCGCGCTGCACGCCCTGGCCCTGGACAGCCTTGTCGCGAACGGTTCCGGGGCAGCCGATCCGGCGGCCGGCGGGTTGTCCCTGCCGTTCGCCTTCAGCGGGGTGCGCGTGCACACCACGGGTGTGCAGCGCTTGCGGGTACGGGTGGCCCCCGGGCCGGACGGTCAGGCCGGAGTGGAGTTGGCCGACGAGACGGGCGCACCGGTGGCGACGGTCCGTTCGCTGGCGCTCCGGCCTCTTCCGCGTACCGGATCAACGGCGACGGACGCAGTCACCGGTGTTCTCCACCGGACGAACTGGGTGGCGTCGGCCGAGCCGTCCACACCCGTGGTGATGCCCCGTTGGGGGGTTCTGGGCTCGGCGGGCACACGGCTGGTGGATGCTCTCGCGCCGCCGGGTTCCGGCGTCCAGGTGTACCCCGGCCCGGCGGCGTGCGACGCGTCGTCGGCCGTCGTCGTGGCACCGTGCCCGCCGCCGGGCACGACCGACGGCGGGCACGACCAGGCTGCCGGTTTGCTGCGGACAGCGGACTGGGCGCTGAGGCTCGTGCAGGAGTGGCTCGCCGAGCCGCGCCTGTCCGGCTCCCGTCTCGTCCTCGTGACGTCCGGTGCCGTCACTTCGGCCGATGACGGATTCCCTGCGGATGGTGCCGGTCGCGGCAGTGACGGCCGGTCCGGCGAGACTGCGTCCGTACCGTGGCACACGCCGGTGTGGGGACTGGTCCGTTCGGCCCTGCGGGAGAATCCCGGCCGCTTCGCTCTGATCGACGTGGACGAGCACCCCGACTCCTGGAGTGCCCTGCCCGCCCTGCTGGCCGCCCCGGTGCCGGAGGCAGCCGTACACCGGGGAACGGTGTACGTGCCGAAGCTGGTGCCACTGGCCGGGGCGGCACCGAAGCCACGGAAGAGGCGGACGCTCGACCCGGAGGGCACCGTCCTGGTCACCGGTGGCACCGGTTCCCTGGGCATGCTGGTGGCGCGGCACCTGGTCACCGCTCACGGCGTCCGGCATCTGCTGCTCGCCGGCCGGCGCGGGCCGGACGCCCCGGGGGCGCGGGAACTCGTCGCGGAGCTGTCCGAGGCGGGCGCCCAGGTGACCGTTCACGCCTGTGATGTCGCGGACCGGACCGCGCTCGCGGCCCTCCTCGACGCGGTACCGGCGGCACACCCGCTGACCGGCATCGTGCACACTGCGGGGGTGCTGGACGACGGCGTCGTCGCGGCGCTCACCACCGACCGGATGAGGCGGGTGCTGCGCCCCAAGGTGGACGCCGCTCTCGCTCTGCATGAACTGACCCGGGGTCACGACTTGGCCGTGTTCGCGCTGTTCTCCTCGGTAGCGGGTACCTTCGGCTCCGCGGGCCAGGCCAACTACGCCGCGGCCAATTGTGTGCTGGATGCCTTGGCGCGGCACCGCGGGCGGCTCGGACTGCCCGGTACGTCGATCGTCTGGGGCCCCTGGCAACAGCACGACGGCATGATGGCGAACCTCGGCGACGCGGATCGGCAGCGGATGGCCCGCTCGGGGTTCAGCCCGCTCGGGCCGGAAGAAGGCCTGGCTCTCTTCGACGCGGCCGTGGCCGGTGACGAACCCGTGGTGGTGGCGGCCCGCCTGGCCCCAGCCGCTCTCCGCGGCGGTGGCACGGCGGCGCACCGGCTCCGAAACACTGCCGCCGCCGGGGACAACGCAGGCGACGGGGGCGACGGAGGCCGGGACCGACTCGGCCCGTCGCCGGCGGCTGCTTCCCCCGGCGGGATGGGCGAGGTGCTGCTCACAAAGGTCCGGACCCTGGCGGCCCGCGTCCTGGGCCATCGGGAGGAGGCAAGCGAGATCGACGAGGACGCCCTGCTGGCGGACCTGGGGCTGGATTCCCTGGCCGCGGTCGATCTGCGCAATGAGCTCGCGGCGTGGACGGGGCTGGCGCTGCCGACCACGCTGCTGTTCGACTTCCCGACGCCGCGCGCGCTCGCCGTCGAGCTGACGCGGCGGTATGCCGCCGAGGCACCTGCTGCGGATGCCGCGTCCGACGGCCGGGCACGGCCTGAGGCCGACGGCTCTCCGGGCTCCCCGGGCCGACCGGCGGACGACGGTCCGGGAAGCGGTCCGGGGGCGGGCGCTCCGCCGGATGCCCGGGTGCGGGTTGCCGAAGCCCCGCAAGCCGGGGAGTCTCCGGACTCCCTGGGCGCGCTCTTTCGTACCGCCTGCGCCCGGGGGCGGAGCTGGGACGGCATGGTGCTCCTCACCATCGCCGCGCGCCTCCGCCCCGTCTTCGACAGGGCCGGGGCGCCCGGTGCGACGCACGAACCCGTCATGCTCGCGGCGGGCGGCACGGGGGCCCGGCTGGTCTGCTCCCCCGCGCTCAGCGCGCTGTCCGGACCGCAGGAGTACGCGCGCCTCGGTGCCCGGCTGCGAGGGCTGCGGCCGGTTTCCGCGGTGCGGCACCCGGGGTTCGAGCCCCGAGAGGCTCTGCCCGCCACACTGGACGCTCTCGTCACCGCCCAGGCCACTGCCGTCCGCGCAGCCGCGGCCGAAGGCCCCCTGGTGCTGCTGGGGCGGTCGGCCGGTGGCTGGGTGGCCCATGCCGTGGCCGAGCGTCTGGAGTCCGAGGGTGCCGCCCCGGTGGCCGTCGTCCTGGTGGACACCTATCCCCCCGCTCACGGTGACCAGGGGCAGGCGCTCTCCACGATGACGTCGGACATGCTGCGCCGGGCGGCGCAGTTCGCCTCCGCCAGTCCCGATCGGCTCACCGCCATGGCCGGATACTTCGAGCTCTTCCGTGACTGGAAACCCGCGCCGCTCGCCTGTCCCACCCTGTACGTACGAGCCCGGGATCCACTGCCCGGCACCGACCCCGCCCCGGACTGGACCCTGCCGCACGCCGAGGTCACTGTGCCGGGAGACCACTTCACCATGCTGGAGGAACACGCCCGTACCACCGCACTCGCCATCCACCAGTGGCTCGGCAGCCGGTTCTGAGGACGTCCCGGGAGGGGCGCGGGTGCAGGCGTGAACGACTCCGCCCCACGCGCCCCCGCGTCTCTCCCCCGTCCTCGCGGTCAGTGCCGTTCTCTGTCCGGGCCACGGCAGTCGACGGCGGACATACGGCCGGAGTGGGCGTCGGCGACAGTCGTCCTGCTCCTCTGCTTCGGGCCGGGGAGCCGCGTGCTTCGGGCCGGGGAGCCGCGTGCTTCGGGCCGAGGAGCCGCGGCAGGGCCCGTCATGGCACCGGACGAGACAAGCTCAGTCACGGCCGACCGCGCCTGGCCGGTCGGCCATGGGTCGGCTGGAACTCTCGCCCCTGCGCCCGTAAGGCCGGCGGACTCCGGCCTCGTACAGCGCGGTCAGCAGGGTGTCCAGTTCGTCGTTCACGCCACGATCCCGGACACCCCGTTCGCATTCCCCGACGCACCGTCAGGCGACGCCGCTACTCGGGCTGTCCGTGCGGCCGAGACCTCCGTGCGGCCAAGCCGAAGACGAGACCACCGACCAGGAACCAGGGATTCCACAGCAGCAGCGTCCACAGCCGCTGTGCCGGGCTTACGTTTATTTCCGAGCCCGCAGCGTCGGTCAGCAGCAGCACCTCGACGGCGATGCCACGTATGAGCAGCACAGCGCAGACGCACCACCCCAGGGCCTTGACCACCCGTCCTGCCAGGCCACGAGGCCACGGCCGGGCGAGAAGCCATCCCAGCACACCGCCGACAAGGCACAGCAATCCCACCCCCCACAAACCCACCGCCACGAACCACCCGGGGCGTTCCTCGGCCAAGGGCCCCGCCGAGACACTGAGGCCCCAACTGCCGCCCAGCGCCCAGTAAAAATGGAGCACGGCGAAAGCGACCGCCCAGGCACACGCTATGCGTCCCCACAACCCCGGCGTTGTCCTGTCATGCGGATCTTCATACATAGCAAGGAGCATGCCACTGCTGCGGCACGCCGCCACCAGCGTCGCGAGAATCCAACACGCCCACCCTCCAGTCGGCGACACCGTGCGACCGAGGGCGCTCGCTGCGTCTTTCGGCGATGACAACCTCGGCACCGGCCCGGACAGCTGAGCAAGGCCACACGCACATCCGGAATCGCAGACTGTCGGGTCTGCCGCAGTCGTTGAGGGCAAGGTCCTGTCGTCACATGGTGAAGACGAGACTGACGTTGTGTCCGCCGAACCCGAAGGAGTTGGCCAGCGCAGCGGACCACTGGCCGGTGAGATGTCGTCCTGCCCCAGCGTGGTGAGGACACCACCGGTCCCCGTACCGATGACGACGGCAAGTCGTTCCGGCTCGACCTGCGGAGCACCGGCGTCCTGCCAGGCCCCTCGCGCACTGAGCAGGGCGACCTGCTCACCGCGGTCCAGCTTCCTGGCCTCGGTCCTCGGAAGCAGCGAGGCAGGGTCCACCGTGAGCCCGGCCGCAACGTGATCCCAAAGCCCGCCTCGACGAGGAACCTGCCAATCGCCACCGCATCGAGAATCCGCGGAACTTCGCTGAAGACCCGGAGCACCGTGCCGTCACTGGTTCCGTGAGTTCGGCTCCAACTCGCGACCATGCCGTCCCTGGTTCCCTGGGCGGGCAGGACGGTGAGCGGGTCAGCCAACAGGGCAGCGGTAGCGGGGCCGAGACCGGACCATTCCGTTATTGCGTTCGGCCGTCGAGGTCCTCCCCAGGGTGATCCGTTTCGTCGGCTCCCCCATGAGGGGGCGCGTCCGCTGCTCTGGCGGCTCGGCAAACGGCGCCGGTGGCGTAGCCGGTGAGCAGGGCGGTCAGGATGTCGGTCAGCCTGGGTTCGACATCGATGATGGAGTGGGACAGTTCGGGATCGGTCTCGTAGAAGGCGCGCAGTTGGGTGCCGGGGGCGGCCATCTGCCACAGGGCTCCGGCCATCGAGGTGGCGGTCGTCACGACACTGCGTACCTGGTCGGCGTCGAGCGGTGTGATCGCGCTGATGGTGGCGCCGATGCTCGTGACCTCCGCGATGGCGCCCTTCTTGAACGTTCGGACAGTGTCGGTGGAGACGTTGCGTTCCAGATTCAGCGGGGTGTGGGCCAACAGGTCGCAGAACAGCGGGCGGGCCACCAGTGACTGAGCCAGCACACCCGCGATCGATCGGGCGGTTTCGGCCCACTGCTCGCCGTCGGCGTGGGGGCAGGGCGTGATGGCATCGAGCTGTTCGCGCACCGCGGCCGACCAGTCGTGCCAGGCGGTGCCCGCCAGGCGCAGGAAGATGTCCTCGCGCGTCTCGAAGTAGCGCAGCATCGCGGACTTGTGCATGCCGACCTCGTCGGCGATGGCGGTCACGGTCACCTCCCGTACTCCCTTCGCCGTGGCGAGGCGTGTCGCCGCCGCGAAGATCGCCTCCTCCCGGGCCAGCTTGGCCTCGGGGCTGCGGGCGCGCAGGAAATCAGCCTTGGTCATGACCCCACTGTAACGAAACCAGGTTTCAGTAGTGCCGCGACGGCGGCGAGCGGCGACGAACCACGGAGAGTTACCACAACCACGTTGCGCTAATAACGCAACCATGTTTTGGTAGAGGCATGAACGCACGCGCCCACACCTGGTTCATCACTGGCTCGTCCCGCGGCTTCGGCCGCGCCCTCGTGATCGCCGCCCTCGAAGTCGGCGACAACGTCGTCGCCACGGCACGCAAGCCGGAGCAGTTGGACGAGCTCGTGCAGCAGTACGGAGACCGCTTCCTGCCCGTCGCGCTCGACGTCACCGACCGGTCGGCCGCCGTGGCCGGCCTTCAGACGGCGGTCGACCGGTTCGGCAGGGTCGACGTGGTGGTCAACAACGCCGGATACGCCAACACCTCGGCCGTCGAGACCACGCCCGAGGACGACTTCCGCCGTCAGTTCGACACCAACTTCTGGGGCGTCTACAACGTCTCGACAGCGGCGGTCCCGGTCCTCAGGGCGCAGGGAGGCGGCACGATCGTGCAGTTCTCCTCCATCGGCGGCCGCGTCGGCGGTACGTCGGGGCTCGGGTCCTACCAGGCGGCCAAGTTCGCCGTGGACGGCTTCACCCGGGTGCTCGCGGCCGAGACCGCCCCGTTCGGCATCAAGTACCTGGTCGTGGAGCCGGGCGGATTCGCCACGGACTGGGCCGGAGCCTCGATGCAGACCCCGGACGTCGCATCGGAGTACGACGCGACGGTGGGCAAGATGGTGCGCCTGTTCAGCGGTGCGAACGCCCCGGGCGACCCGAGGCGGGCCGGCGACATCCTGGTCCGCGTGGTCAAGCACCCGGCCCCGCCCTCTCACCTCGTCATCGGGGTCGGCGCCGTCCAGATGGCACAGGACTACTCACGCGGCCAGCTGGAGGAAGCAGCCAGGTGGGAAACGGTGAGCCGTTCGGCCGACTTCGACCAGGAACCGGTCGACCTGCCCGCCCCCACGCCGGACACGTGGGCACGGTCATGACACAGTTCACGGACAAGGAAGCACCTCGTCCCGCGGTGCCCCCGCCCTGCCCCCGCAGGCGCCCCGGTCGGATCTGTCTCCCGCCCGCTGCCCGCGGGCGGGCGCGGCACCACGCTGCGAGAACCGGGAGGCCATGGCGCCGGACTGCGTGGCCATCCCGCTCCTGCGCATGGAACGGGCCTCTCGGCAGGTACGTGGTTGAGGAGGCACTGCTCGCCCGAAGAGGCCCGTTGCGTGCAGGCTCAGCCAGTGGGTCGGCAGGCTTGGACGTTTCTCCGGCTGACGGACTGAACTGCTGCCGGCACAACACAAGCACCGAGGCACCGACATCGTTCCCGGGCAGCCGCTCACGGCCGACGTATTCAGGCAGCGACAACAGGTTCACCGCTGAGCGCGACGCCGGCCCGGCGCAGTTCGTCGAGTGCGGTGCGCGTGGTGTCGGCGGCGACACCGGCGGTGTAGTCGAGCAGGACCTGCACCGTGAAGCCCGCGCGCGCTCCGTCCAGTGCAGTCGCCTTCACACAGTGGTCGGTCGCAATGCCGACGACGTCGATCTCGGTGACATCGCGGGCTCTCAGCCAGTCGGACAACGTCGTACCGTCCTGCGTGAAGCCTTCGAAACCGCTCTTCGAGGCGGAGTGCGCGCCTTTGAAGACGACCTCGTCCACGTGCCCGGAGTCCACGGCGGGGGCGAAGTCCGGATGGAACTCGCCTCCCTCACTGCCGACGACGCAATGCACGGGGAACGAGTCATGGAAGTCGGGGTTCTCGGAGAAGTGGGCGCCCGGGTCGATGTGGTGGTCACGGGTGGCCACGACGAAGGCGTACTGCTCGTCGGGATGTCGGACCAGCTCGGCGATGGCGGCGGCCCGGCCCGCGCCGCCCTTCACCGGAACACTGCCGCCCTCGCAGAAGTCCTTCTGCACATCAACGATGATCAGTGCACGACTCACGGAAAAGCCCCTTCCCTCGGATATGGCCTCTCTCCGATGGTCGCCCTTCCGCCGACGGGCGGGCGCGCCACTCGCCGGTCATTCACCCGACCGGTGCGGCCCGCACAGCAACGAGGCGCAGCGCTCCCTCCCCACAGGAACCACGGGGCAGGGAAGTTTCGCACTGTGTTGTGCTCGGCACCCAGCTTGTCCTTGGTCGTGGCAGGGCCCCGCGGGCCTTGCCGCGGCTGCCGAATCCGTGACCAGGCCCCCTGTCTGCCCCTCCCCAGTGGCTTCGATCGGGATGAGCAGCGTTGACATGGCGAATGCCATAACCGGCTTGGCCGCCCCGGTGCACCGCGTGAAGGACACCGGCGAGTGCCTGACCGTCACCGCGAGGACCTCACAAACGGGCGCACTGATCCGCGCCGCCGACGGCTACGAGGTCGACGTGGATGTCGGCGAGGTCTGTATCGCCGTCAACCGCTTCCCGCCCGGCCAGTTCTTCGATGTCCTGGCCGAGCTGGCGGACCGGCTCAGGGCGAGTGTGCCCGACGGACCGGTCACGGCCATGACACTGCCATGATCGTCATCATGGGAATACACATCGCACCGGCCCAGGTGGACGACTTCCACCAGATCCTGACTGACCTCCCCCGTTACTGGGGCGAACGCGACCTTCGGTCGCTGCACCTTCTTGCGCTGGTGCAGGAGTTCGGTTCGACCTGCCTGGTTGCCCGAGCCGAGGACGGCATCCGTGGGTACATCTTCGGGTTCGTCACCCCAGAGGGCACCGGGTACGTGCATCTGATCGCTACGCGGGACGACGCCCGCGGCACCGGTCTCGGGCGTCGTCTGTACGCGGCGTTCGCCGAGGCAGCGGTACGTCATGGTGCACGGCAGTTGAAGGCGATCACATCAATCGAGAACACTGGCTCGATCGCCTTCCACCGCAGCCTCGACTTCGACACGGAGATCGTCGACGACTACAACGGCCCCGGCAGGGCTATGGCCGTCTTCCGCCGGGGGCTGCCGTTCAACGTCTCGCGTTCCTGACCAAAGCCGTCACTCGTCATTGCTCCCCAGGTCGTAGGACCCGGACGGCAAGAAAGCCGATGGAAGTGACACAAGAGCGGTTGGAGAAGATACGTGCCCCGCCACAGCGCCGATCTCAAGTTCCCACGGGCACGACAGCTCCCCCGGGCACGAGCAGCTCGCGACGACGCCCAAAAAAGGTGACGGGACCTGACCGGACGCCGCCCGCTCCAGCGGGCCGCCCTGCGATTGGCTCGATGCACCTGCTCGGCCGGGTCGACGAAGCTGATGCACCGCCGCCCGGACCTCCGAACGGTGTTGCCCACCGGCGACGGGCTATTCGTCCGTGGAAGAGCGCCCGCTCCGCTTGCTCCAGGGGATGTGGGTGGCGAGCACGTCACCCACCGTGCCGACCACATTGAATGCGAGCCAGCCCACGCCCTGCAGGACTCGCACGACCGCAGAAGCCGCAGTCTCTTCCATGTTCTGATCCCCTCATGTCCGTCCCCGTGGCTTACTTCGATCTTGGAGACGCGTTCTGTCGCCCCTCGGTTGCCCGGGGAGACAGTCCACGGGTCGCCCTGCAGTCGATCTCGGCTGCGGGTGGGGCCATGACGAAGTCCGCGCAAGTACGCGAAGGCGCCGAGGTGCGAGCCTCGCGGCCGACGTTCCTCCTCTCCCCGCAGCCGGCCGAGCTTTCGGGCTGAACGGCATCACAGTCTCCCTGCCCTCTGGGTCGCCGGGCCGCGAACCACTGGATCAATTGGTCTTGCCGATAGTGCTGCGGGCCGCGAGGCGAAAGTCCTTGACTGCTTGATAGAGGGTTCGCTCCCCCTTCGGCGGCAAGGGCGATGTCTTCGGCCTCGTGGGTGGTGTTTCCCCCGTGGGCGTTCTCGGCCATCCGGCGCATGACGTGTGAAAGATCGCTGGAAGCGTTGGTGACACGTTCCGCGACTTCCGCGAGGGATGTCGGCCCTTCGAGGATGACGACTTCGCAACCGACCGGCCCGGCTGCCCGCCCGGCGGTGCTGGAAACGGGACGGCAGGCAGGCATGGTGAACTACGTTGTGACGGCCGTCACTGTAGCCGCGCACCGTGCGGACCTGCGTGCGCCCGGTGCCGCCGCGCGGGACTGTGGTCGAGGTGGCGGCGGAGCCGGTCGGGGCCGCTTCCACGTCACGGCCGCCGGCCCGTTCGCCGTGACGGGCGCGGTCACGCCGTGGAGGCCATGATCGGGCGACATGGGGACAGTCGGAGCGAGCACCTGGAGGGACGATCGTGGGCACGAATGAACAGGGGGACATGGAACGGTTGCACTGCCTGGTCACCGGAGCGTCCGGGTACATCGGCGGGCGTCTCGTACCGGAACTGCTGCGAGCGGGCCACCGGGTGCGCTGTCTGGCCCGCTCCCCCCGCAAACTCCGTGACCACCCCTGGGCGGGTGACGCCGAGACGGTGCAGGGCGACGTGACGGACGCGGGCTCGGTCGCCGCGGCCATGCGCGGGATCGACGTCGCGTACTACCTGGTGCACGCCCTCGGTACCGGCTCCGCGTTCGAGGACACCGACCGTCGTGCGGCCCGTGTCTTCGCCGAACAGGCGCACTCCGCCGGCGTGCGACGGATCGTCTACCTGGGCGGACTCACGCCACCGAATGTGCCCGAAAGGTCGCTCTCCCCGCATCTGCGCTCCCGGGCCGAGGTCGGGCGAGTCTTCCTCGACGCGCCGGTGCCCGCCACCGTGCTGCGAGCAGCGGTCGTCATCGGCTCGGGGTCGGCCTCCTTCGAGATGCTGCGCTATCTGACCGAGCGGCTGCCGGTCATGGTCACCCCCAGCTGGGTGCACACCCGGACCCAGCCCATTGGGGTAAGCGATGTCCTGCGCTATCTCGTCGGCTCGGCCACCATGCCGGACGACGTCGACCGGGCGTTCGACATCGGCGGGCCCGATGTCCTCACGTACCGGGAGATGATGTGCCGGTACGCCGCCGTCGCCGGACTGCGCCGGCGGCTCATCGTGCCGGTTCCGGTGCTCACGCCGAGGCTGTCCAGCCACTGGGTCGGCCTCGTCACCCCGGTGCCCGCCTCCCTGGCCCGCCCGTTGACGGAGTCACTGCGTCACGAGGTCGTCTGCCAGGAGCACGACATCGCCCGGTACGTGCCCGACCCTCCGGGCCTGCCGCTGCCGTTCGACGAGGCGTTGGCCCTGGCACTGCGACGGGTGCGTGAGGCCCAGGTCGCCACCCGCTGGTCGTCCGCCGCCGTACCGGGGATGCCCAGCGATCCGCTGCCCACGGACCCCGACTGGGCCGGAGGCAGCCTCTACCAGGACGAACGGCAGCTGTCGGTCGACGCGTCCCGACAGGCCCTGTGGAAGGTGATCGAAGGGATCGGCGGCGACAACGGCTGGTACTCCTTTCCACTTGCCTGGGCGGTCAGAGGATGGCTGGACCGGTTCGTCGGCGGCGTCGGGCTCCGCCGCGGGCGGCGCGACGCCGAGCACCTGCGGGTCGGGGACTCACTGGACTTCTGGCGGGTCGAGGAGATCGAGCCCGGACGGCTGCTGCGGCTGCGCGCGGAGATGCGGCTGCCGGGCCTGGCATGGCTGGAAATGTACGCCGAGACGGACTCCGAGGGCCGTACCCGCTACCGGCAACGAGCGCTGTTCCACCCCCGCGGTCTGCTGGGCCACGCCTACTGGTGGTCCGTCTCTCCTTTCCATGCCGTGGTCTTCGGCGGCATGGCCCGTAACATCACCCAAGCCGCCGCCAAGGGCATGAGCGCGCACGGAACCTCGTCGCACGGCGACCACGCCCGGAGCTCCCGGCGACGGGCCGGCCGCTAGGGCGTGTTTCAGCACCACCTCATGACACCAGGAGTGACGCCATGACCGTCGCGGTCGTCCTGTTCACCTCGGATCTGCGTCTGCACGACCATCCCCCACTGCACGCCGCACGCGCGGCGGCAGACGAAGTGGTGCCGCTGTTCGTACGCGATCCGGGTGTCCACGCGGCCGGCTTCGACGCGCCCAACCGCAGTGCCTTCCTCTCGGAGTGTCTGGCCGACCTCGACGCCTCGCTGCGCCGACGCAGCGGCCGACTGGTGGTGCGCACGGGGCCGGTCGTCCGGGAGGTCTGTGCGCTCGCCGCGGAGTGCCAGGCCTCCGAGGTGCACATGGCCGCCGGCGTCACCGGATACGGCCAGCGCCGGGAGGAGCGGCTGCGTGACGGTCTCGGCGATCACGGCGTGACGCTGCGCGTGCACGACGGCGTGGTCACCGCCGTCGGCGCGGGGACGGTCACTCCGGCCGGCTCCGACCACTACGCCGTGTTCACCCCCTACTTCCGCCGCTGGTCACAGGAGCGGCTGAGGGACCCCTGGCCGGCGCCACGCACCGTGCGCGTCCCCGACGCGGTACACGGCGAGCCGTTGCCGTCCCGTGACGGGTTGTCAGGCGTCTCCCCCGGTCTTCCGGCCGGAGGGGAGACGCGGGGGCGTGAGCGGTTCTCCCGGTGGGCGCGCGAGGATCTGTCCGGGTACGAGGACCGCCACGACGACCTGGCGGGCGACGCGACCTCGCGGCTGTCACCGTACCTGCACTTCGGGTCCCTCTCGCCGGTGGAACT
The DNA here is from genome assembly GCF_042731715.1 of Streptomyces sp. NPDC059832. Classification (NCBI taxonomy): domain Bacteria; kingdom Bacillati; phylum Actinomycetota; class Actinomycetes; order Kitasatosporales; family Streptomycetaceae; genus Streptomyces; species Streptomyces sp. NPDC059832. The sequence continues at coordinate 58,573 of NZ_JBHWIY010000029.1, read as the reverse complement.
CATCCAGCGGGCCCGCACGCACGGCGGGCCCGGGGCGGACGCATTCGTGCGCCAGCTGTGCTGGCGCGACTTCCACCATCAGGTACTGGCGGCACGCCCGGCGGCATCCGTCGAGGACTACCGCACGCGGCACGACCGGTGGCGGACCGAGGACGAGGCAGCCGAAGACATCACCGCATGGCGTGAGGGCCGCACCGGATATCCGGTCGTCGACGCGGCGATGCGCCAACTCCGGTACGAGGGCTGGATGCACAACCGGGCGCGCCTGCTGGCAGCCAGCTTCCTGGCCAAGACCCTCTACGTGGACTGGCGGATCGGCGCCCGGCACTTCCTCGATCTTCTCGTGGACGGCGACATCGTCAACAATCAGCTCAACTGGCAGTGGGTCGCCGGAACCGGCACCGATACTCGTCCCCACCGCGTACTCAACCCGGTCGTCCAGGGCAAACGCTTCGACCCGCAAGGAGCGTACGTACGCCGATGGGTGCCGGAACTGCGAGACGTGGCAAGCAATCGCATCCATGAGCCGTGGCGGCTGCCCGAGCGTGAACGGGCACACCTGGACTACCCGGAGCCGCTGATCGACCTCGCGGACGGCCTGGCACGGTTCAAGCACGCCCGCGGCCGGGACTGAGAGAGAAACGCCGCCGGCCACCCGGGGCCTGACGCCGGCCCCCGGCATTCTCGGAATCACTCAGGTGGTTCGCAGTGTGCTCCCTTCTCGGGCGAAGGCGGTTCTCAGCGCGGACCAGGCGATCCTCGGATCGGAGAGACCGTGGTACATCGCCGGGATCTCCTTGTCGACGCCGAAGTGGTGGTAGACAGCGAGCATGGCCGCGCGGACCGAGTACTCGACGGTGAAGACGACGTCCTCGGGGATCTCGACGAACTGGCCGAGGAATGCGAAGTTCTCCGCGCCGTCGGGAACGACCAGTGGCCGGTCGGCGACGGCACGACGCTGGAACTGGGCATCGATGTAGGGCATCTGGACGGTGGTCACCTTGGTGGTGGCCCGGACCTCTTCGGCGATGTCGTCGAAGCCGAGGTGGCCGAGGAGTTCGTCAAGGATCTCGGCGCCGGTGCAGTCGTCCATCTTCTTCGGCACATGGTCACCGGGGACGTCGCCGAACAACGAATATCCCCACAGCGTGTACGTGTTCTCCTGCTGGTCCCGGAAGTGCGGTTGGGCCGGCACGACGACCGAAAGGAGCCAGCGCGAGTCCTTCCAGGTCATCAGGGCACCCTCGCCGGGAACGTTGCCGGTGTACTCCTGGATGCGGTCCAGGAGCGTGCGGCCGGTCATGGTGAGGGTGAAGGACTCCCACTTGGTCTCGTCGATGTTGCCGCAGAAAGCGGTAGGGCGGCCGAAATCCGGGGCCTTCTTGGCGATCGACTCCCACAGTCGCCAGGAACCGTCCCGCTTGTCGCGGATCAGCTCGGGGACAGTGGAGCGGTCCCCGTACGTGGTGTCGCCCGTCATCGACCCGATCGTCAGCAACGCGTAGTCGTCCTCGCCCAGCTCGATCGTCCCCGCCTCGGCACCGTCGCGCTCCAGGTGGAGCCGGGAGACCCTGCGGGCGGCGGCGTCGGAGAAGTCGACGTCGGCGACGGTCACACCGAACTCGGTCCGCACCCCCTGGGCGGTGAGCCACTCCTGGATCGGACGGATGACGGAGTCGTACTGGTTGTACTTGCTTCGCCGCACCCCGGACAACGTGTGGATGCGGTCGAATTCCTGGACGAAGGCGAGGAAGTATCGCTTCAGCTCGATCGCCGAGTGCCAGGTCTGGAACGCGAACGTCGTGCGCCACATGCACCAGAAATTCGTGGTGAAGAAGTGCGGCTGGAAGAAGTCGTCGATACGACGCGCACCGATCACCCGCTCGGGCAGCGCGAGCAGCCGAGTCATGTCGATGCGATCACGGGCGTCCAGACCGAGTTGGGAGGCATCGGCGATGGTCCGGTCGCCGTTGATGATCCGGGCCTTGGCGTTCGTGGGGTGCTCGATGTTGAAGGCGAGCATTTCCTGCCGTACCGAGATCGCCGGATCGTCCAGGGTCGGGATCGTCTCCAGCAGGTTCCACAGGCACACGTAGTGTTCTTCCTCGAACATCCGGCCACCACGGGTGACGTATCCGCCCTCGGCGGTCGGGGCCGGGGCTCCGTCCATCGAGCCGCCGGCGATCGGCAGCTGCTCCAGGATGTGGACGTTCTCGCCGGACACGCCGGTGTCTCGTACGAGGAAGGCGGCTGCGGCGAGCGAGGCGATGCCGCCGCCGACGAGGTAGACCTGGGAGTTCTTCGATGCCGGCACGAGTCGACCTCCGGTACGGCGGGAACGGGCACGGAGCGGTCGCGGCGGGCTATGTGACCCGCCGGCCCCCACCGAGCCTCTCCCACCTCCGCACATCGCGCGAACGGAGCAGGCCGAGCGTCGCCCGGCCCGTACGACGTCGACCTCGCCGAGGACCACGCCGGCGTCGCACGAATGGAGCCTGAGCAGGCAGCGGGAGGAGGAGCCAAGCAGGGGCGCGGTGTCCGTCTCCGTACGGTAGCGGCCTGGCGGGTCACGGATGCCCCGTCTGAAGCGGCCGCATCGCGTCCCCCGATCGGATGAAGTTATTGAGAGGTGCGGCTGCGGTCGGTGGAGCCGGAACGCTGATCGGCGTGACCGGAGCGCGGTGGGTCCTGTCGTGCTGTTTGCTCATCCAGTGGTTGGGCGGCCCTTCGGGGCCGGACTGCGCACCGCGTCCCCGCCCCGGAGCCCGTCCCAGGAACGGCTGTGTTCGCGATGGTGCGGCGAGCGGTTCATCGCTCGTCGTCGAGGCCCTGAATGTCGACAGGCTGTGTTCCGTCGAAGGTGACGAGGATTCCGTAAGGGTCCGCCAGTCGGAACCTGCTCTCGGCGAAGCGGATTGCCCAGGTCTGGTCGGCCCACACCGTTGCTTCGGGAAGCGCCAGTGGCAACTCCGGAAGGTCCAGCCAGCTCAGTTCCTCGGTGGTGAGTTCAAAGTGTCGTTCCCGGAGTCGGGTGCGGCAGTACTCCGAGGCTTGGTCGACGAAGACGTCGAAACGACTCACAACATCGTGAGCGAGTCGGAGGGTGGAGTCTTCCGGCGGGGCGGCCGGCTCAATCACCAGACTCATCCCGGCCGGGTCCGCGCCTGCCGGCACCGGGAAGTAGCCGGTCCAGCAAGCCAGCGACGGCGGGCTCTCCGTCCGTATCAACGCAAGCCCGGCAATGTGCAGGGTTGCGGGCAGTTCCGCGTCAACGTCGGGCGCTTCAGCGCCCCAGCCGCTCGGTGATGCGCCGTTTTCGGACATTGGCTCAGCCTAGGCCACGCCTGGTCACGACGGTGACCCGACGGCCGGGGCACACGGCGATCCGCGTGACCGCTTCCACCCCGCACCGAATCGGTCGCACACCAGTACCAGGTGTCGGCCGGTGCCACCCGGGCATGGGTGCTGCCCGGGTAGCGCCGACGATCGAGTGGACGACGGATATTTGCCGGGTTACGAGCGATTCAACCGTTGGATTGATAATGTCCGTAATACGAATTTTCAACCGATGTATTCGGGCTGAGGAACGTGGGACGCGGCACCACGGCCACCGGACGCAGGTCGGCAGATCCTGCGCCCCCTGCCGGACGCCCCATCCCTCTCCGAACCTTCCCGGGCACGGTACTGACGTGGACTCACGTGGACTCACCGGGGCCTTCGGCCCCCCTCCCGGATTACTCCCGGCGTGCGGCGCCCTGATGTCCGCAGGCACCGCACCGGGCACCTCGCGTCGTGCCGGCCCAGGGCCGAGGCACCCCTGCCCCCTGCGGGAAGGCCGGGACAACCTCTCCGCGTAAACCCTCCACTCCACTCGCACCCTAGGAGTCCCATGAGCACGACGGACGAGGCACCGACCGCCGGACAGGCCGCCAAGCTGACCGTTCCGACACTCACCGCGATGGTGGTCGGCTCCATGGTCGGGGCCGGTGTGTTCTCCCTGCCGCGCCGGTTCTCCGAGGAGACCGGAGTTGCCGGAGCCCTCATCGCCTGGGGGGTCGCGGGGACCGGCATGCTGATGCTCGCCTTCGTCTTCCAGGCACTCGCGGTCCGCAGACCGGACCTCGATGCCGGCGTGTACGCGTACGCCAAGGCCGGGTTCGGCGAGTACCTCGGATTCTTCTCGGCCGTCGGCTACTGGGCCAGCGCCTGCGTCGGGAACGTCACCTACTGGGTGCTCATCATGTCGACGATCGGCTCCGTCGCGCCCGCTCTCGGAGAGGGTGACACTGCGCTGGCGATCGTGCTGTCGACGGCCGGCCTGTGGGCGTTCTTCTTTCTCATCCGACGTGGGGTCAAGGAGGCCACGGCGATCAACAGGATCGTCACTGTCGCGAAGATCGTCCCGATCCTCGTCTTCATCATCCTTGCTCTCTTCTGCCTCAAGCCCGACGTCTTCGCCGAGAATTTCGCGGGCGCCGACTATGCCGGATCCCTCTTCCACCAGGTCCGCGGCACCATGCTGGCGACCGTCTTCGTCTTCCTCGGCGTGGAAGGCGCCAGCGTCTACTCCCGCCACGCCAAACGACGCGAGGATGTCGGTCGCGCCACCCTGCTCGGCTTCATCAGCGTCTTCTGCGTCTTCGCCTCCGTCACCGTCGTCTCCTACGGCATCCTGCCCATGCACGAGATCGCCGAACTCCGACAGCCGTCGATGGCCGGCGTCCTCGAGGCAGCCGTCGGCACCTGGGGCCGGGTCTTCGTCAGCGTCGGGCTCATCGTGTCCGTGCTCGGCGCCTATCTCGCCTGGACCCTCATGGCGGCCGAAGTGCTGTTCGTCGCCGCCAAGGACGACGACATGCCGCGCTTCCTGCGCCGGTCCAACCGGGCCGATGTGCCGGTTCCTGCCCTGCTGATGACCACGGTCCTGTCCCAGGTCGTCCTGGTGGTCACGGCCTTCTCCGAGGACGCCTTCAACTTCGCCCTCGACCTGACCAGCGCGCTCAGCCTCATCCCGTTCCTTCTCGCCGCCGGCTACGCGGTCAAGGTGGCGGTCGGCCGGGGCGGCGCGGACCGATCGCCCCGCCCCGGGCGCGAGCTGACCATCAGCATCCTCGCCACCGTCTACACCGCATTCCTGATCTACGCCGCCGGCCTGAAGTACCTCCTGGTGTCGCTCATCATCTACGCCCCGTCCTCCGCGCTGTTCGTGATGGCCCGCCGCGAGCAGGGCCGCAGGCCCTTCTCTCCGGGAGAGGTCGTCATCCTCGCCGTCTCGGCAGCCGGCGCCGTCGTCGGCATCGTCGCCCTGGCGGCGGGATGGATCAGTATCTGATCCCAACTCGTCATGTCCGTAACCACCTTGAAGCGCCGTCACCGAAAGGGCAGCCATGACCAATCCCAGCGTCCACCCCGCCACCGCGTACGGCGTCCACTCCGAGGTCGGCCGACTGCGCAAGGTCCTGGTCTGCCGGCCCGGACTCGCCCATCGCCGCCTGACCCCCACCAACGCCGACGACCTGCTCTTCGACGACGTGATGTGGGTGGAGAACGCCCAGCGTGATCACGCCGACTTCGTCAACAAACTGCGCGGACGCGGCGTGGCGGTCGTCGAACTGCACGACCTCCTGGCCGAGACCATGGCGCTCCCCGACGCCCGGTCATGGCTCCTGGACCGCAAGGTGATCCCCAACGAAGTCGGCCTGGGCCTCATCGACGGCACTCGTGCCTTCCTGGAGTCCCGCACCCCCCAGCAACTCGCGGAGTACCTGATCGGCGGCCTGGCCACCGACGACCTGCCTGAGGAGTACCGCTCCGGGTACCTGGCCCTGGCCCGATCCTCCGCCGACGCCCGCGAGTACCTCATGCCGCCGCTGCCCAACACCCTCTACACACGGGACACCACATGCTGGCTGTACGGCGGACTCACCCTCAACCCGCTGTACTGGCCCGCCCGGCACGACGAGACGCTGCTGATGAAGGCGCTCTACACCTTCCACCCGGACTACAAGGGATCGGACGTGTGGTGGGGTGATCCCGAACAGGACTGGGGACAGGCCACGTTCGAGGGCGGCGACATCATGCCGATCGGCAATGGCGTCGTCCTGATGGGCATGAGCGAACGGACGTCCCGGCAGGCCATCACCCAGGTCGCCGCAGCCCTGTTCGCCGCGGGCGCGGCCCAGCACGTCATCGTCGCCGGGATGCCCAGGCTGCGGTCCGCGATGCACCTCGACACCGTCTTCACCTTCGCCGACCGAGACATCGTCACGCTCTACCCGGCCATCGTCGACGCCATCCACACCTTCTCCCTCCACCCGGCCGACAGAGCACTCGGAGTGGAGGTCGTCGACGAGGGGAAGGGCACGTTCGTCAAGGTGGTCGCCAAGGCACTGGGACTGCCCGGCCTCCAGGTCGTCGAGACCGGGGGCGACGCCTACGCCTCGGAGCGCCAACAGTGGGACAGCGGCAACAATGCCGTCGCCGTCGAACCCGGCGTGGTCTTCACCTACGACCGCAACACCCAGACCAACACCCAACTGCGCAAGGCGGGCGTGGAGGTCATCACCATCGTCGGCGCCGAACTGGGCCGCGGTCGCGGCGGCGGCCACTGCATGACCTGCCCGATCATCCGCGAACCCGTGGAGTACTGAACCCGGGCAGCCGGCGGGAGATGTTCCGGAGGCCAGGCCGCCGCACAGAGTTCCGGGCCCGCGGTCGCCCGTGCGTACGCTCCGGCATGGGCCCGGCTGCCGGCACGGCGAGCATGGCGAGCACGGCCTGGAACTGCTCGCGTGCCTCGCGGAGGCGGGCCGCCTTGAAGTGGGTCTGGTCCGGTCGGCAGCGCAGGTCCGTCTCCCGCCGGTCGTGCCGCGGTTCCGTGAGCGGGTCGAGAAGCCCGTACCGGGAGGAGCGCCTCATGGTGCAGGACGGCTTGTGTCGGCACACTCGCCACCGACCTGGCCCTCAACACACCGAAGAACGACCCCGTCCGGTCGGGAGGGGCCAGGCGGCCACCGGGGTTCCGTTCGTAGCGGTGATTCAGGCGGAGCCGAGGCCGCACGGGACAGATCGATCAGGCGCTGCCCTTCGAGGGACTGGATCACATACTGGTGCGCCCGACCCCAGAACCCGGCACGGGGCCGGGTGACGAGGCGGCGGTGCACGGTCGGGGTGGTGGGACAGCGGTTGGGACATGTCCGGGACGGGCCGAACCCCTGGTCACTCCCGCCGATGAACGTCCAGAGTGGGCGGCAGCCAAAAGGGCGCACCGGTACAACCGACGTTCCCCGGCTTGTTCAGGGTTGTTCCGTACTGTCAGAAGGAGACTTTCGCCATGCGCAAACGCACTGCCGTTCTTGGTGCCTTCGGCGCCGCCGCTCTCGCGCTGTCCGTCTCGACCAGCGCCCAGGCCGCCACATGGACGCCCACAGAAGCCACCAAATACGCCAACATCCGAGAGTGCTATCGCGCTACTTGCGCGCCGACAGGCGTCATCTTCCCGGAGATGCCCGTCTGGTGGTCGCACTATGCGTACAACGATGCGGGCAACAGGTGGTACTACGTCAAGAACGACAACGGCAATACGGGCTGGGTGTACTGCGAGAACGTCACCGCAGGCTGCTGAGGGCCCGCCGATGCCCTGGTGACGACGCGCATCGGTCCAACTGGCCGGCCGTCACTCAGACATCGGTGAGAGACGCTCGCCGCGCGTCGCACGGCGGGACCAGGACACCGGCAGCTTCGGTGCCGGGCAGGTAGGCCGGGGCGACTTCGGGCATCAGTTCCCCGAGCCGGCGGGTGCGGGCGGCGAGGCCGTCGACGACGCGGTGGGGAGCGGCCGGTGCCCTTCGTCCCAGTGAATGGACCAGCCGTACAGTCCGCACGCGAAAACCGGCGAACCCCACACAAGGGGGCGTCCGGTCCGGACGCCGCGCGATGAATCCGCCGCGTCGTGACGTCCGGTGCGCCCACGCTCTTCACGTACATCGAGCAGTCCCGGCGCACCGGACGTCATCCTTCGCAGGAGTACTCCGCTTGCCGGCAACCGTCACCGTCACGCCCACCAGTCGACGACGAGGAAGTGATCACCTGCACGGCAGACGCCGGCGCGCTCCTGGCGGCGTCTGCTGCGGCCGGACCTCACTCGCCACAAGTGCGTGTGCGCTGTTGATCCTGAATCATCACCAGCAGTCAACCGCCCGCAACCGCCGGGCCACTCACTGATCGTCACCAGGCCCACCACATACCAGAAGGGCCACCCCACTGATTCGGGTGGCCGGTCACGTTGCCGTGACGGTCCGGGGGAGCAGGGCCAGTTCGTCGGCGAAGCCGACCAGCAGTGCGCCACCGTCGACGGGAGTCACGCTGTGCACCCGGTAGGGGAAGCGCAAGGCACGGTGAATCCGGGTGTGGGTATGCAGGTCCCAGGCGCGCACGGTGGCGTCGTCGCCGCCGGTGACGGCGATGGTCCGGTCGTCGAGCGTGGTGAGGGCCAGGTCGGCGATCCGGTGGTGGTGGCCGTACAGCGGCTCGCCGCGCTCCCGGCCCGTCGTGAGGTCCCAGACCCTCGGGTGGGGGTCGTACCCGGCGGTGGTGACGGCGACGGGCGTACCGTCCACGAGGGCCGTCGCGACACGCTCCACCGCGCGGGCATGGCCGTGCAGCGGCCGACCGAGCGAGGCACGGTCGCTCAGGCGCCAGATCCGGACGGTGCGGTCGGCGTGACCGGTGACGAGGGTGGTGTCGCCGTCGACCGGAATGGCGCCGACCGCTCGTACCCCCTGGTCGTCACCGGTGGCCAGGGGCGGTCCGATCTCCTGCCGTCCGGCCAAGTCCCAGATCCGGACCGTTCCGGTCCGGGTGCCGACCAGGACGAGAGTCCGATCGTCGACGACGGCCGTCGCGAGGGCGGCCGGCTCCGTGTCCCGGCAGTCGAGCGGTGCCCCGCACGTCTCACGGGTCTCCAGGTCGGCGATCCGCACGAGCCCGTCCCGGCCCACGGTGAGCAGCAGGGTGCGCCCGTCCACGACTGCCTTGGCCATGCCCGCGGCCAGAACCGCGTCGGTGTGGCCGGGCAGGGGCTGGTTGGTGCGGGGACGCGCGAGGTCCCAGAGGTCGACCGTCCCGTCGTACCGGCCCGTGGCCACGAGCCGGCGGCAGCCCATGGTCGCCGTGGTCAGAGCCGCAGTCTCCCGGCCCGGACCGTCGACGGCATCGCCGCCGTGGCGGTGTCCGGTGAGGTGCCAAGTACGCAACAAGCCGTCGGAGGCGCGGGCGACCACGACCGGCCCCGTGTCCGAAGCAGTGACCCCCACCTCGCGCACCGGCTGGTCGTGGCCGGTGAATGCGTCGACAAGCTGCGCGCCGGTGAGCAGGTCCCATACCCGGACGGTGTCGTCCCAGCCGCCGGTGACGGCGAGGGCACGGCCGTCCACGCGGGCGGTGGTGACCGCGCTGACACGGTGGCCGTGGCCGGTGAGCGGGGCGCCGAGTTGCTCGCCGGTGGCCAGGTCCCAGACGCGCGCCGTGTGGTCCTCGCTCGCGGTGACCGCCAGGGCCCGGCCGCCCGCGTGGGTGGTGGCCACGGCCAGGACTGGTGCGGTGTGACCTGTCAGCGGCCGACCGATGGGGCGGCCACTGAGCAGGTCCCGGACCAGGACGTGATGGTCGTGCTCCCCCGCGGTGACGGCGACCGGGCGGCCCGCCACCCTCGCCGTCGCGACGGCGGTCACCCAGCCCTGATGTCCTCCGACGGGCTCGGTGACTTCCCGGCCGGTGGCCGGATCCCAGACCCGGACCAGCCCGTCCCAGCCACCGCTGACCAGGAGCACCCGGCCGTCCATCTGCCCGGCCGCCACCGTGGCGAGGCGGCCATGCGCCACGGAGAGCGGCTCGCCCACCGGCTCGCCGGTGCTCAGGTCCCAGGCCCGTACGGTGTCGTCGGGCCCCTGCCGGTCGGTGTTCCAGTGCCGGTCGCGTGCCTCGTGGCCGGTGAGGACGAGTATGCTTCCGCCCGCCTCGACCGATCCCACCAACCGGGCGTCCTGCGGGGCCTGGAAAAGGTCCGTCGAGGTGCCGTCGAGCACGTCCAGGGCCTTCACCTCGCCGAACGGACCGGCGTCCACGGCAACCAGGCGCCCGTTCCGTTCGGCGAGCACCGCGTGCACGCCGTCGCAACGCATCACCCGCACGGTCCGCTCGTCGGCCCGCCGTCCCGTGGCCCAGCCCACCTGCCAAGGCGCGGTCGGCTCCCCGGACGGTGCGGCCGCGGCGAACCGTTCCGCCAGGCCGGGCCATCCGAACCGGGCCGCCTCCAGGGACAACAGCTGGGCCCGGCCCACGCCGTCGGCCCGGCTGAGCCGCAGGGAAACCGAGCGGTACACGGCAGCGGTGCGCCGCTCGTCCTCGTCGGCCGGTGGCGGTGCCGTACGCAGTACCTCGCCCGGATCTGCGTGGACCAGGAAGGCCGTGTCGGTCCACATCAAACCGCTGCCCCTCCGTCACCTCGGATCCGCAGGTGGCCCCGCGCTCGGGGACGGGGCCGCGAACGGTCCCGGCGTCCACCGCGAGCATGGTACCGGGCGGTGCGCGTGCCGACGCGGACGATTCCGTCGGTGTAGGCGGGATCGGTGCCGGGCCGTCCAGCCTGTGCCACCACAGGACCACACTGGTGCCCGGACTGATCTCGAACAGGCCGCGCCCGTGCTGGGTGCTGACGAACCATCCGAGCGGGCCGCCGGGGCCGAAACGGCGTTTGTGGTTCGGCAGGCGCCACACGAGCGGTCCGTCGTCGCCGTCCGTCGCGGACGAGACCGCCGGGCGGACCCGGGACCAGGCACCGTCCGCGCCGCTCACGAGGTCGAACGTCTCCTGTCGCCCGTCCGCGCAATGGACCCGCACGCCATCCCGGCTCCGGTGATCCCCCGGTGCAGCGACCGCAGCCGCTCCAGCAGGGGCACGGCCGCATCCCGGTCTCCCACGTTCGCGGCCGTCACCGCGACGACCAGCAGCAGGCCGAGTGTGTCGGTCACAATGTGCCTCTTGCGGCCCGGCACCTTCTTCCCGCCGTCGTACCCGCTTGAGGCCGTGGGCACGGACGCGGAGGCCTTCACCGACTGCGCGTCGATGATCCCGGCCGTCGGTTCCGCCTCACGGCCCTCCCGCTCACGCACCCGTCCGCGCAGCCGGTTGTGGAACTCTGTGATCAGCCCATGCTCGCGCCAGCGGCGGAAGAAGGCGTAGACCCGGCCCCAATCAGGGAAGTCCGTGGGCATCGCCCGCCAGGAGATCCCGCCCGCGACCAGGTAGCGGATCGCGTCCAGCATCTGACGGTGGCAGTAGCCCTCGGGCTGTCCGCCCCGGCCTTGAAGCCTGGCCGGTACCGGTAGCAACGACCGCACAGCCGCCCATTCCGCGTCCGACATGTCCGAGGGATACCGGCGTTCCCGGCCCGGATGGTCGGCCGCGTTGCCGTACACATGCGCGAGGCAATCACACTATGGAGCAGCCGAGTTGAACTGAACGTGCTCGGACGCGTACAACAACGACACCAGGGCCTCCCGGTCTTGCTCGGTCAGATTCGCATCCCCGAGCTACCGAGAGGCCCTGCCCTCATGCGCCGACCGGCCGTAGATCACCCGCGCGGGAACCCTGTTCGACCCACACGTTCCAAGACCGGTTGAGATACGGCTTCTCACCGCAGGCCAGGCAGGTGACGCGTCAGCATCCGAGGCGGTCATGGCGAGGATTCGGGTTCCGCGCACCGGGTTGGGGAGGCCCGGAACCCGACCGGCGTCCATCCTCGCGGATCTCACCTACTCGTCCCCCGCAATCCATGTGCATCTGTGCCGACGAGGCGCTCGGGCAGATAATCCGCAGCCCGCCGATCAGGTCGGCCACCGTCTGCGGCGAGGCCGCGCGGGAGGTCACCACCCAGCTTCGATGTTGAGGCCTACAAGCAACGCAACACTGTGGAGCGGTGCATCAATCGACTCGAACAGCGGCGCGGTCCGGCCATGCGAACCGACAAGCTCGCCATCTCCTGCCAAGCCGCACTCCACTTCGCCGCCCCACTCGTCTCGGCTCGGCGACAGCGCCGATTTGTCGCCGGATGGCCATGACAGCATGAGGCTATGGCGTCGTCCGCCTTCACCGGCGAGGTGGATTTTGCTGGTCGGGCTGCCCCGGGAGCACCCGAGCCCCTCGTCGCGGCGGTGCTGCCGGGGCGTGCGAGCCGGCGGGCCCCGGCGGTGCGCCTGACGGGGGTCTGCTGCCTCCACGGTCATGAGGTGCGGACTGCAGCCGCCAGGCCAGTCGGGCTGAAGGCAGCGACGCAATCGCCCTCGTCAGGCGTCGAAGCGGCGGCGGGCGGCCTCGATGTGACCGAGGTACTGGCGGGTCCAGCCACACATCCCCTCAGCTGTCGCCCGTAGGGCTCGACCCGACTCGGTGAGGGTGTACTCGACCCGCGGCGGCACAGTGGGGTGCACGGTCCGGTCGACCAGGCCGTTGCGCTCCAGCATGCGCAGGTTCTGGGTGAGCATCTTGTGACTGATGCCCTCGATCCCGTTGCGCAGCTCGCTGAAGCGCAGGGTGCCGTCACCGAGAGTCTCGATGATCAGGAGCGCCCACTTGTTGGCGATGTCCGAGAAGATCTCCCGCGCCAGGGAGTCCGCGCGCGTCAAGTCCGCTTCGTCGGGCAGTCCCTTGAACTGCTTGGTAACCATGAAGTTCCCCGGTCACTGAAAAGTGCGTTCTTCCATGTCAGCGGTCACTCTCCTACGGTTTCCGAGTAACCACAAGAGACCGAAACGATTGCGGTTCGGTGCAAGCGAACCTTCGGGCTCTCATGACAAGGAGGCGGGCAGCATGGCCATCACCCTGGTGAACCCCGACGGACTGCCGGAGATCGATGCCTATCGGCAGGTATCGATCGCGACTGGTTCGAAACTGGTCTTCGTCGCCGGGCAGGTCGCCTGTGATGCCGACGGGGCCACGGTCGGCGAGGGTGACCTCGCCGCTCAGGTCGAGCAGAGCTATCTCAACATCGGCACCGGCCTGACCGCGGTCGGTGCTTCCTTCGAGGACGTGGCGAAGCTGACTGTGTACGTCGTCGACTGGGCCCCCGACAAGATGCCCCTGTTCCTGGAAGGGGTCTCCCGGGCGGCCGCGAAGTTGGGGGGCACCCCGGTCGCGCCGGGCACGCTGCTGGGTGTTGCGGCACTGGCCGCACCCGATTACCTGGTCGAGGTGGAAGCCACCGCGATCATCGACGGCTGATGTCCTGCCGCAGCGCAGTCGGCAAGCGCACGCTACTCACCTGAGCTGTTGCCGCGCTGCTGGAGAGGTTGGGCTCGCTGTTCTCACACGACATGGCATTCACGGAGGAGGCGTACAGAGGTCCTTCCTTACCGGCTTCGACCGACGAGGGAATCGCCGAGCCGAACGCTCAGCTGGGCACCCAGCTCCCGGAACCCCAGCGCCACAGCCACACGCCGCGAAGAATAGGGCCGTGCTCTCCACTGCGGCAGCAACGCGGCGCCAAGGGCATGGGCCACTGCCGCGGACGCCACGGCCCGCGCCAGCCGTCGGCCTCGACAGTCCGGGGCAACCAGCACACTCAGTTGGGCCACCGACCGCGGCCAGGACCGGTACCCGGCCGCGGCCACCACTTCGTCACCCCGCCGAATACAGAAGGCAGGAGAGGATATGTCCTCCAGACCGCTCTCACCGGCCTCTTCCTCCCCGGCCAGGGTCAGCAGCGCGGCCAGGCTGCCGTCACCGATCGGCAACTGCTCGACCCCGGTGCCTTCATACGCAGGAAGAAAGCCCTCCCGGTCCAGATAGAAGAGCGAAGCCGGTCCGAGGACATCGAGCACAGGTAGCACCGCTCGCAGACAGGCAATGTCGAAAAGCTCTTCCTGGGACATCGTCCGCACTGCGTCGGCCACCATCCCTGCAACCCGCACACTCGGAGCAGCGACGATGGCTGCGCCACCGATCCGTACGATCCCGGTCCACGACGGCGGACACAATCGAGATCCGGGCGCGACCACAACTTGCGCCCCTCCCGACGGACGGAACTCGACCGGTGTGCCCGCCAGCTCCACCCACAACTCCCTGGCGCGAAGGAACAAGAGATCGTCAGTCATGAGCCGCATCCTTTCGGCTCCGCGTCCGGAGCGCGACAGGATTCCTCCCGGACGGACGGCGCACACCGCAGAACTCAACCCGCCCTGATCCATGAGAGGCCGTCATATCTGGTGAAATACCTTGAGAATCTGTCGACTTGGACGAGGCAGGATGTCTGAAGTGACGTGTGCGCGAGCAATTCGAAAACTCTTGGAATCCTGTTCCGAGGCAGCGGGGGCGACCACGGCTTGGTAGTGGCGGGTTCGCTTGTCGTGGCGAGAACGGAGCCTGTGCCGGTGCGCGGCTACTACTCCGGCCGCACATGGGTTCCGGGTCGACGACAAGGACCTGATAGCGACCACCAGGGACTATGCGGTGAGCGCGGCGGGTTCGCGCAGGTGAGCAGCCGCTGTCCGCCACGCGTTGGTCACCGCGGTACGGGCCTGCGCCGTCCGGACGGCGCGGTCGCCGGTCAGCTCCAGTGGCGTGCCCATGTGCACGTGGAGGTCCGGTCGGCGCAGAGGCGCCGTGACCAGGCCGACGAGCTGCTTGGCGGTGCTGCCCGAGGTAATCCGACGGGCCCCGGCCTGGCCCATGGGTATGACGGGGGCGCCGGTGCGCTCGGAGAGCCGGGCCAGGCCGCTGCGGAAGGTTCCGGGTGCCGCTTCCGCAGCGTCCCTGCGGCGGGGCAGACCCCCCTCGGCATAGATGAGGACCAGCCGTCCGCGTTCCAGCGCTTCTGCTGCGATGTCCAGCGCGGCCGCGGCGCGCCGATCTCCGCGGACGACGGGGATGTGTCCTTCACGGGCGAGCGCGCGACCGAGGAGCGGTACGTGCCACAGCCCTGCGGCCGCCATGATGACCGGACGGGCGCCGAAGCGGTGCAGTGCGGCAACCACGATCGCAGGATCGGCCAACGACGTGTGGTTCGCGGCGACAATACTGCCAGGCGCAAGTTCGGCGCCGGGGTCGGCTGTCACCGACAGGCGGCCGACGGTGGGCACCAAGGCGTCGGCGACGCGACTGAGCATGAGCGGTCTCCCGGTCTCGACGATGTTGATCTTCATCGTCGGGGGCAGGCGCCGACTGCGCGTGAGCTTTCATACTCATCTTCTCGGCAGATTTTCCCAATACTGCGCCGAAGCCCTGTGCTGGTGGGTGTCTTCAATGGGGCCTGATCCAGAGCAGCAGTGAAGTGAGGGTGACTGGCACCTGGCAGGACTCGGGGTGTTGCCGTATCCGGTGGTCACGGCTCGGCACCGGTCGGGTAGCCGGGTCATGTTGCCATGATCCTGTTGGCGAAATCGGCACCAGCGCGTGACGTCGGCTTCCGCGATCAGGTTGTGATCGCGGAAGCCGACGTTGTGTCTGGGGAGCGCATAGGTGTCGCTGCGTGGTGAGGGATTGGACAGGGTGCCGGCGGAGACTGTGGAAGTTGCGCGGGCTGCATTCCCGCAGGGGAGCCTGGCGACCAGAATCCGGGACGAGCTGGAACTTCTGTTCCGGGACGAGGACTTCGCCAAGTTGTACCCGGCCCGCGGTCGACCCGCGTGGACCCCTGGGCGACTGGCACTGGTTCTGGTTCTGGTGATGCAGTTCGTCGAAGGGCTCACGGATCGACAGGCAGCGGAGATGGTGCGGGCCCGGATCGACTGGAAGTACGCCCTCAGCCTCAAGCTGACGGACCCGGGGTTCCACTACTCGGTTCTGTCCGAGTTTCGCGACCGTCTCACCACGACGGAGGCTGGCCAAGAGGTGTTCGACCGCATCTTGGCTGCGACCCAAGACAGGGGCTTGCTCAAGAAGCGGGGGAAGGCCCGTACGGACTCGACCCACGTGCTGTCCGTAGCACGGCAGCTGACCCGGCCAGCCATGCTCGGGGAGACCCTCCGTGCTGCGTTGCATGCCGTAGCCGCTGTGGCACCCACATGGCTGGAGCGGATCGCGTCTCCGGAGGTGCTCGTCGCGATCTTCAGTCCGTGGCCGGTCAGGACCTTGCAGATCGGCTCGACTCCGAACACCTGCCGGTGGGCGTCGATGAACGCTACGAGCGCTTCGACGGCCGGTCGAGCTCGGCCGCGAAGAAAGCCGAGGCCGCCTTGAGGATCTCGTTGGCCCGGCGCAGCTCGGCGTTCTCGGCTCGCAGCCGCTTGATCTCCGCGGCCTCCTCCGAAGTCACCCCGGGACGCCGGCCAGCGTCGACCTCGGCCTTGCGGACCCACGTCCGCACCGTCTCAGCGGCACCGATGCTCAGCTTCGCAGCGACCGCCTTCATCGCGGCCCACTCGGTCGGGTAGTTGGGGCGGACCTCCGCGACCATGCGCACCGCACGCTCACGAAGCTCGGCAGGATGGGGGGACGGACGGGCCATGACTCGATCCTCTCAGGGAATCGAGCCTCCATCAGACCCGGAGCGCTTCAGCGACCACGCCCGCCGTTGTATCAAACGCATCATTGTTGCGTCCGTATCGAGCTGCGCTAGTTGTTCTGTCCACGGAGGTTGGTGACAGGGTTCACGGCTGATTGATCTTGAAATGGGTGAGGGCCTTCTGGCCTGGTGTGGATTGCGACATCTGCACCGGCGACCAGAAAGGCCCTCGTGCTCCACCGTAATGCACCCCTGACCGAGACCGGACGGCTACGTCTGGCCCGCTGCGTGGTCGAGGACGGCCGGCCCCTGCGGAGGGCCGCCGAACGCTTCCAGGTCTCCCCGACCACGGCCAGGCGGTGGGCCGACCGCTACCGCGAGCTGGGCCAGGCGGACATGAGTGACCGCTCCAGCCGCCCGCACCACAGCCGGCGCCGGACCCCGACCCGCACCGAGCGCAGGATCATCAAGGTCCGCGTCCTGCGCCGCTGGGGACCGGCCCGCATCGCCTACCTCCTGGGCCTGAACCCGGCCACCGTCCACCGGGCCCTGACCCGCTGCCACCTGGCCCGCCTGACCCACCTGGACCACGCCACCGGCCGCGTCATACGCCGCTACGAACGCAACCGGCCCGGCGCACTCGTACACATCGACATCAAAAAGCCCGGCAACATCCCCGACGGCGGCGGACACAAAGCCCCCGGGCGCCAGGCGGGCCGCAAGACCCGCTCCGGCACCGGCTACAGCCACCTCCACAACGCCGTCGACGACCACTCCCGCCTCGCTCACAGCGAGATCCTCGCCGACGAGAAGAACGAGACCGCCGTCGCCTTCTGGCAGCGGGCCCACGCCTTCCTCACCCAGGCCGGGATCACCGTCGAACGCGTCCTGACCGACAACGGCTCCTGCTACAAGAGTCACCTGTGGCGCAACTCCCTCACCGCTCAGGGCATTGCACACAAGCGAACTCGCCCCTACCGGCCCCAGACCAACGGGAAGATCGAGAGGTTCAATCGCACCCTCCTGGACGAATGGACCTACGCACACCCCTACCGGACCGAGGCCGACAGACGCGCCGCCCACCCGGCCTGGCTGCACACCTACAATCACCACCGCGGACACACCGCGCTCAAGGGCCAACCACCCCCCAGCCGCGTCCCCAACCTCACGGGTCAGTACACCTAGTCAGTCGTGTGCGGGAGCTCCGGGCGTTCCCTCATCAGGGTCTCCGATCAGCCAGGACGTTCATGGTGAGGCTCTACGAACCGTTGCAACCAAAGCAATTCATCCTGTTTCGTACCATCACCCAGCCGCGCCGTCCTGACGGATAGCTCGCGCCGCCACGCTTCGCGACGATTCCCTCGATGCCCTGCTTGTTTGCGCGGTCGGGCTGTCCCTGCTGGTCATGTCTCTTATGGCGAAGTGCTGCTGGCGGGGCGTGTCGGTCTGACTGCGGAAAGTGTCGCGTTGCGAGGGGGATGAAAGTTCGCTCCGGGGATCTTCGGTGCTGGTGGCAGCCGTGTCAGTCGGGTCGGGGAGGGCTGATGATGCGGCAGATGTTGTCGGCGTCGCTGCAGGACTGCGGGACGGTCTCGGCGGCTCGCTGGGCCAGGTCGCGGAGTGCGGTGCGGGTCTTGCGGAGCTCGGCCATGCGGCGGTTGATCTCGTCAAGGTGCTGGTTGATGAGGTCGGTGACGTGGCTGCAGGGGGCTTCGCCGCTGTCGCGGAGGGTGAGGATGCCGCGGATTTCGGCGAGGGTGAGACCGGCGTGCCGGGCGTCGCGGATGAACGCCAGACGGGCCTCGGCGGTGGGCAGGTAGTCGCGGTAACCGTTGATGGTCCGGGGCGGCGGGGGCATCAGGCCGGCCTGCTCGTAGTAGCGGATGGTCTTGGTCGTCAGGCCGCTGGCGATAGCGAGGTCTCCGATGCGCATGCTCTGAGGCTAGCTCTTGACCTTCCAGCGCACTGGAAGGTCTAACGTCGGCATCAGAAAGCTATGAGCAGGGAGGATGACGCTATGCGGATCACGGTGCTGACTGTTCCGGGCTGCCCCAACGGCCCGGTCGTGCAGGAGCGGATCATCGCCGCTCTGGCCGGGCGGCAGGCCGAGGTGGAGCTGGTCGAGGTGTCCGACCAGGAGGAGGCCGAGCGTGTGGGGATGACCGGCTCGCCGACCGTTCTCCTGAACGGTCTCGATCCGTTCGCGCAGGCAGGGGCGGCGCCGAGCGTGTCGTGCCGGATCTACCGGGAAGCTGAGGGCAAGACGGGCGGGGCGCCGAGCGTGAAAGCTCTGGGCGAGGCCCTGGCCGTGGCGGGGCTGACCGGGGCGGCGGACGAGGGCTGCTACGGATTGGACGCCTTCGACCTGGTGGGCCGGGACGGGCGGGGCCGTGTCGCGCCGGTGGACGGCGGGCTGCGGGCAGTGCATCAGGCGGTGCTGCGGCACTTCGCTGCCACTGGCTGTGCTCCCGCGCCGGATGTGCTGGAGCCGGTCGCGGCCGATGTCGGCCGGAGGGCGGCGGACGTGCTGGCCGACTTGGCCAGGGAGGACTTCCTGACCACCGACCAGGACGGCTGGATCCATGCGGCGTATCCGTTCTCCGCGGTGGCGACGCCGCATCGGGTCACGCTCGCGGGCGGCGTCCGGGTGTGGTCGATGTGCGCGATCGACGCGGTCGGCATCCCCGCGATGCTGGGTGCGGACGCGGTGATCTCCTCGGTGGATCCGGTCAACGGCGAGAGCGTCGGCGTCACCAGCGAGAACGGGCAGATGGTGTGGGAGCCCGCTTCGGCTGTGGTGTTCGTCGGCCGCCGGGGCTGCACGGGCCCCGCGGCCGAGGTGTGCTGCGACACCTTGAACTTCTTCACCAGCCCTTCGTCCGCCGAGACGTGGATCAAGCAGCATCCCGAGGTGACCGGCGCGGTCGTGGACCAGGCCCGTGCCGAGGAGATCGGCAGGCGCACCTTCGGTCCGCTGCTGCAGGCCAACTGACCGGCTTCTCCGGCCCGTTCAGACCAGGGCCCGTTTGTCCGGGTGCTGCGCAACGTCCCAGCAGATACAGGAGGCCGGATACCGGCCCGCAAGGGCGCGGGACCGGGTCACTGACTGCGCCGCCGCGAAGTCCGGCCGACCGTCCCGCCAGATCACGGCCGCCCCGTCCAGCACGGTGCCGGGGCGCAGTTCCATGTTCTCTTGGGGTCGGACTGTTGCGCAGGTTCGGCAGGGGTAGGTCTGCACAGATCAGCGCTGTTTCCATCCACCGTATCGAGTGCAACAGGTGTGCTGTCCCTGGTTCGGGTGGTGCTGGCGCCTGACAGGGGTCGCGATGTCCTCGCTGGCAGGATGACGAAGCCGAAAGCTGCCGCGGTGTTTTACAACGGCGTTGCGCCGGCGGAACGCCGCTCGGCGCAGAATTCTGCATGCTCTCGGCCCGGCCGTGCGAGGATCCCCCGATGCCCTCGCCTCTGGACGTCGCCCTTCCCGCATCCGCCGAGATCGAGGCCCTGCTCACGGCCTCCGTCGGGGCCCGGACCACCATCGAGCGCATCGAGCCGCTGCACCATCCCTGGGTGCTGCGCGCCCACCTGGCGGAGGCGCCCGGACTCCCCGAAACGGTCATCGTGAAATGCCTCCGCCCCGAGGGATACGGCCTCCGCTCCGCTGAGGAGCTGACGCGGTGCGAGCACGCCGCGCTCGCCTTCATCGCCGACGACCTCCGCCTCGATCTCGCACCAGGCCTGCACGCCGCCTCACCGGACTCCCGCCTGCTCGTGCTGGAGGACCTGTACCCGCGCACCGAACTGGCCGAAACTGCTGCGCCGCGACGGCCACACCCCGGCCCTGGACGCCGAACCGACCGCCTTCGCCTCCTCGATGGGCGAGCTGGCCGCCGCATCCGCTGGTCGCGCCGCGTTGTTCAACGCCCGCCGCACGGCACTGGGCACCGGCGCTGACCGGCTGGGCGACTGGGAACACGCCCACACCAGCCTCTGGCGGAATGGGCTCGCACGGGCCGCCGCCTTCGGCGTCCCGCTGCCCGCCGCTGCGGAGCGCGATCTGGAAGCGGCCGTGGCCGAACTGACAGATCCCGGCCCATTCCTGGCCCTGACCAACGGCGACACCGAGTCACACAACTTCCTGACCGGGCCGAGCGGCGGCGGCCGGCTGATCGACTTCGAGGGGGCGGGCTTCCGCCATGCCCTCACCGCCGCGACCAGCTTCGCAGTCCCCGGCCCGAACTGGTTGGGAGTATCGGGGCCGGGCCAGGTCGAGGCGTTCCGCCGAGCTCTTGCCCGGACGGTCCCCGAGGCCGAGGACGACCAGCGGTTCGGCTTCGGCCTGGCTTCGGCTTCCATGGTCTGGGTGATGATCCGCACCGGCCGGCTCAAGACGCTGGACGCACGCAGCCCCGGCAACGACTCCCGCACCCAGATGGTGGCCCTGCTGGAATCCGGAGCCCGCACCGCCGAGGCGCACCGGGTACTCCCCCACCTGGCGGCCTGGTGCCGGTCCACGGCGGCCCTGCTGCGCCGCCGCTGGCCCGACACCGACATCGACACCGCCGCCGTCGCCCCCTACACCTGGCGTGAACGGTAGCGCGGAGAGCCGGGCGGTGACCGCCGTGGAGGTACCGATCATCCGCAGTGGTTCAGGGATCGGGTGAGTTCGCGGGGCGTCCCGCAGCCGGGACCGGCTCGGATACAGGTAGGGGCGGGCCGACTCAGGATGCTTCTGGCCCAGCAGGGCCTGGACCTCGTCCAGCTTGCCTCCGGCATCCGCGACATTGCCGGCCATAGCGTGACGGCACATGCGCGAAGTGATCAGCCGCCGAGACCGGGCCGCCGGGACAACGACTCGCACATCTCCCCGAGCGCACCCGTTGTGACGGGGGTGCCGAGGGACGGCTGGAAAAGGTCGACGAGGAGAAAGTCACTGCCCGCCGGCCCCCAGCAACTCGTTGCGCTCCAGGACGCATTGGTCGAATGCCTGCACCACCAGGAAGTCCACCGGCATGACCCACGACTTCCTCGACTTCGACCAGGCACCGTTCTCGTTCTGCCGACGGGCGACATGCATGTGGGCGCCCTCGATATCGCAGCCCAGCGAGCGCGAATCCATCATCAGATGCGGATCGGTCCGACGAAGCCCCGCTGCCTGACCCGGCCGGAGCCCGACATGGGACAGCAGAAGCAGCGTCAGCCGGTCCCGGGCCGACCGGCAGGCCAGGAACATCGCGATGATCTCCTCATCGCTCGCCCGGTCGATATCGGTCTCGGGCTCCTGAAGCCGATGACGTGCCCGCAGCCGGTAACGCATCCCGCCGCTCTCACCCCGCGCTTCGAGCGGCAGATCGCGGCCGTCCCCGACCTCGTAGAGCTGTTCCACCACCCAGCCCGGCTCCGTCCACGGACATGCTGTAGGCGCCGCCCGGCGGCCCTGCGACCGCTCACCGTCGCCGTCGGGCTCGACCGCGCCCCCCAAGGCGGGCTCGGCTCACGGTCCGCGCCAGAGGTTGGCGAAGGCCGCGTTCTCGATGGTCCGCCTCTGGCGTACGGCCTCCAGCTCCATCACCGCGTCGTGGACGGCGGCCACCACGGTCGTCACCGCCTCGTCATCGAGGCCGGTCTCATCATCGGATCGTTCGTCGTCGATGCCCACGACCGAGGCGAGGGCGGCCAGGACGGGTTCCTTCTCTTTCCAGCGGTCGGCTGCACGACGGCGCGCGGGCGTATCGACCGGTTCCACGCGTTCGGAGCCGAAGGACAACCGGCCGCCTCGCTGCGGCTTCAGCTCACCGTTCTCCTCCAGGGCGGCCTGGTACGCGGCCGAGAGGTCTCGGCCCCGGCGCCACAGCCAGTCCTCGATCCGCTCGTAGGGTGCCTGCCGAGTGAGCCCTGCCGCAGCCTCGCCCATGAGCCGATCGTCCAGCGTCGGCGGTGCATTCGGCACGATGCGGTCGCCGTCCACGGCGACCGCCCCCGCACCGATGAGATCGATCAGCTCGGCTCCCGCGAGTGCGAGGGACAGGTCGCCCTGTCCCACGGAATGCTTCGGGTCCATGGCGATGATGAACAGGTCTTTCGCCGTGGTCATGAACGGCTCCTCTCGGAGACATCGACAAAGGTGCGTCCCCCACCGACCGGGCCCGCGCCCGAGGCCGGCCCGGCGGCGGGGCGACTGTCACGATCAGTATCGCCCCGCCCACGCGGCCGAAGCACTTTCGCAAGGCGGCGGGAGTCTCTGCCGACGACGTCACAACGGCGGGTCCTCGCTGTGCTGGATCCCCGAGCCGCTTCGTCCGCCTGTCCGCCGAGCGGCTGCGAACGGTCGAAGGGAACAAGATCATCAGGCCCGTGACGGCTCCGCACGAGTCCTCCCACATGGAGGGATGAGACATGTTGAAGCATCTGGAGAACCATCGAACTCAAGGCTCGTACCACCAGCCCGGTCCGTCGGGCAGCGTCGGAACCGCCTGGGCCAGCGCCACCCTGGTCTGGAACTCCACAGACCGATCCTGCGAGCCCGGCGCCCCCGAAGCGCGCCGGGCGGTCCATACGGCCTACGCCTGCTTGTGACCGAAGTAGGTCCTCGCACTCACGATGGGTTCTCGTCACCGGCGAGCCGCATGCTGATCGCCGTCTCGAGCTCAGTCATCG
Organism: Streptomyces sp. NPDC059832; assembly: GCF_042731715.1. Taxonomy (NCBI): domain Bacteria; kingdom Bacillati; phylum Actinomycetota; class Actinomycetes; order Kitasatosporales; family Streptomycetaceae; genus Streptomyces; species Streptomyces sp. NPDC059832. The sequence continues at coordinate 35,418 of NZ_JBHWIY010000029.1, read as the reverse complement.
TGCGGCAGAAAACGGTCTCCAGATCGACGTCAAAGCGGCGAGCCAGGATGAGCACCGACCACAGACAGTCCGCGAGCTCGTGCTCCAGCGCCGCTCGCCCACCCGGCATGTCCCGAGCTCCCTCTTCGGCCATGACCAGCTTGGCCAGATCGCCGACATCACCCATGAAGCCGAGCATGAACTCTTCCCGTGTCCAGACCCGGCCCCGTTCACGCCAATTCAACTGGTCGTACAGACCATGTACTCGCATCGCCTGCTGCAGCAGCCCATCCAGGCTCATCCATGCCTCCCGCCGGTCTACTCGGAACCGCACTCCGCCAAGCCGGGGCGCTCAGCCGCACTGCTCCAGCCCCGTCCCGGGCTTGCAGATCCGGCACGGCTCGATGTCCGCCTCCGCCAGGGCGATCAGTGTCTCTTCGCGGTTGATGTACCCGAGCTCGCTCTTGTACATGCTGCACCCGCCGCAGTGCAGCATCGCGGTGTCCCCGGACCGTTTCGGCCGGACCTTCCAGGACTGCTCTGCCCTGGCCGCTGCCGGGCGCGCAGCTCCTGGCCCTCCTCGATCTCCAGCTCCCGGATCCGGTTCCGGACCTGACGCAGGGGAACGCCCAGGCGTACATACTGATCGCCGAGTGGATCACCACGGAGGCCGAGGAGGCCCAGAGCGTCGCCGCCCCGAGGGCACAGGCCCGGCAGACCCCCTACGCCCGTGCCATCGACGCGTCCGGCCGCGACGGCAACGCCGTTCTGGCCCGCCGCGTCGGGAAGTGCGAGCCCACGGTGAAGGTCATCGCCGACCGCGGCCGCGCAGTCCTGGACACGCAGTCCAAGGAGAAGTTCTCCGTCTCGCTGAACGAGGTCAAGGCAGGCGGCCTGTACCTGTAGAGGGCCGACGACACCGCCTTCCGGGCCACGGGTGCCGGCGCGGAACAGACCTGCGGCCCGTTCACCGAGGACGTGACGGCCTGGCGGGCCCCCGACTGGGAGCCCAACGAGAACGAAGGCCGAACCCCGATCTACGGCATGAACCTTGCTCCTCCTGCGAAGAGCGGTCGACGGGCCGGACGACCTGCCCTCAAGCCGACCACAAAGCCGCCTACACCGGAAAGCCCGCGGCCTGGCCCGATGACCGCCGAATCAGCGATCAGACACCCGTACCCGCGGCTTCCTCAATGAGGTCGGTGTCCGGGTCCGGCCGAGAGGCCAAAGAAGCATGGCCGGCATCCAGTTCGAGGGTCCTGCGCGGGTTCATACGCTCAGCCATGCGACGCTCGTTATCGGGGTGGACATGCGGTCGCTGGTGGAAATCTGGTATCGGCTCGGCTTCGCGCGCCAGGCCGGCGCGGTGACGTTGTCGCCGAACGTCGATGCCAGCGGCGCCTTCTGCGTGACGGCCATGACCAGCGCCTCCTCCGCCGACAGGTCCTGGGCGAAGCTCTCGTGGAACTTGTCCTGCTTGACCCACAGGTAGCCGTCGGAGTCCGGAGCAAGGTTCTCGAACGCCGCCGGAGGCTTCTCCTGGCTGATCTGGCCCGGACTCTCGCCGGCGTCCGGAGCGAACGCGGCGATGTAGACCAGACCTGTGACGTTGGGCAGGTCACCCGCCTCGGTGATGACCGCGCCCCCGTAGGAATGCCCGACCAGCACCACCGGACCGTCGATCTGCTTGACCATCTTGCGGGTGCGTTCGGCGTCGTCCGCGAGCGAGGTCAGCGGATTCTCCACCGCGTGCAGCGACCCAAATCCGCGATGGTGCAGCTCGGTGATGACCTTACCCCAGTGGGCAGCGCCGCCGCAGAAGCCGTGGACCAGCACGATTGCGGGCTTCTCAGCCATGAGGTCTGCCTTTCACGAGCCGGGAAGAATCTGCCTCTCCAAGAAGACCGCAGCCCTGTAGCCACCGCACGCCGAACTCATCCCGCAGGTGGATGACCCAACGTGCGCACAGCCGGGTTGGAGAGCACTCACTAAAGCAACCGCATTGGCCCGGCCTCCGGTCCGATGCAACGGGCTGGCCACCGCGGCCCGGGGGGAGAGTGCCTGCGGTGAGCACGACGTCGCGATGGAGGAGCACCGAACGGACCGACGCTCGCGTCTCAAAGATCATTTCGTTAGAACTCCCAAAGAGGTCATCCCTTTGGCGAGCACTCTGCGGCCGTACGTGACGCAGGGCCAGGCGGCTTCGAGCGTTGGCCCGGCATGCCGGAGACGGGCTGCAGGGTCTTCACTTGTGGTCGCGCAGGAAGGCGGGGATCTCGTCGCGGGCCGGGTAGTTCGGCAGGGGTGCGGGCTTGTCCTGAAGGAATGCGGTGATGACGGCGGCGGCTCGGTCGTTGTTGTCGTCAAGGCCGTTCCACATGTGATGTCCGACTCCAGGCATGTACTGCGTGCGCTGGATGGCGGAATCATCGGCAAGGACGGCGGTCGCCCATTGACGGACCTGGGAGGAGCACTCGGCGATCATCAGCATCGCGGGGGTCTGGGAGCGCTTCAGTTGCGGAGCGATGGAGGGTGAGTCCTTGACCGTCTGCTGGACGCGGAGGCTGGCGGCGGGGCTGAAGGAGAAGTTCTGTGCCGTGTCCTCAATCGGGATGCGGTGCGCGTCGCGCGCGCAGTAGCCGGATGCGGTGTCGCTGCCGAGGTCGGCGGCGGTGAACGCGTTGTCGCCTTCGGCCTGTCCGATCAGCCCGGTGTCGGGGGTGAGGAGTCCGAGTCGCATGAGGCCGAATGCGGCGGCGTACCGCGGGATGCGCGTCGAGCGCGGTCCGGTCACGGCCGGCGCGAGGCCGCGCGCGGATAGCTGGCCCTTGTGCCCGGTGATGTGCGCGGTGGGGCCGTCCATCGGGCCGGGCTCGGCGATGATCGTCCGGTGCAAGCGTGCAGCGACGCGCGGGTCGGCCAGGGCTCGTGTGAGCACGACTGCGCCTGAGGAGAATCCGAGGATGTCGACCCTGCCCTTGTCCAGGCGGTCGACGAAAGCGGCAAGGTCGCGCACCGACCTGGAGATCGTGTACTGGTCCATGGGGAGCAGGTCGCTTCGTCCACCGCCGGCCTGTTCGTAGGCGTAGACGTCGTAGCCCTGTCGCGCCAGGAACTGCAGGAACCGGTGGTCGAGAACCGAGATGCCGCGAACTGGTCCGCCGTTGAGGTACACGAACGGAATGGGGTGTCGGGTGCCGGCGTTCGCAGGCGGGTAGTGATACACCGCGACCTGGCTGCCTGTGGCCAGGCTCCAGTGCTGTGTGGCCACGAATGGCAGGGCAGGCGGGTAACGCCGGGCCGTGGGCACGGTCGGGATGCAGACCGACGCTGTCAACACCGCCGCGACGACCACTGGCAGGAACGGCACGAGCCGCGCCGCCCGAGTACGACGCCGGCCCCGCCACAGTGCGGCGACAGCCCCGGCTCCAAGGGTCGTCAACCATGCGCCGAACCCCGAGCCCGCCCCGTCCGTGAGGACGATCGTAACGAGAAAGACGACGACCAGCGTCGCGACGGCGGCCAGGGCCGGCACCAAGCGTCCGGTGAAGTGAGCAAGGCGTATGGCGAACGTGGGCACGACGGCCTCCAAAGTTTCAGAACACTGTTTCAAAACGACGTTACCAAATGAGGTAGGCTTCTCGTCATGGGTAGGCCGAGAACAAACGACGCGACCGTCAAAGAGCGACTCGTGAAGTGCGCGACCGAGCTGCTCGCCACCCGTCCGCAGGAGTCGGTCACAGTCCGCGCCGTGGCCACTGCCGCCGAGACGTCAACGGCGGCGGTGTACTCCCTGTTCGGCGATAAGGAAGGACTGATCGCAGCAGTACGCGACAGAGCCGTCGCCGGCCTGTTCCAGGCCCTGACGGCGGTGCCGACCTCCGAGGATCCCCTCGCCGACATCTACGCACTGGCCGCCGCATATCGACGCTGGGGACGCGAACACAGCCACCTGTACTCAGTGCTGTTCGGTGGAGTGCAATCCTTCAAGCCGTCAGGAGCGGTCGGTGCCGGTGACCCCGTCCGGCCGCTCATCGCGGCGATCGGGCGCGCCGTGACTGAGTCCGTCCTCGACGGCGAAGCGACGGCGATCGCCGTCTCGCTCTGGGTGAGCCTGCATGGGCTTGTGACACTCGAACTCGCCGGGGCCTTCGACGCCCCCACAGCAGAATCCGCATTCCGATCGACGATCCTCGCCACGCTGCGTGGCTGGACGGCCCCCGCGGCCTTCGGCACGACGAGCCCGCCTTCTGGCGGAGAGCGCAACCGACCCTCCGTTCAGAGGGTTGAGAAGCGCCTCGCACGGGAGAGGCGCCGGCAATGAGTCACGGGGTCGTTCTGACTGGCGAGAAGCAGCATGCTCGATTCCTTCAGGACGGCCGGTCACGCACGGACTCGCCCCGAGAACCTGATCCAGGTCGATGCCGTCGGAGTCGTCGCACCCTCCAGCGAGGAACGCCTCCACATCCGCAGCGGCGGCGAGCCGGGCCCGCCAGGCATCCACGACAGCGTGCAGCGGGGCGAGGCTGTAACTGTGCCTGGCGTCGTCCAGGGCACGCGCCCAGTCCTGCTCGAACGCGGCACCCGTGCACCGGCGCGGCGGTCGGTCAGCAACTGAGCGAGCAGTTGGGCGGCGACGGCCGGGGGCCGGCGGGGCGGGGCTTCTTCGGGCTGCGCGCTCATCGGCGCCTCCTGGCGGGTCGTACGGCTACCGTACGTGCGCTGCGGGACGGTTGGGGACGGGCATGAGGCAATCCCTTCTGCCAGCTCGCGGTGACAGCGGCCTCGGGACTCGTGAGGTCTCATGTTGATGCGTCGCGTATACGTCAGTGGAGGCGGGTTCTTGTCCTGAGGGTGTGACAGATCGTGATCCTTGGAAACCTTGCCTCCGCTGTTCGACCGCGCATCGTGACCGCGAGTTCCGCTTACTCAAGGTAGAGAGCTGCCAAGCGTGGCAGACGGCGAGTCATTTCGCCTCGGTCGTCGAAGTCGAAGCCCCAAGCGAGGTCCAGCTCCGGGTATCGGATGGTGAACGCGTCGTCAGGGAGTTGCTTGCCGGTCGCTGTGATGTGTGCGTCCCAGACGATGCTCAGCGTCTCCTCACAATCGAGATCGATTCCGTCGGCTGCTGAAGCTCGCACGACAGGAACTTCCGCGAGGGCATCGGGGTCAGCGACCATGCGCTCGAAGACCTCGCGTCCCTGCACGATCAACCAACCGCGGAAGTAGTCGAAGCCGTCGTCGGAGCATCCGCCGTTGATCACGTACGCAGCGGCCCACAGAGGATTCGTGTAGGAGTCGGCCATCAGGTCCCACAACACCTGCTGAGCGGCAACGATCTCCTCGGCCGGTTGTGCGGCCAGCAGCGAGGTTGCCCGGCGGGCAACCTTCTCTCCTTCCTTCGGGTTGGACACCTGGTTGCGAGCTGCCTCGACGAGCTGCCAGAACTGCTGTTTGTTCATGGCGCCAGAGCATGCCACCCGGTACTGACACCGCGCCGATCCCGGGAGGTCGGCCCGTCAGAGCACCGCCTCGCCCCGCTCAGCGTGTGTGGTCGCCGGGGGCATATCGGCTCCAAGTTCCGCTGGCTTCGGTGACCAACCGGTAGCCGTCTTGTCGTGATGGCCGAGGGCCTTCGCAATGACGAGTGCCGGGGCCCGAAGGACGAGCTGGCGGATCATGGAGGTCCTGCCGCGCTGCGGAGGGAAGCCGACCTCTCGCAATCGGCGTGGTCCTCACCTGTATGCCCGTGCAGCACTCGGGATCACCACCCGGCTTCATGTCGGCCAGCGCCCGACGTGAAGCCGGGCGGGGTACGCCCACGCTCTGCTCTGCCTCGCGAAGGGCGAGGCCGAAGAGCTCAGATCCACAAGTTTTGACAACTTCTCGTCACCATCCGGGGCATGCCCATCAGCCGTGAGACGCGCGCTCACTCTTCGCGGACCTGACGCGGAGCGCCCCGGCCACGCTGGATCCTGACGAGCTCGGCGTGCCCGTTGCAGTGCCCGGTCGGCTGTCCGCAGACATGCTGGCGACGGCCCACCGGTTGGCCGCAGGAGGGCGCTCTTCGGCTTGAACGGTACGGCCGAGGTGGGCAGGGCCAAGGCGCGGGCGACGGCGAAGGTAACGGAGGCGGCGTGACGCCGGGCGAGCCCGTGCAGCCGTTCACGCAGGGTATGGCCGAGCGGGAGTGCCCAGCCGTAGGCGAGGCAGCGGACCGCCCCCGGTGCATGCCGCAGCGGGCCTTCTTGACCTTGCGCCGGGCGCGGCCCGGGGTGCGAGTCGGCCCCGGCCGTACTGCGTCCCTCTTGGGTTCTATCGATTGTCGGAGCGGGTGCTCCCAAGGACGAGCGGAGCCTCGACCGCCCATGGGACACGATCCGAGGGACCGGGCCTCACGCCCTGCAAAGTCATTCACCGGCGACCAGTTCGCCGAGCGAAGGCGTGCCGACATCGGCTGCGGGACGCGCGAGATGCAGTGCGGTGTGGAAGTGGCCCGCCGATTCCTTGCCGTCCGGGTCCTGCCCATGGGCGGTCACCGCGTCGATGGCGTACTGCTGCTCGGCAGCGCCGGTGAAGCGGCGTTGGACGAAGGTGCGCCCGGCGTACGCCTCGGTGGTCAGGCCGTGACCGGCCAGGTGCTCGGCGATGGGCGCGTAGGAACCGGTACGCAGGACGAAGGCGGCAACCCACGGCAGTGTGCGGGCGCTGTCCAGGAGTGGCTGGAATGTGGCCCGGGACAGGAAACTGGCACCACCAGTGACGGTGATGAGTCGGATTCTCCGGGCCGCGTCCAGCAGGTCCCGGGTCGGCCGGGCGGTCTCCAGGTTCTCGGCGAACCCGGCGTCGAGCAAGCCGACCGCTCGTGCGTAGGCGATGGCGTTGGGCGCTATGTCGAGGCCGATCACCGGGACGGCGTCCCGTCTGCGACGGGCGCGGAAGAAGGACCTGTCGTGCTCGGCCAGTTCCTCCGCGGTCATGGCCACCGCCTGCGGCGACGTGTAGTGGGCGTACAAGTCGTCCAGGGTCAGCTCGTGGTTGAGCAGGGCTGCGTTGATGCCGTACGAACAGCACAGGTCCAGCACCGCTTCGCCCGGGGCCCGCAGCCGTAGTGCTGCCAGGCGGCGGAAAATGCGCTGGGCGTGATGCGGTGTCCGGTAGCCGAACGCGCCAAGTTCGCGGAAGAAGGCGCGGGGATCGGCCTGGTCGTAGATGTCGTCGAACGGGGTCATCGTGCGCTGCGCGGGCTCCCCCGCGTCGTCTTCCCGTACCTCGGCCATCACATGCTCCGTTCTGCCGGCCGGGCCGCCGTCCGTGGTCGCCACAGCCTCCCGCACGGAGCGGGCCGGGGAAACAGGCCGCTGACGGATCCGGCCATGCCCGGCCGAACGGCGGTGGGTAGACCTCGGGCTGTTCCGCGGTCACGGTCTTGGTGTCCTCGCTCGGCGCTCGGACGGCGTTCGGCCTTGACGGCGAGCGCGTTGCGCTCGACGACTGACGACGTGACGGTCTTCTGACGTTGTGCCATTCCCCGTCCAGGGGTCCTGGGATGTCGCTGGCCATCGGCGGTCAGTCGGGGTTGGCAGCTCTGGAGCTCACGAGGGTGTCGAGTCGGACGGCGAGGTCGGGGTGGACTCATCGAGTGCGGGCCGCTGCCCGCCCGGCGCGGGACACACGAGCCCTTCAAGGAACTCATCACGGGCCTTGAAACCCCCTCGCCCTGAACGCAGACCGGCCCGGTACCCTCTCCCCCGCCACGCCGCCTGTCTCCATCAGCGCGCCGCGGGCCGGATCGGGATCCTGACCCGGCTGATCCGCCAAGCCGCGATCACCGCGATCCTCGGCGCCACCGAAAGAACTACCCAGACCCTCCTCAACAGCGTCCGGCTCGACCACCTCGCCGAACAGCACCACCGCCCCACCCCGATGAACTCGGCCACGTCCGCGCGGGCCGCGCCGTTTGGAGCGATGTTGTCGAAGAAACACTCCGCCGTGACGCTCCCATCGCGGACCTGCCGATGCGGTACCCCATCGACGACATCGCTCTCCCCGACGGCACCGTCATCACCACCGGTGACCCGATCCTCGCCTGCTACAGCGCGGTCGGCCGTCACCCCGGAGGGTACATGCCGGACGCCGGCCGGTTCCTCCTGCTGCGCGTGAAGAGAGAGCACCTCGCCTTCGGATACGGCGCCCACATGTGCCTCGGGGCACCCGTGGCGCGCGTCGAGGGCGAGATCGCCCTCGCCAAGCTCTTCGTCCGCTACCCCCGCGCACGTCCTGTCGGCAGCGACAGCCGCGCCCCGGTGCGCAGCTTCGTCCCCAACACCACCACGCGCCTGGACATCGTCCTGGAGCCCCTCCCCGGGGAGGCTCACGATGGGCACGCTCACCTCGGCTGTCACGGCACGTGGTCGGGCTCCTGTCACCGCACCGTCCGTCGCAAAGCTCACGGACTGGCTGCTCGGCGGCAGGCACCACCTCCCCGCGGATCGGCAGCTGGGCAGGCTCGTCCTCCTCGAAGCACCCTGGTTCGAGGACGCCGTACAGATCAACCGCCTGTACGCACACGAGACGGCAGCGATGCTCGCCCACGACTTCGGTATCACGCAGTTCATCGACCCGGGCCGCAGGTCGACTGTCGCAGTTACCGTTTTCGTGGTTCCGCAATAGGGCCTCCGGCCCTCGGGTCCGGCATGACCTCTACCCCGGCGAGGCCAAGACGGACGCAGAGGACGCGTTCATCATCGCGGCTGCGTCCCGCGCGATGCCCCCGCACGCTGCAGGCCAAGCTGCTGGCCGGGCGGATCGAGGAACTCCCGGAGGCCCATCCTCTTCCGAAGGTCCTGGCGTCCATGCCGGGAGTCGGCTCAGGACCGGAGCCAGGATCCTGATCGAGGTCGGCGACGCCAGCACGCCACCGTCCTGCGGGTGTTCAGGAATGTCTGACGAGGGCTTCCGGGGTCAACGTGCGGCCCATAGGGATCCCGGTCTGCTGGTACCAGCACTCGGCCGCCTCGGCCTCACCGAGGGCGGCGCCGATCCGCCACGGTGTGCGCCGCGGTTCGCGAAGCCGGCCGACCGCCCCGTACCGCCCGACCTCGCGGATCAGGCACCGGCAACTCGTCACGCGTCAGCCGGCAGGCTTCTGGAGAGGGGTCGGTTTGGTGGTGAGCAGCGTGGTGATCTCCTGGGCAAGCTCCGGGCCGAGTTCGCCCCAGCCGTCCTTGTAGCCATAGACGCTCGCCAGGGTGCGGGCGTCGTAGTCGCCGTTCATGATCTCGATGTCGTTGGTGGTGATGAGTGCCGGGTGGGCGACGCCGACAGCTCCCGAGACCTTCAGCAGTTCCCTACGCAGGGTGCGCAGGTAGACAGCGGCCCGAATGGCCTTCGAGGGCGCATCGACGCCGCGCACCAGCCACGGGTCCTGGGTGGCGATGCCGGTGGGGCACTTGTCGGTGTGGCATTTCTGCGCCTGGATGCAGCCGATGGACAGCATTGCCTCGCGGGCGACGTTGATCATGTCGACACCCAGGGCGAAGGCGACGGCGGCGTTCTCGGGCAGGCCGAGCTTGCCGGAGCCGATGAAGGTGAGGTCGTCGGTCAGACCTCGCTCGGCGAACGTGCTGTAGACGCGGGAGAAGCCCATCCGGAACGGCAGCGACACCGAGTCGGTGAAGATCAGGGGAGCCGCCCCGGTGCCACCCTCGCCTCCGTCGATGGTCACGAAGTCGACCCCGCGATCACCACGAGCCATCAGCGTGGCCAGCTCCTGCCAGAAGCTCATCTCCCCCACAGCGCTCTTGATCCCGACCGGCAGACCCGTCTCGGCAGCGAGCAGCTCCACGAAGTCGAGCATCGAGTCGACGTCGTGGAACGCGGTGTGCCGGGAAGGGGAGGCGCAGTCCTTGCCGGCCGGGATGCCGCGGATCCTGGCGATCTCGGGGGTCACCTTCGCGCCCGGCAGCATCCCGCCGAGCCCCGGCTTGGCGCCCTGGGAGAGCTTGATCTCTATTGCCTTGACCGGGGCGCCTGTGACCACGTCCTTGAGCTTGTCGAGGTTGAAGGTGCCGTCCTCGTTGCGGCAACCGAAGTACGACGTCCCGATCTGGAGGACGAGGTCACCGCCGTTGCGGTGGTACTGCGAGAGGCCGCCCTCACCCGTGTTCTGCATCGCGCCGGCCAGCGCCGCGCCCTTGTTGAGCGCCGTGACGGCCGCGCCGGACAGCGATCCGAAACTCATCGCCGAGATGTTCACGACGCTTGCCGGCCGGAACGCCTTGGCGCGCCCGCGCGGGCCGCCCAGCACCTTGGCCGAGGGCAGCGGGGCCTGCGGGTCGTGCAGATCGGGCAGCGTGCCGGCGAACGTCCGCTGCTTCACGTACGCGTGCCCTTGCACGTGCTCGACGTCTACGTCGGTTCCGAACCCGAAGTAGTTGTTCTCTTCCTTCGCCGACGCATAGATCCAGGTGCGCTGGTCACGGCTGAACGGGCGCTCTTCCTCGTTGGACGTCACTACGTACTGGCGCAGTTCCGGCCCGATCGTCTCCAACAGGTACCGGGCGTGCCCGATCACGGGGAAGTTTCTGAGCAGTGCGTGCTTCTTCTGGACGAGGTCGCGGGCAGCCACCAGCGCCAATGCTGTTGCGGCGGCTGCGCCGATGCTCCGAGCGCGCATGAACGTTCCTCTCCTCGGCTGCTTGATACCCGACTCCATCGCTGTGCGGCGGACGTCGTGGGCGTTGGGCGGCGGACACGGCCAGGCAGGCATCGGCGTCCGACGACGAAACGCCACATGATGTTAGAGGTCTCGCGAATGGGCGGACGGGGCAGGGTGCGTGAGACCGGCCGCGCCACCGGCATCCTCGAGTAGGGCTTTGCTGCTGAGGTTCTCTCTTTGTCGTCGGGTGGTGACTGTTGGTGATCCCTGCGGCATGCCGGTGAGATGCGGCATGCGGAGAGTGGGGGCCTGACTGCTGAGCGGCGGGCGTTTCATGAACAGGTGCGGCTGGAAGCCGGCGCGCGGTTCGCGGCGGGTGGGAAGACCGCGGTGATCGCGAAAGAGTTGCGGGTGAGCGAGCGTTCGGTGGAACGCCGGCGCCGGGCTCGGCGGGAGGGTGGTCCGGAGGCCCTGCGTTCCGCTGGGTCGGCGAAGGTGCCGAGGATCTCGGTTGCCCAGTCTGCAGTGCTGGAGGAGGAACTGGGCAGGGGCCCGGCCGCCCATGGCTTCGAAGATCAGCGGAAGATCAGCGGTGGACCCTGGGCCGGGTTCAGGTGGTGATCGCCCGCCGTTTCCAGGTGAACGCGATGGCTCGACACCCTGCGCCGGACGGACGGACCCGCCCTGACCGCATCCGAAGGAGACCGTGAACCGTGAGGATATTCGTCTGGCGCTGCGGGCTCGGTGTGCTCGCCATCCTGATGGCGGCGTTCACCCCGCACGTGTTCCGTGCCGAATCGACGTGGCAGGCCATCGCCTGGTCGGTCGTGCTCATCGGCACGGTCACCTTCGTCGCCACGCTCATCCGTGCCGAACTGCTGCTGCGCCGCCTGGGGCCGGCAGGCGGACAGCGACACCTCCGAGACCTGATCCTCATGGCTTCTCCGGGGGAACACGGCGCCCCGGACCGAACGCGAGGAGAGCATGACCCTGCCCACCGGGTGAAATGGTCACCGCATGTCAGTGGCCCGGCCCTGGGTCAGATCGTTTGATAGGGGACAGCGTTCGTGCCCCCCCCCTGAGGCCTTGTGGGCCAAGGGGGTTGGAGACGGTGGACAAGGCCCGCCTGTACCAGCACGGCACAATCGGTGAGAAGGCCTTCGCGCACGAGATCGACGACTCGCCGACGGCGGCGACCGGTTCGGCGTGAACGTCTCCACGGTGCTGCAGCTGCTTCCCCCACTGATCAACAGCGCGGTCGTCATCTCCCGGTTCCTGCAGAAACACGACTACGACGCCGACGTGGTCACCCAGCTCAAAGTACGCCGCCCCGGTGAGGCCGAGGCGATGGGCTGGGATGAGTTCTGCCACGGCCCCGCGTCCGGCGACCATGCCCACCTGCACGCGCGTCTGACCACCGGGGCAAAGCCCCCTGCGGGACGCCCTCGAACAGGCCCACGGCGAGAACCTCGACCTCCGACGCGAACTCGCCCGTCGCGGCGGACCCACGCCGACCCCTCAGAGACGGCCCACCTGACCAGCCATCCAATCCGCGTGCTGACGGATTCGGACCACGTCATCGGGACAGCAGCTCTCCCAGCCCTCGTCCAAACGCATCCAGGCCGCCGGCTGCCCGGCCTCCGCGACAAGCGGGGTGGCCACATCAACGACTGCGGCATACGACAACCCCAACGTGACCGGCCAATCCGGGTGAAACGAACGAACCGCGACTGCCGCCGGCTCAGACAGCAACTCCGGCTGAAGGCCCACTTCTTCGAAGAGTTCCCGGCTCGCGCCCTCTCGCGGCGTCTCTCCGGCCTCGACCTTCCCACCCGGCGGAACCCAGCCCCGCCAACGGTGCTTCACCAACACCACCCGAGCAAGGTCCTCGTCAAACAGCCAGACCTCGGCTGCAAGCGGCTCCATCGGCCCCTGCCTGGCAGAGGCCAGCCACTGCCGGGCTCCGTCGAACTCCGCCACCGCCCGCCGGCTATCAACGACTGCCGCCTCGACGGCCAGCTTGTCGACCACTTTCCGTATCACCGGGACAAGATAAGGGGACGCGCTGACATCGCCGTGGCTCTCGCGGTCGCGGCCTGCCGGGCCGGCTGTTCTACTTCACCAGCCTCGACGAGGTGGTCCGCGACCTCAGCACCACCAAATCCGCAGGGCGCCTGACCAGCAGACTCGGCAGCCACCTCCGGCCGGCCGTCCTCGTTCTGAACGAGGTCGGCTACCAGCCCCTCGCCCTGGGCGAGTGCCAACCCGGTCTTCCAGGTGATCTCGAAGCGCCACAAAAGGGGCTCGATCATTCTGACTTCGAGCAAAACTTTCGGTGAGTGGGGGCAGGCGTTCGGGGACGAGGTCCTCGCCACCGCAATCCTCGACCGTCTCCTCCACCACCGCGGAGTCATCTCCGTCAACGGCCCCAGCTACCGCCTCAAGAACCGACTCGCCGCCATCGAACAAGACCGGGACGACACAGCCTGAACCAGGCATTTCAACCCTGTCCGGTGACCGGCAGAGGGCCGGCTGCCGCCGGAACTCAGAACAGCCCGAACGCCCTCATCCCAGTGGTTGCAAGGAAGATGACACCGGGTACCCCAAAGACGCCTCGCATGATGCCTGGCGAGAACCTTGGATCGACCACGCCACCAGGTGACCGCTGGGCTATCAGAGGGCGGACTGTAAGTCTTTGTCCGGTTCTCCGTTGTGTGTGGATGAGGCGCAGTGATCAGTGGTTTGGGGCGTGGCCGATACCGGGTGCCGAGCGACGTAACTCAGTGGGCAGGAACCGGCTCCGACGACGGCCGCCACTCCCGCCTGATCAGCCCGTAGACCCACGAGTCGGAGACCTCGCCGTTGACTACGCAGTCCTCCCGCAACGTCCCTTCACGCGCGAAGCCGAGCTTCTCCAGCACGCGGGCAGATGCCACGTTGCGCGTATCGGTCTCAGCCTGGACGCGATTCAGCTCCAGCGTGTCGAATGCCCACCGCAGCAAAGCGCGCGCGGCCTCGGTCGCGTAGCCGTGGCCCCACGCTGCATCGTCGAAGCAGTAGCCAAGCGAAGCGCTGCGGTAGTCCGGATTCCACCTGTTCAGGCTGCACCAGCCGATGAACGCCCCGTCGGAGACACGATCCACGGCCAGCCGCGCCCCGGTGCCCTCCTGTGCCATCTGCCGGCAAGCCGTGATGAACTTCTCGGCGCGCACGCGTTCGCTCCACGGTGGCGCGTCCCAGTAGCGCAGCACGTAGGCGCTGCTGTGCAGTGCGAAGAGGTCGTTCGCATCCGCGTCTTCGAATGCACGCAGTCGAAGGCGAGCGGTGTGCAACGAGGAGATGGGCAGCGACATACTCATGTTCCCTTCTCTGATCGGTGGCCGATCATCAGACATCCGATGCGGGTCACTCGCAATGGGTTTTCTCGGCGGGCTGGCAGAACGACGTGTCCGCTCATCGGCGCGACCGAGCGTCTCTCCGTGTGGTTGGGAGCGGACCGCGACCGCGTACCCGAGTTCGAGGGTGCGGCAGGTGCGCCGCAGGTGGCGGGTGCCGTAGACCTCGTCGGCCGCGAAGAACGCGGCCCGTTTCCCGCCGGCCACCGCCCGCGTGAGCAGGGCCGCGGCGAGTTCGGGCTTGGTGGCGAGGCACACCTCCTCGGGAGCGCCGGCCGGCTCACGGCGTTGCTCGTCCCCGGCACAGTCCCTGGGCAGGTACAGAGCCCGGCCGGTCACCATGGGGCCGCGGTCGGTGGCGAAGGTGAGGTGGACGGCGACCTGGCACACCCCGACCCCGCCCAGCGCGCCGGAGTACTGCGGGCCGGCGCCGACCGCGTCCGCGGAAGACTTCTCGTCCCCGGTCTCCTCCGCGATCGGCACACCGTCACCGTCGTCCAGCACTTCCACGGCCCAGGCCGCCGTCCGCTCCAAGACGCGCTCCTGGTCCCAGACCGCGCGGGAGAGCAGGTCCTGCAACCGGTGCGGACCCCGATGCCCGATCGCCTCGGCCGGCGTCCAGCAGTTCACGTCCTCCAACGCCATCAGCAGGCCCTGGGCCATCTCCCGGAACGTCCCGCGGCTCTCCCGCCGCGGGAAGCAGTCGGCCACCCGGCCCATCAGGCCCTCGCACCGCTCCAGGTACTGCCCGCCGCGCTACTGTGACAGCGGCCGCCACTCTCCGATGGGTCATGCCTCGTCATGATCGCGACAGCCATCATCATCTCCGAACCCGGCCCCCACCTCGCCAACCAGCGCCACCCAGATCACGAACTACAGCTGCCGTGAGAACACGGAAACCCTGCTCAGCAACCAGAAAGCGCTGCTCGTGCCGACGCCGTAGGCGAGGTGGGTGGTCAGATCATCACGCAGCGTCTTGGCGTCGTATGTCCAGATGGGTTTGTAGAGTCCCGCGATCGGAAGCAACACGTATCCGCTGAGCCACACGAGCGCACCGTACGGGAGCCCGTAGAGGACGTGGGGCTTGCGCAGCGAGGCGCTGACGACGCCGTAGAAGGCCGCGTTGCCCACTCCATAGGCCCAGTGCATGAACGTGCTGACGGGGAACGCCGCGCTGTCCGGCAGCTCGCGCCGGGTGAAGGCCTCGGCCAGGCGCTTTCCGAGCTGCCCGGGATCCGGCGCCTCCTGCCAGGTGCGGACCGGGGCGAACTCCCAGTGCAGGGCGTTGTGTTCGCCGCCGGCCCGGCGCTGGCGCAGGAACCGCACGGTGTCCATGCAGACGGTGCCGATCACTCCCGCCGCCAGACCCGCACCGACAGCGCCGAGCGGAGTCAGCTGCTTGCGAGTGCGCATAGGTCGATCACTCCCGATCCCGGTACTTTCAGAAGCCGGCGCTCTGGCCGCCGTCGACGTGCAGGATCTCGCCGGTGACGAACGAGGCCTGTTCGAGGTACATGATCGCCTCGACGACGTCGTCGATCTCGCCCATCCGCCCGAGCGGGTGCAGCGCGGCGAGCGTGCCGCCCGGGTCGTCCGGGTGCATCGGAGTGCGGATGACGCCGAGTGAGACGGCGTTGGCGCGGATGCGGCGCGCCGCGTATTCGATGGCCAGCTCCTTCGTCGCCGCGACCAGGCCGCCTTTGGTCAGCGAGGCGAGCGCCGCGGGTATGCGCGCGTTGGCGCGGTCGACCAGCGACGTCGACACGCACAGCACGTGCCCGCCGTCGCCGCCCGCGAGCATCACGGGGATGGCGCTGCGCGTGACGTCGAAGAAGCCGCGCAGGTTGACGCCGGTCACCAGGTCGTAGTCGGCGTCGGTGTAGTCGGTGAATGGTTTCTCCCGGTAGACGCCGGCGTTGTTCACCAGCGTGTCGATCCGGCCGAAGCGGTCCAGCGCCTGCTCGACGATCTGCGCACCGGTACCGGGCCGGCTCAGGTCGCCGGGCACGGCGAGTACGTCCGGATCGTGCGACGAGGGAATGGACCGGGAGGTCACGACGACGGCGTACCCGCGCCTGCGGTACGCGTCGGCGACGGCCGCGCCGATGCCTTGTGAAGCACCGGTGACGATTGCCACCTTCTTCTCCGAGCTCATGGGTATGTCCAAGCTGAGGTTCTCGCGCTGGAGGTCTCCGGCTCACGGCGGGCCACACGCGGCAACGGCGCCCACCGACTCTCACTCTACGTGTCGCCGAGCCCCGGCGCCGCGTAGAGCTCTTCGGGTGCGGTCGGCGGCCGACCGTACGACGCTGGAGACACCGGCCTGTCGAGCGCGGGAGGAACACAGGTCATGGACGCTCTGATCGCCGTGAACGTCGGCATGCCCAAGGACGTCCCCTGGCACGGCATGACCACCCACACTGGCATCTGGAAGCGCCCCGCCGCCGGGCCCGTGATGGCGCGCCGCCTCAACCTGGACGGCGACGGGCAGGGTGACCTCGCCGGGCACGGCGGCGAGCAGCGTGCCGTGCTGGTCTACCAGTTGAGCTCCTATCGCCATTGGCAGGAGTACCTGAAGCGGGACGACTTCACGTACGGCCAGTTCGGCGAGAACCTCACTGTGGACGGACTCGCCGACGACGAGGTGTGCATCGGTGACCGCTACGAGATCGGCGGTGCGGTCTTCGAGGTCACCCAACCCCGCGTGACCTGCTATCGCGTGGGGTTGCGGCTCGGCGAGCCGCAGATGGCCGCCCTGCTGGTGTCCCATCGCCGTCCGGGCTTCTACATGCGGGTGCTGACTGAGGGACGGGTACGGGCCGGGGACGAGATCGCGAAGATCGCCTCGGGCCCCGAGGAGATGACCGTCGCGGAGATCGACGCGCTGCTCTACCTGCCCGGCCACGCCCGGCCGCAGCTCGAACGGGCCCTGCGCATCCCCGCGTTGAGCCCCGGTTGGCAGACGTCGCTGCGAGCCCTGCTCGACGACGCGGATCGCGGCTCCGGCGCCGTGGGTGGAAACCGCGGGCTGACCACCAGCAGCCCGCCGCCGGCCTGGCCCGGGTTCCGTCGGCTCGAGGTCGCCCGCATCGAGCCGGAGAGCGCGAGCATCTTCTCGATCACTCTGGCGGCAGTTGACGGTGAGCCGCCGCTCACAGCCGCTCTGCCGGGGCAGTTCCTCACGGTCCGCCTGCGGCCGGGCCCACAGGCCTCCCCGGTCATCCGCAACTACTCGCTCTCCGGCCGACCGGGCGCCGAGACGTACCGCATCAGTGTCAAGCAGGAGCCACACGGCGTCGCCAGCACCTACCTGCGTCAGCACGTGAAGGTGGGTGACGTTCTCGATGTCGCCGCTCCCCGCGGCACGTTCCTGCTCGCGGACGCGGACACTCCGGTCCTGCTGCTGTCCGCCGGTGTCGGTGCCACCCCGGTCCTGGCCATGCTGCACGTTCTGGCCGCGGAGCGCTCGCAGCGCGCGGTGTGGTGGCTGCACGCGGCCCGGGACGGCGAGAACCACCCGTTCGCCGGCGAAGTGCGCGCACTGCTGTCCCAGCTGCCCGCAGGCCGGTCGTTCGTCTCCTACAGCCGTCCGTCCGGCGTCGACCGCCCAGGTGTCGACTACACGGTCAGCGGGCGGTTCAGTCCCGAGCGGATCCGCAGCCTGGAGCCGCCTCCGGACGCCGACGCCTACATCTGCGGGCCGAGCGCGTTCATGCGGGACATGACCGGAGCCCTGGAGGCCTGCGGCCTGCCGTCCTCCCGGATCCACACCGAGGTCTTCGGGGCCACGTCCGCCGTCACCCCCGGTGTGGTGACCGGATCCGCCCGGACACCGCACCAGCCGGCCGCTCCTCCCGGCGGCCGCCCGGGGCCGTCCGTAGCCTTCGCGCGCAGCGGGCTGATCGTCCCCTGGCACCCCGACTACGGGACGCTGCTCGGACTCGCCGAGGCGTGCGACGTGCCCGTGCGCTGGTCCTGCCGCACCGGAATCTGTCACACCTGCGAGACCGCGCTTCTCTCCGGCCACGTCGAGTACGCCCCGCAGCCCCTGGAGCCCCCCGCCGGAGGAAGCGCGCTCATCTGCTGTTCGACGCCCCCGGCCGACGTGGTCCTGGACATGTGACCGGATGCGTCCGTGGCCGAGGGCGCCACCGCCGACGGCGCGATACGCGTCCGAGGCCGCCGACGGAGCACCGGGTTGCGCGCGGTCGGCGCAGCTGCCTAGCGTGGTTGCGTGGGCAGGGGGAGAAAACCGGCGGGGCGGGTCGGTTTCGTGGGGCGTCCCGCCGAACCCGCTCCTGGCATGCGTCCGAGAGGGGATTGCTCCCATGGCAAAGGTGCTTTTCATCGTCAGCGGAGCCACCTACTGGGTGTTGAAGGACGGCACACGGCACGCGACCGGCTACTGGGCCGAGGAGTTCGCGAACCCGTACAAGATCCTCACGGACGCCGGTCACGAGGTCGTCGTCGCGACGCCGAACGGTGTGACGCCGACCGTCGACATGATGAGCCTGCGCCCCGAGATGGTCGGTGGAAACGACAGCGCCCTGGAGCTGGAGGCCATCATCCGTTCCGCGGAGGTGATGCGTCGACCGCTGCAGCTGTCGGACGTGCGCCTGGAGGACTACGACGCGGTCTACCTGCCGGGCGGTCACGGTCCGATGGCGGACCTGGCGTGGGACGCCGACGTGGGGAGGCTGCTGACCCAGCAGTTGGCCTCGGGCAACCCGCTGTTCATCGTCTGTCACGGTCCCGCCGCAATGCTGGCCACCAGGATCCACGGTGAGTCGCCGTTCAAGGGCTACAACATCACCTGCTTCACCGACGAGGAGGAGGACGGCGTCGGACTGGCCTCCAGGGCGCCGTGGCTGCTGGAGACCGACGTGAAGGCGAAGGTCGGGGTCAACTTCAGCCGTGGTCCGATCTGGGAGCCCTACATGGTCGAGGACCGCAACCTGGTGACCGGACAGAACCCGGCCTCGGCCGCGGTCCTCGGGAACCGGATGCTGGAGATCCTCAAGTGACCTGTCCTGGAGCGATCCGGCCCAGGCACGCGCCGGCGTCGCAGGACGTCGGGCGCGTGGTGCACCGAGCCAAAGGGCCATAGCGACGGTTGCCCAGGCTCTGCTGGATCGGCCCATGGCTGCTGCTGCGGCTACTCGTCCTGCCACCGCCCCGGCGCGCCGCAGAGCACGTCCTGCACTGGTCCAGCTGGCGCCGACACCACCAGCACCGAGCCCGAACCTGCCATCTCGCCTGGCACGCCTACGCCGACACAACGCCCTGACCAGCGACAGCACCACCCAGATCACGAACTACAGCTGCCGTGCTTCAAGCACCGTTTTCAGAGGGCGGTACCTGAGGTGATGCCCGGTTTGGCCTTTCGGTTGGGCTGGGCAGGCTGGTTGCGGCCCGCCGGTGGGGCCACGGACGTGGCAGGGTGAACAGCCCTTGCTCGGTCTCGGCCAGGATCCCCCGCTCGGCGAGCCGCTTGAGCTTGAGACGGACGTTGTCGATATTGCTGGGAGCGATCTCCAAGTCCATGGCCTCACACACCGCCCGTGCCCGCAGCGGGGCATCGGCCGCGGCGTATACCGGCATGATCTGCTGGTAGGCCGGACGGTCCGGCAGCTTCGCGGCCGTCGGCACGGGTGGTGGCGGATCGGGCAGCTCCAGCAGCGTCTTGCGAGTGATCCGGATCTCCTCGGCGGCGGTGTCGAACCCGTCCAGCAGCGCGGTCAGCTCCGCGATCCTCCCCCGGGCCGCCTCGGCCTGCGCGCCGATCTCCCGCTCCCGCTCCTGCAGCCGCGCCAGTACCGCCCCCAACGTCGGCTCCCCGCCGCCAGGCGATCCACAGCTCCTCGCGCAACTCCCCCAGGGGCAAACCCGTCGCAGCGGCTCCACGCGGGACAGCCAACGCTCCAGCGGCCGGACAGTGTAACGGAGAGGTGTGGCACCCTCCGGGCCTCTGCGCCGCTTGTAGTAGCTCAGCGGGATCGTCGGATCAGCGGCCCATTCGATGTCACCCAGCCCCAGGTCCGCGATCCTGTCCGGGACGGTACCGCTATACATGCCGGACAGCAGCAGGACAAGAAGGTGCTTGTCGGGAAGCTGCTGCTCGACAACTACGCCCGTGACGCGTGCGCCTATCACGTACCCGACCGCGCCGCCGTGGAGCGCATGCACGCCGCTCTCGTACGCCAGCACCACGCCCGCCGGTTCGGCGCGGGCTCCTGATGGCCGCTCACATCGCCGAGGACTGCATCAACTGCGGTGCCTGCGAACCCGAGTGTCCCAATGAGGCCATCGCTGAAGGCGATGAAGTCTATGTCATCAACCCCGCCCAATGCAGCGAATGCGTCGGCTTCTACGACCACTTCGCCTGCCAAGCGGTGTGCCCGGTAGAAGCCTGCCTGCCAGATCCGGCGCAACGGGAGTCGGAGCAAACGCTCTACGACCGCACCGTCGAGCTTCATCCCGACACGACGTTTCCACCGCTGTCCAACAGCACTCCGTCCCACTTCAGGAAGTAGCGCCTGGCCTCGATGGCGGTCCGCGCAATCTCATCGCGCGGGCCGCTGGAAGCCCGGCCGCCCCTCGGCATCCCGGAACGCGCCGCCGCCGCGGCCGGGTGGCGCGCTTCGCCGCATGCGGCGCAGGCGGAGTGCTGGCCTATCGCGCCGCTGCACGCCGCCGTCGGCGCGCCGAGGCATCCCCGTCGTTGACTTGTGGTGCGTGCCCGACCGCTCGCCGGTGGTGCAGGCGCACCGCTTCGGGCCGGATCTACGCCGGCCGGCTGCGGATCGAGCAACTCCAGCAGCGTGTTGCGGGCGATCCGGACCTCCGCGGCGGGCCAGAGCTCGTCCGGCCGCGCGGTCAGCTGCGCGATCCGCTCCCTCATCGTCTCGGCCTGCGCGGCGATCTCATCGCCGAGCACCACCAGGTCCCGCTCGCGCCCTCGCACTGCGGTTCCCCTGCGGACGTGTGAGCGGAGCTGCGGGCCGTTGCCGGGGGACGCAGCTGTACGCATCGGCCTGTCCATCGCATGCCTCAACAACCCGGTGTTCCCGCAGACCGGCAAGGCCGTCGTCGCCCTTCCGGAGCGGCTCGGTCACGACATCGGCTTCCCGCAAGCCCGGACGTGCTGCAGGCAGATGCGCTTCTTCACCGGCTACCGGCCTGAAGCCTTGCCCATGGTGAGCCGCTTCGCAGAGGCCTTTGCCCGGATACGACACCGTCGTCACGCCCTCCGGATCCTGCGCCGGCCTGACCTGTCACCATGCTCCGTCGCAGCACTGCCGATCGGGACGCGTGATGCCCGACGACGCCCGGACCAGGGAAGTCCTGCGGGAGGCGACCCCAGTCCGCTGCCGACATTGTCGACCGGCCCAGCCGCGTACACGTCGCGCCGGCTACTCCACGACCGAGGCGAGGGGCTGCTCGCTCCAGATGGTCTTGCCCCGCTGGCCGTAGCGACTGCCCCAGCGGGTGGTGAGCTGAGCCACGAGGTAGAGACCGCGGCCTCCCTCGTCGGTCCAGCGGGCCCGGCACAGCCGTGGCTGGGTGTTGCTGGGATCGGACACCTCGCAGATCAGCACGTTGTCGCGAATGAGCCGTAGAACGATCGGGCCGCCCGCGTAGCGGATGGCATTGGTGACAAGTTCGCTGACGATGAGTTCTGTGGTGAATACGAGGTGGTCCAGACCCCAGGCAGCCAATTGCCCTGTGGCGGCCTCCCGGGCCTCGGCCACGATGGCCGGGTCGGCGGAAAACTGCCAGGCAGCGGTCGAGTCGTCCGGCAGCGCCCTGGTGCGCGCGAGCAGCAGGGCCACGTCGTCGCGGGACGGCACCTCGGTTGCCCGGGAGAGCAGGGACCGGCCGACCTCGTCCAGGGACGGCACCCCGTCGCCATCACACAGCGTCGCGAGACTTTCGACCAGCTGTGACATACCGTCTTCGATGTCCTGCCCGTTGAGGGTGACGAGCCCGTTCGTGTACAGGGCGAGGATGCTGCCTGGTTCCAGTCGGAGGTGCGTGACCTCGAACGGCATGCCGCCCACCCCGAGGGGTGGGCCGGGGGCGATCTCGATCACCTGGGCCGTGCCGTCGGGGTGGAGCAGAACGGGTGGCGGATGGCCGGCGCTGGCCAGCGCGCACTGGCGGCTGACCGGGTCGTACAGCGCGTACAGGCAGGTCGCGCCCGCGACACTCGGCTGGGCGGGGTCGGCTTCCTCGGCGAGTTGCTGGACCAGGTCGTCGACGTGAGTGAGTAGCTCGTCGGGATCCAGTTCGAGATCCGCGAGGGTCTGCACCGCCGTACGCAACCGCCCCATGGTCGCGGTGGCGTGCAGACCGTGGCCGACGACATCCCCTACAACAAGCGCCACGCGGAACGACGGCAGCGGGATCACGTCGAACCAGTCACCACCGATGTCGGCCCCGCCTCCGGCGGGCACATAGTTGCCCGCCGCCTCGACCGCAGGAATGTCGCTGGTGGTACGGGGCAGCAGGCGCCGTTGCAGTGCCACGGAGGCGCGGTGCTCCCGGGTGTACCGGCGGGCGTTGTCCACGCTCAGCGCGGCACGGGAGGCGATCTCCGCCAGGAGTCTCCGGTCCTCCTCGACAAAGGGGTCGGGCCGGTCGGTTCGCCAGACCACGGCGGCGCCGAGCAACAGGCCGCGCGCGAACAGAGGAGCATAGAGGACCGAGTGACCGCGCTCGGGGACGAACAAGGGAGCCAATTCAGGTCCCAATTGCTCGCTCGCCTCCTGTACGGAGGCCAGGACGGTCTCTCCGCACCGCAGCCTCCGCAGAACGGGTGGGTCGGGCAGCGGGGGGACCGCCCTGCCCGGTTGCAGGAGGCCGCTGGGGACGGATCCGGTCGCCGAGACCACCACGGCGCGGCGCAGGTGCCACAGTCCGGCGCCGACCAGCTTGGGGGGATCGTCGCCCTGGAACACGGCCTCCGCGAGTTCCACCCAGGCCATGTCACCGAGAGCCGGGACGAGGACTTCGGCCAGATCCTGGGAGGTGCGGAGGACGTTCAGTGAGGTGCCGATCCGCTCGGATGCCTCGTGAAGCAGATCCAGGTGGTTGAGGTCCCGCTGCTGGGCGGCGGAGGGGGTGAGCATGGTGGCGACACCCGTCGGCTGTCCCTGGGCGTCCTCCAGCCGGAAGGCGGACAAGGCCCCCTGTCGGCCGCGAACCTGTGGGGGCCCCACCCACTGCTCCCACCCGATCAGCGGCACCCCCGTGTCCAGGACCCGGCGCAGCACCGATTCGACCTCCTCCGCGTCCTGGGGGGACAGCGCCTCCCCCAGGAGGCCGCCCACGAGCGCGGCGGAACCGTCGGACGTCCCGGAGGCGGCATTGGTGCGCACCGTGCCCAGGTCCAGGCCGTGGATGCCGATCTCGATCTGGTTTTGGGCGAACAGTGCCCGCGCAAGGGCGGTGTTCTGGTTCCACAGGTCCAGGTGCTGGGCGGGGAGGGCCAGGACGAGGCTCTCCGACGAGCCTTCCAGCCGCACCACGCGATAGACGACCTCGACCTGGTCACCGGAGGGGCGACGGAGCACCGCGCGGCCCGCCAACGGGATCCCGGACCGTTGGGAGCCGTCCTGGCACCGCCTGTGGGAGGGGTCGGCGAGGAAGCTCCACACCGGGGAGCCGCAGGCGTCCTCGGCTGTGTGCTCCAGCAGGTCTGCGGCCGCCCGGGACCAGCGCAGCACCATGCCCTGATCGTCGAGCACCGCCGTCGCGATGTCGTCGAACGAGAACGACCGATCCCAAGCGTCATCAGTGGATGCGCCCATCGCGCTGTCCTTAGCCTCTACGGAGATACCTCAAGTTAAGTACATTGCGGATAATTCCGGCGCGCATTGTTCCGCCATCGGGAGCCACGGCACTCGTTGCAGCTCCCGGCCGGCGGAGACGCATCGATGACCGGCGACAACCGGACGTGAAGCCCTCCGAAAATACTGTCGCGCGCGTGAGACGGCTCGGCTCCCCGGGCGCATCCACGGCGCGCGTCCGGGGACGCGGGCTGTCCGAGCGCGGAACCGAGTGCTGCGAGTTCCCGGTAGGCGGTGGCACTGTCCGCCCCGGACCGGGACCGCAGAACCGTGGGCCCGTCGCTCGGCAGATACGCCATGGACCGCTGCCCGTCCTGCTTGGCCTCCCATGCGGTGGCCGTTCTCTGCTGGAGGGCCTGGGGCCGGACGGGGACCGGTGGTCGATGCCAGCGGCGGTCGTCGGGCACACGGGGCGCCGACGCCGGAGATGACCCGGGCTGCGGGGCTGGAGGGGGTAATCGCGGAGCAGCTTGCGCCCGTGCACGGACCCGGGATCCGCTCCCGCTCGTGCTCAAGGTCCCACACCCGATGCGATCGTGGGCGGGTGGATGCCCGGCCGCGTCCGGCTCACCGGCCTGCCCGGTGCGCCGCTGGTGGGAGAGGCACATGACGGCGGCCTGCGGGACGTGGTCAGTGTCGGCACTGGATGGAGCGACACCGAACGCACCGCACTCGCCGCCGTGCTCGAATTCGCGGGGATCGACGACTGTCTCTTCGAGCAGGCGCCGGGGGTGACCGGAGCGCGGTGGCTACTGCCCCGCATGGTCGGCGAGGTCCGTCACACCGCCAGGACCCGCGCGGAACTGCTGCAACACACCTCCCTGCCATCGACTGCGCCCCGACCTCGCACTGAACGACATCGTCTGACCCGGCGCGCCAAGGGTTCCTGACCGGCGTGGGTGTTGTGCCCGGTCAGGACAGGTCGGCGCGAAGGGCGTTGACGCGCGCGGCGCCCGCGTCGAAGGCGGTTCCGTCGAGAGTTCCGGCCACCAGGGCCTCACTCAGTGCGGTCACGGCTTCCTCCCCCTGGGCGGCGTCGCGGGCCGAGCACAGAATCAGGTCCATGCCGGCCGCGGCAGCCAGTACGGCGCGTGCCGCCGTGCTGCCATAGGCCCGAAGAGCCCCGGCCTCCAAGGCGTCGGTGACCGTCACGCCCGAGAATCCGAGCCGGTTCCGCAGCTCGCCGACCACGCTCGGGGACAGGCCGGCGGGCCGGTCGGCGTCCAACGCCCGGTAGATGGCCCAGGACAGCATGACCAGCTTGGTCCCGGCCGAGACAGCCGCTCGGTACGGCACCTCGTCGATGCTGCGCAGCGTGGACGCGGACGTGGTGAGGGTGACGGGCCCCAGGTCGGTGTTCTGGTTCGCGGAGGCGGGGCCGAGGCCGGGGAAGTGCTTCGCGGTGGCCGCCACCCCGGTGTTCTGCTGCGCGGTGATGAAGGCCGAGCCGCAGGTGCCGACCGCCTTCTGGTCCTTGCTGTACGACCGCTTGTACTGGTCGGTGAAGTCGCCGGCCGTGCGGTACACGTCGAGTACCGGCGCCAGGTTGACGTTCATGCCGACGCCCGCGAGGTTCATGCCCGCACCGCTGCCGGTGAACTCCGCCTGTGTCTCCGGGTCCGTGGAGGCGCCGACGTCCTTCGCGGACATTACGGGCTCGCCGGGCAGGCGGCGCACCATGCCACCCTCCTGGTCGGTCATCAGGAGCAGCGGGGTCTGCACGGGGGCGGAGGCGTTCGCCTCGTTCATCGCCCGTATGACGCCCTCGATCTGGCTCAGGCTCTTGATGTTCTCCGCGAAGAAGATCACCCCGGCCGTACGGCCCTCCCTGATCGCATCCATCAGCCGGGCCGGAGGTGTGAGTCCCGGGTAGGAGTGGATGACGCACTGGCCGGGGTCAGGGCGGGCAAGCGGGGGCGCGACCTCTCGGGAATTCGTACGGCCGCGTCCGTACTGCCCGCCAGCCCCAGCCCGCCGGCCAGGGCCGCCGTTCCGGCGAACAGAGCGCCGCGCCTGCTGAGGGGCTGTGGGGTAGGGTTCATGACTTGCTCCTTCGCGAACTGTCATTGTGCCCGGCCGGACTTTCGGCCGGAACTCCCGGTCGGAGCAGGTAAGTTGACCTGCTCCGACCGCAGTACCGATCACGCCGGGGTCACACCCCCCGGAGGTGGTCACCCTGTATTGGCGCCCGCTGTCACGGGGTGTTGTTGGCCAGGGCCAGCAGGCGAGAGCGGTCGCCACTGAAACGGTCGCGGTCGACGTTCCCGGAGATGCCGCTCACCGAGCCAGTGGACGTGTACTGCCAGACGGTCCAGAACGGGAAGCCCTGCGGGATGCTGGGGCTGCCTGCGGAGGTCCAGTGGGCCACCCACAGCGGGCTCCTGGTGGACATGCCGGTCCAGCCGCCGGTGCAGGAGTTCCACCAGCTCGCGCTGGTGTAGATCACGACGTCGCGGCCGGTGCGGGCCTTGTACGTGTTGTAGAAGTCGAGGATCCAGGACTGCATCGCCGCGGGCGTCTTGCCGTAGCAACTGCCCTCGATGTCCATCACCCCGGGGAGCGTCAGGTTGTCGCGGGACCAGGCGCCACCGTTGCTGGCGAAGAAGTTTGCCTGCGCCGCACCCCCGGACACGTCGGGCCGCGCGAAGTGGTACGCACCCCGGATCACGCCGGCGTTGTAGGCGCCCAGGTAGTTGGCGCTGAACGTGGGGTCCTTGTACGAGGTGCCCTCGGTCGCCTTCATCCAGGCGAACTCGATGCCCGCGCTGCGGACCGCACCCCAGTTGATGCTGCCCTGCCAGCTGGAGACGTCCACACCCACGGGGTTCGCCAGGAGGTTCGCATCCGGCGTCGCGTCAAGGTGCAGCTGCCGGGTGTCCGGCTTGAAGCCCTTGCTGTCCTGGACGTAGCCCACGCCCATGTAGCCCTTGCCCGGCGGGACGCCGCCGTCCGACGGCAGCGGTGCCGAGGAGGCGGTGCCCGACATCAGGCCGAGGGTCAGTGCGGCGCTCATGCCGATAACACCGGCCGCAGTGAGTCTTTGCCGTGTGGATTTGAGGGAAGGGCTCCGAGGGAACAAGACTTCCTCCTGCTTGGTGGGGGGAGTGAAATGCAGTGGTGCCGAGCGGTCCTTCGGTGCGGTGGATCTCGGCGCACCGGTGTGAGAGCGGCGCGGCAGACAGAGAGGTCGGTGTGCGTCCGGTCAGGAGGAGTCGGCCGCGCGCTTCCCGCAGAGGGATCCCGCACACCCGATTGACGCGGACACGACATAGTGAGCCACAGGAGCGTGCGCGCGGTAAACAGTTTTCCGGTTCGTTAGCGGTCTAGACCAATCTGCACTCCGGTGAGCTGCGGAAACGGATCGGCATCGGCAGAACTTTTTTCAAGTGGCGGGATCGACAAAGGAGTTGGCGGCACGTGACAGCGAGCCGATCGGAGCCACAACCGCACGGGACCCGGTTCGGGACAGCCTTTACTGATCGCTTCAGACGAGGTTCGGAGGCGTCGCAAGCAGATGATGCTGCAGGCGAGTCGGAGTTGGCCGAGGTGGAGGTCGGCGCGTATCTCGTGGCGGATCCGGAGCCGCAGACGCAAGAGCCCGGATCCGATGTGGATCCGGGCCCCGCTCGCGTCTGCTCGCGCCGTGCGCACCGCGACGCGGATTGGTGCGCATCGTGCGTGCCATCGGCTGCCCTGCCATGAGGCCGGCGCCGCACATCGGCCTGATCTGCGGTCAGGAGCAGGCCAGAGTCGCGCAGGACGGTGCCAGGTTCGGCCGGATCAGGTTCAGACCACCCGGCTCGGCGGTGGACTCCGAGATCCCGAAGCACGGTGGCAGAGCCCGCCAGGCACACCCGCTCACCAGCACGAAGAAGATGGCCGCGAAGAGCGTCTCACCAGACGTGCCCTGCGTCCCGCCGCCCTGCAGACGCACCCTCGACAGCGAGATCAGCGGCTTCGCGATCTCCCGCAGCCCGTCCGGAACAATCCAACTCCAAGTGCCCCGCCTCGTGGACAGCACAACGCGAACGATTCGCTACCTAGGACACCATCTTGCTCGTCCATGAATTCCTGATGCTGCGCCGGTTCATCCGGTCAGGGTGTAGTGCTGCAGATAGAGGAAGATCGACTTCCAGCCCGATCCCACGTTGACGATGTGCAGCTGACCGCCCGATGGGCCGAAGTCCCAGGCGGCGATCCCCTGAACCTCATCTCCGGACTCCACGTCCTGAGGGAACTCGTAGGCAACCTGACCGGAGCTGATGTCGATCGAGTGAACCGACTTCGCCGAGTCGTCCACGGAGGCATAGAGTCTCCCCTGCCACATCGCGGCACCCTGGATCCTACTCAGGGGCTGTGACAGCGTCACGGTCCTCACCACAGGAAGCGTCGAGCCGGCCGGAAGATTCAGCAGGTCGTTCAGGCTATAGGCGACCAGTTTGTTCGTGCCCTGCGCGGCATCCTGATCCCAGGGCGAGGTGTAGACCAGTCCCGCAGCAGCGTCCACCGCGACCCACGGCACCCCGCCCGGCATCTGCGCAAGGGGCAGTTGCACATAGCGACCCGTGTAGCTCAGGTCACTCGCGTTGTACAGCGCCAGCAGCGGATGCTGGTAGTCACTGCCACCGTCCTCGATCGGCGCGATCACATAGCCGCCGTAGTACTCCACGTCCCCTATGTGATCGCTGCCGTACGTCCTGCTCAGCTCCCAGGGAATCGGGGCCACCGATGATGCGACCTCCGAGTCGTTGGCGACGGTGGCCTTCACCATCCCGCCGGGCCCGGCATAGTAGAAATACGACCCGTCCGTCGCCACACCCTGCCCGCGCTCCAGCGCATTGAGCCCTGTCCAGCGCTGATAGTCCGCCGTCCGTGTCCAGGTCGCGGCCATTGCGGGAGACGCCGCACTCCCGATGAATGTTGCGGCCGCGATTAACGCGACCGCCGAGTTCCTGCCCAGCTTCATCTGATTCCACCCTCCCTTTGTTCTGCAATGCGGAACATCGTTTTTCAGGGGCGAGTGGATTACAGCAGCGGCGGACGACCACCGTCAATGAGCCCTGGATGAACGTCGGTTCAGCTACGAAGCGGGGCAGCGACTCGAGCCGCCCCATTAGGTTCTTCGCAGTCCTGCAAGGGATGTGCTCGATGCAGTGGTAACGACGGCGGCGCTGGGCGGGCAGCCAGCGGCCGCCCGCCGGTAGGGAAGACAGATCGGTTCCGAGCCGCCGAGCTCTTCGTAAGACAGAGGCCCCGGCGGTGCGCTGGTGCCGCGAACGGCTGGTGAGATGGCGGACCGAAGAGTCCTCGGATTAGGGCGCCGCGTGGCCCGCACAGGCTCACCACCTGCGCAAACGGAACCACCACGACGTGGCGCTGGTCGACGACACCGGACACCTGCTGGCCAAGCGCCGCATCAACGACGACGACGCTGGCTACCAGCTGCTACTGAACCTGCTCACCGAGTACGGAGATACCGCGGAAACGCCGATTCCGGTGGCCATCGAGACCGGACGCGGCCTGCTCGCCGCCGCCCTGAACACCGGAACACGACCGATCTACGCGATCAATCCCCTCGCAGCGGCCCGCTACCGCGACCGTCACAGCGTCTCGCGCAAGAAGTCCGACCCCGGCGATGCCCTGGTCCTGGCGAACATCCTGCAACCCGACAGACACGCGCACCACCAGCTGCCCGCCGACACCGACCTCGCGCGGGCGATCACTGTCCTCGCCCGTACCCAGCAAGACGCGGTCTGGGCGCGTCAACAGCTGGTCAACCAGGTCCGCTCGCTGTTGCGGGAGTTCTTCCCTGCCGCCTTGGACGCCTCTCTGGGCGAGCGGTACGGCCTGGCCCGCCCCGAGGCTCGCGCGGTGCTGATCTCGGCACCGACGCCGGCCAGGGCCGCCAGACTCACCCAGGCCCAGCTGCGGGCCGCGCTCAAGCGTGCGGGCCGCACCCGAGGCATTGATGCCGAGGCCGATCGCCTGCGAACCATCTTCAGGGCTGACTACGCCCACCAGCCGCAGGCCACCGAGGACGCCATGGGTCATCAACTTGTGGCACTGATAGGCCAGCAGGCTGCGCACCTGGGAGTCGACGAGATCCTGGCGGCCGGCGGTATGCGCGGCCGTGATGCCCTGGCGGTCCATGACCTGCGTGTACAGCAGGGCCGGGATGAGCTGGACGATACGGGCCAGGTGTTTGCCGTACGCGGCCTGGGCCGCCCTGCTGGTCGTCCAGCCGGGCCACGGTTCAGCGGGGGAAACCCGGGGTGCGCTCATGCAACCGGACGCTACCCAGAGACCTATTGCAGTGGGACTGGAACGGATCAACCCAGCCACCGGCAGCGGGGTGCCTACGACGACACCATTGCCGCGCTCAACGCCGCCGATCCGCACGGCCGGTGAGGGACAAAACCTGCCCGATGACGCGCCCATCCACATCAGCGTGGCAGGCGATCCCGGCGACTTCGACGGATACCGGGACTTCGTCGTAGTGGACGCGCATCAGGTGGAGAACTGGTGGCCGGCCACCTCCACGGCGCCGAAGCCTACCGAGCGGAGGCACTCTCTGTTCGCCGGCTGAGAGCCGGGCCCCTACGACCGTCTGGACTGAGTCGGCACCCACCGCGGCACCTCCCCCGAGGAGACGGGTGGAGTTGGGCCGAGACGCCCTGCCTGCGGCGCTGCTCGATCGGGGCCGACGCATCGTCCGCGACGATGTCGGGTTCGGGGAACGCACGGCGGGACAGCGTGACGGGAGTCACGGCTGGATTCACCACCTCCGACCTGGACGATCTGCTGGCCGGGCTCGACCGGCACACCGCCGATCACCAAGAAGAACCCTCCGTCGCCCCGGCAGCATGCCGCCCGCTGGAAGAAAACCAGGCGCCTCGCCTTTCCAGCAGGCGCTGACAGGCTAATACCGACACGTGCCAAGGTGGCGTTAGGCGGGCTGCGGGGCGAGCGCCGTCGGAGCGGCCGCGACCTTGCGGGTCTCGCGCATTATCAGTAGGCCGTTGACCACCATCAGTGTCGCGGTCAGGCAGTGGACGCCGAGCGCGGTGGCCACGGAGCCGTGGTGGGCCAGTACGGTGGTCATGTCGCCGTACGCGGCGAGGGCCTCCACCAGCAGCGCCCAGCCCAGCGCCCGGCGGTGGCCCGTCACCAGCAGGATGCCTAGGACCAGGGCCAAGACGACGTCGCGGATTCCCTTGATGATCAGGAAGCCGTCGCCGTCGCCGGACGGCCAGCTCGGCAGGCCGAAGCCCTGCGCCGTCGTCTCCGGGCTCAGGATGAACTCCGCCCCGAACCAGAGGATGAAGAGGATGAAGGCTGCGGCCAGGACGGTGTTGATCTTCTTCAGCGACATTGTTCTTCTCCTTGCGAGTCTTCGTCAGCTTGGTGTGCTTCGTGGGGCTTGCTGAGTCGTGTGGAGCCTGATCAGGTCGCGCGGACGCGGCTGATCGAGGGGCGTAGTTTGTCGGGATCGCCGTTGTGGGATCTGAGCGCCAGCCGCATTCCCGGATGTCGGGATTTCGGTGGCCCGCTGCCGCCCGGGGAGTGGGGATTGTGCGCCACTGGCGCGGTGTCGGCCCGCGGGCTCAGGTGAGGGCGGCGACCAGCAGGGCGAAGGCGGCGATGATGACGGCTACACGGACGTAGTGAAAGCGGTCCCAGCGGTTCATCTGCTCCTTCCAGTCCTCGGGCCGGTTCTCGGGGGTCCACGTCTTGCCCCGGTTGTTGATCGGGACGAGCAGCAGAAGCGACATGACCACGCTGACGGCCAGCAGCGCGCCGGCGGTGACGACGAGGCCGGTGCCGTGGTGATGCCATCCGCCGATGGCCCAGACCGCGACGAGGACGAGCGAGGTGATATACCAGACCGGCATCACGGCGCCAAGCATCCGGCCCCCGTGGGCGCGGCCGAGTTGGCCACTGTCCTCAGGGAGTGCGTTGAGGATCGGGTTCATGACGAAGGCGACGGAGAACTCCACCCCCACCATCACGCCGACGACCACGGTGGTGAACACCTCGAGTGCGTTGAGCATGATGCCCCCTGACATCTAGTGTTGCTAGGTGATGAGGCAACGCTAGTGCTACTCCCGCTTGATTGTCTAGCGGTGCTAGGATCGAGTCATGTCGGTACAGGAACGCAAGCAGCGCGAACGGGCGGAGCGCGAACGCCTCATCGTGGCAACGGCCCGCGAACTCGCCGAGCAGCAGGGCTGGGACGCGGTCACCACCCGCCGGCTCGCCGAGCGCATCGAATACAGCCAGCCCGTCCTCTACAGCCACTTCCGCGGCAAGCGCGAGATCATCGGCGCCGTCGCCCTCGAAGGTGCCGCGGAGATGGCCGCGGCGGTGCGTGCTGCGACCTCCGCCGCGGACGGACCTCGCACCCGGGTCACCGCCCTCGCCCGCACCTACCTCGAATTCGCCGCACGCAACCCGGCGGTCTACGACGCCTTGTTCCAGCTCGACGGCGGCCTGACGTACGCGCAGGAGGACACCCCGGAACCTCTCAAGGACGCCTTCGCCGCGCTGCTGGAGAGCCTGGGCGAGGTCGCCGGGGACGGCGTCCACCCGGGGCTGTTCACCGAGGTGTTCTGGGCGGCCCTGCACGGCCTTGCAACCCTGACCCGGGCGGGACGGCTGCTGCCGGAGGACGCCGCGCAGAGGGTGGAGTTGCTGGTGGACCGGCTCGCCGTGGTCTGACACACCGTCCCGGCGGGCACGCGGCCGGGGCCCTCGGGCCCCCGCCGCTGCCTGCCTACCTGCCTACCTGCCTACCTGCCTGCCTGCCTGCGGCAACGCTTCCGGTCGCTCGCGTCCACACGGCGCAGCCGCAGATCGCCGGGCCTTGTACCCCAGGCGGGCACCCGCCCCGGAAGCTGCGATGCTCATTGATCGCGACCCGATACTCGCCCTAACGCCGCGTCATTCGCCGGTGCCCTTGTCGTCCACGTCGAGGTGGACGGTCGCTGGGTCACGCAGTGGGCGCAGGCCCTCGCGTGGCGGGCGGGCGGGCGGGCGGGCGGGCGGGCGGGCGGGCGGGCGGGCGGCGAAGCTGTAGCGGCCCAGGCAGTTGAGGTTGGTGTGCTTCAGCGGGGAGACCCGGGCCACGTCCTCGTCCAGGACAACGTTCTGCCGTCCTCATCGAGCTTCGCCACGAGCGGCATCTCCATCGCGGTCCAATCAGCCCTGCTGCAGGCCAGACGCGCACGCACCAGCGCCCGCAAAGTCAAATGCCCGACCTCACGCTATCCGGCGAACCCGACCAGCGAGCACCCTCTGACCAGCCAAAACGTCACAGCCTCGCTGTCGAGATCCGCACCCAGCCCACATCGTCCGCAGGGCACGGCCGCAGCGGTCGACGCAACCAAGTCCTCCAGCACATGCGAACCTCACCTCATCGGTCCTGGCACGCACGCGAGCTGGCCACAGCCCTCAACCTCACCCACTACGACAGCTTCTGCGTCCAGCTGGGCCGCTGGACCAGGGAACGTCTCCTCAAAAAGATCGCGAACGCAACCTACAAGCTCGCCCCCGAATGCCTACTGCCTCAACCAGCGCCCACTGATAGCCAAGGCCACGAAGTTAAGGGCGCGGGGAAACTGCAACTCGCCTGACGGCTGGGGACCTTGGGGATGCGAGAACGGGACCTCTGGTAGAAGCGGGAGACCGACCAAAGTCTTCCTGCCACGAGAGGTCCCGTTGTCCGACCAGTCTGCCACCACGACGCTCACCCGTACCATCACGGTTGCGGATGGTGTCTTCGCTCCTGGCCACCTGGGCGAGCTGACCCAGTACCTACCCTTCGAGCTCGTCGATGACGTGCTGGAACAGACGCGAGCCGTTCAGCGCCGGCTGCGACAGCTGCCGTCCCGGGTGGGTGTGTACTTCGTGCTGGCCTTGGGGCTGTTTCCCGGTCTCGGGTACGCGCGGGTGTGGGACAAGCTGGTCGCTGGCCTGCACGGACTACCACTGCCGGCCCCGTCGGAGAAGGCCCTGCGCGATCTACGCCGACGGCTGGGGCCCCCTCCGTTGAAAGCACTGTTCGAGGTCATGGCCGGGCCCCTGGCTCAGCCCGCGACACCGGGGGTGTGCTATCGGCGATGGCGGGACGGTCGCTTTCGACGGCTGCAGCTCCATCGAAGCACCTGACCAGCCCCGTATCCGCGCTCTTCTGGGCAAGTTCCGGCGTACCCGTGGCGGCCTGGAGGGCTATCCACACCTGCGGCTGATGGCCCTGTGCGAGACGGGCACCTGCGGACTGCTCGGTGCGGTGTTCGGCCCGACCAACACCGGAGAGACGATCTACGCCCGTCGGCTGCTGCCGCTGTTGAACCCGGGCATGCTACTGCTCGCCGACCGGGCCTTCGACGGCAGCGGCCTCCTCACCGCGGTGGGCGACACCGGAGCCCAGATGCTGATCCGCCTGAAATCCACACGCTGCCCTGTCATCTGGGCCGCACTGCCCGACGGCTCTTTCCTCACCCGCATCGACGGCCGGACCTTCCGCATCATCGACGCAGACGTGACCGTCATGTGTGGCGACGGGCACCGCATCCGCGACCGTTACCGGCTCGCCACCACCTTGCTGGACCACCGGGCCGACCCGGCCGCGCGCCTCGTGCACCTGTACCACGAACGCTGGGAGGTCGAGTCCTCCTTCCTGGCCTTGCGCCACACACTGTTCGCCGGCCGAGTCCTGCGCTCGGCCGACCCCTTCGGCCTGGAGCAAGAACTCTGGGCCCAGCTCGCCCTCTACCAGACGTTGCGCCGCGCCATGGTCAATGCCGTGGAGTCCGCACCGGGGACCGACCCCGACCGCGCTGGCTTCACCGTGGCCCTCCAGGCCACCCGCGACCAGGTCATCACCGCCAGCGGCATCATCCCGGCCACCGCCACCCCTCGGGCCGAAGCCATCGGTAAAGCCATCCTGAACAACCTCCTGCCGCCTCGCCGCGCCCGCCTCAGCGCCCGGAAAGTGAAGTGCCCTGTCTCGCGCTACCCCGTCGAACAGAACGAAAAGCGCCCCGCACGCAGCCAGAACATCGTGTCCATCGCCGTCGACGTCCTTGCCCGTGCCGCCTCACGACCCTCCCCGCAACTGCCAGAGACCATGAACGCCCGCTCCGGGACGAGCCGCTGGGACCGGGCCCTCCAGCTCCTGCGCACCGAGCCAGACCGGTCCTGGCGGACCATCGAACTCGCCGCCGCTCCAGAGATCAGCCACTACCGCAGCTTCTGTGCCCAGTTGGGACAGTGGACCAAAGCAGGGATACTGCAACGCCTCGGACGCGGGCGCTACACACTCGCTGCGGAGTTGATCGCTCCCACCTCGCCCCAAGGCCCCCAGCCGTCAGGCGAGTTGCAGTTTCCCTCGCGCCCTTAACCTCGCGCTTTCATGAAGCTAACTGTCCGACGGGTAGTCAGGTATGCGAAAGCGCCTCTGACCAGCAAGAATGAGGATTATCGAGGTCCTTGTTCCTGCCGCCGTCGGAGGCACTTCCCAGGTGAAGAAGCG
>NZ_JBHWIY010000028.1:103327-115444 GCF_042731715.1 Streptomyces sp. NPDC059832 | reverse complement strand
CCGCCTCCCGCCCACCCCCTTGTGCGTGAGCCTGCGGCGATTGATCGCTACGCGGGGGCCGTCCTCGGCGGCGTTAGAGGTGGCTACCATACGGTGGGTCGACCGTCACTGCCTGGCCGCCGTCGACGCATGGAAGAGGATAGGGCTACCCGCCGACGCGGACGTGGTGCTGCTCGGCCGGGTCGACACGCCGGGCACGGAGGGCGACGCCGAGGCCGAGCTGGTGCGGGAGTGCTTCGAGCGGGCGGGAGCCACCTGGGCCGCGGTCTCCACGGACCAGCAGGAGGCCGATGCGCTGTTCCAGGCGCGTCGGCTGGCCTACCCGGCGCTGGAGCGCCTCGGCCCGGTCCTGACCGAGGACGTGTGCGTGCCGCGGACCGCGGTGCCCGAGATGCTGGCCCGGATCGAGAAGACAGCGGCCCGGCACGACATTCTGGTGGCCAACATCGCTCATGCCGGGGACGGGAACCTGCACCCGCTCATCATCACCACGCCCGGCGACGAAGCCGCGCGCGCCCGCGCCCAGTTGGCCTTCGAGGAAATCCTCGACGATGCCATCGCCCTGGGGGGCACGGTGACGGGCGAGCACGGGGTGGGACTGCTGAAGATGCGCGGGATGGACAAGGAGCTGGGTTCCGCGGTGCTGGGCATGCATCACGCGGTGAAGGCAGCGCTGGACCCGCACGGCATCCTCAACCCGGGCAAGGTGCTCGGCGGGGACGGTCCGACGCCCACCGGCGGAGGGGTCGTTCCGCAGATGTGACCCGGGGTACCGGGCGCGACGGCATCGGCCAGGAGTACGGTCGGGGCCCCGGACCCGATCCGCTGTCAGTGGCACGGCGCACACTGGCAGCAGTACAACAGGGGCGAAGGGGGACACTGATGGGCACCGAGCGCGAGACCGGGTTCGAACCGGCCACCGGGGACGGCCCGTCGGCTCCGGTGCCGGACGGAAAGCGCTCCGCTTCCGTGCGGACGGCGTTCGAGGGAATGCTGCAGATCCGCCGGCTGACGAACACCGGACACGCCGACCCGCAGGGCGTACCCGCCCCGTGGGAGACACACCGGCCGGTTCGGGCGGTCGCCATCGCGCTGGAGGCATCGGGCCTGGCCGCCTCGGCCGTCGACGGATCGGGCCTGCGCACGGCGACCGGATACCGCTTGCAGCAGGGTGAGACACCGGGCGGGGTACGTGTCGATTGGCTCGGGCCGCCCGGCAGCGGAGCCGCCCATGCGGAGGAGGCCGAGCTGGCCCGGTGCGCGGCCGTGCTGCGGGAGTTGGGCTGGACGGTGCTGCTGTACCGCGGAGCGCGTCGCCGAAGATTCCTGGAGGTCGAACCACCGGCCGGTGCGCGAGGGCCGAACGACGGGTAGCGGGCGCCCACCCGCCGCCGTCGGCGGGCGTTGTCAGACCCATGGGGGATGCTGGTGGGTCCGACACCTCTGACCGGGAGATGCTGAGATGCGCAATGACGAACTCGCCGCGGCCCAGGCGTATGTCCGATTGCTGGAGGCCACTCGTGCCGCGCTCGCGGAGCCGGAGGACGGCCCCTTGTACGTGCCGTTGCTCGCCTCGCCGATCGCCGAGGCCGATGGTGCGCTGCGACGTGCCGGCCTCTGCGGCAACGAGTCCCGGTTCTTCGACCTCGTGAGCTCGCTGCAGCCGAGCATGTCCGGCGGCGGTCGCTGAGCGCACCTGCTGAACGGCACCGCGGGCGCAGGGTGCTCCACCGCCGGACGGGCGGGCCGAATCGGCTCGGCCGGCCCCGTCCGGCGTCCGGGAATCGGCGTCCGACGTCGCACAATCGGCTTCGAGGCTCGACGGTCCGCGGTCCGCGGCGTGTGACCGTCAGGCATTGCGGTCGTCGTCGCGGCCTCGCGCCGTCTCTCTTCACCTCGGCGCCCCGAGATGCGCCACCATGCTCCGAGCGGATGGGCGGACCGGGCGACCGCTCAATGAATTGATTCAAGTCAGCAAGAGAACCCGACCAGCTCCTTGACTGGAAGCTGGTGCCAAATCTAGCGTACGACCCAGATGAAACGATTCATGCATCCGAACGGTCATCGGTCACTGGATGACTCTGCTTGCGAGGTGTTCATGTCTGATGTGTCGGCTGTCAAGGCAGCTCTGAAGTCCCAGGTCATCGAGACGCCGTCGTGGGGGTACGGGAACTCCGGGACACGATTCAAGGTGTTCGCGCAGCCGGGTGTGCCGCGCGATCCGTTCGAGAAGCTGGAGGACGCGGCGCAGGTGCACGCGTTCACGGGCGTGGCGCCGAAGGTGTCGTTGCACATTCCGTGGGACAAGGTCGAGGACTATGCCGTGCTCACCCGGCACGCCGAGGATCTCGGGCTGCGGATCGGGGCGATCAACTCCAACGTCTTCCAGGACGACGACTACAAGCTCGGCTCGGTCACCCACCCCGATCCGAAGGTGCGCCGCAAGGCCACCGATCATCTGCTGGAGTGCGTCGACATCATGGACGAGACCGGGTCTCCCGATCTCAAGCTCTGGTTCTCCGACGGCACGAACTACCCCGGGCAGGACGACATCACGGGCCGCCAGGACCGGCTGGCCGAGGCGCTGGCAGAGGTGTACGAGCGGCTGGGTGCCGATCAGCGGATGCTGCTGGAGTACAAACTCTTCGAGCCCGCGTTCTACGCGACCGACGTGCCCGACTGGGGTACGGCGTACGCGCATTGCCAGGGTCTCGGTCCGAAGGCACAGGTGGTCGTGGACACCGGGCACCACGCACCGGGCACCAACATCGAGTTCATCGTGGCCTTTCTGCTGCGCGCGGGGAAGCTCGGCGCGTTCGACTTCAACTCCCGGTTCTACGCGGACGACGATCTGATGGCCGGGGCGGCCGACCCGTTCCAGTTGTTCAGGATCATGCACGAGGTGGTCAGGAACGGCGGCCTGAAGCCCGGGACGAACGTCAATTTCATGCTCGACCAGTGCCACAACATCGAAGCGAAGATCCCCGCCGTGATCCGGTCGGTCGCCAATGTGCAGGAAGCCACCGCCAAGGCGCTGCTGGTCGACATGGACGCGCTGAGCGCCGCGCAGCAGTCCGGCGATGTGCTGGCCGCGAACGGCGCCCTGATGGATGCGTACAACACCGATGTGCGTCCGCTGCTGGCCGAGGTGCGTGAGGAACTCGGCCTGGCCAGGAACCCGTTCGCCGCATATCTGGCCTCGGGCAACCAGGAGCGGATCGCCGCCGCCCGGGTCGGTGGCAAGCAGGCCGGCTGGGACGCCTGAGCTCCGTCTCCTCCCCGCACCTTCACCGACCGGTTCAGACGGACCCCCGACCACGAAGGAATCCCATGACCTCCGCGACGCACGCCGAAGTCGCCGCACTCCTGGAACGCGCCCACCGGATCGGCGCCGACGCCCGGAACACCAACTACGCCGGTGGTAACACATCGGTCAAGGCCACCGGCACCGACCCGGTCACCGGCGGCGACACCGAACTGCTGTGGGTCAAGGGTTCCGGTGGTGATCTCGGCACGCTCACCGAGGCCGGGCTCGCCGTGCTGCGCCTGGACCGGGTGCGCGCGCTCAGGGACGTGTACCCGGGGGTGGAGCGCGAGGACGAGATGGTCCAGGCGTTCGACTACTGCCTGCACGGCAAGGGTGGTGCGGCGCCGTCCATCGACACGGCGATGCACGCCCTGGTCGAGGCCGCTCATGTCGACCATCTGCATCCGGACTCCGGAATCGCGCTGGCGTGCGCCGCCGACGGTGAGAAGCTCACCGCGGAGTGTTTCGGCGACAAGGTGGCCTGGGTGGGCTGGCGCAGGCCGGGATTCCAGCTCGGTCTGGACATCGCCGCGGTCAAGGAGGCCAACCCGCGGGCCGTAGGGGTGATCCTCGGCGGCCATGGCATCACGGCCTGGGGCGAGACGTCCGAGGAGTGCGAGCACAACGCCCTCTGGATGATCCGTACCGCCGAGACCTTCCTCCAGGAGCGGGGCAGGGCTGAACCCTTCGGCCCCGCGTGGGCGGGCCGGGAACCCCTTCCCGAGGAGCGGCGCCGGGAGCGTGCGGCCGCGCTCGCCCCGCTGATCCGCGGTCTTGCCTCCACCGACCGCGCTCAGGTGGGCCACTTCACCGACACGGAGCCGGTGCTGGACTTCCTCGCCCGTACCGAACACCCGCGGCTCGCCGCTCTGGGCACCTCGTGCCCGGACCACTTCCTTCGCACGAAGGTCAGCCCGCTGGTGCTCGATCTGCCCGGGGACGCCCCGCTGGACGAGGCGGCGGCGCGGCTGAAGGAGCTGCACGGGGAGTACCGGGAGGCGTATCGCGCGTACTACGAGCGTCATGCCCGCCCCGACTCCCCCGCGATGCGCGGCGCGGACCCGGCGATCGTGCTGGTGCCCGGGGTCGGCATGTTCTCCTTCGGCAAGGACAAGCAGACGGCCCGGGTCGCCGGGGAGTTCTATCTCAATGCCATCAATGTGATGCGTGGCGCCGAGGCCGTCTCCTCGTACGCGCCGATCGAGGAGTCCGAGAAGTTCCGGATCGAGTACTGGGAGCTGGAGGAGGCCAAGCTGCGCCGGATGCCGAAGGCGAAGCCGCTGGCCACCAGGGTGGCGCTGGTCACGGGCGCGGGGTCCGGCATCGGCAAGGCCATCGCGCACCGGCTGGTCGCGGAGGGGGCATGTGTCGTCGTCGCGGACATCGACGCGGAGAACGCCGCCTCGGTGGCGCGGGAACTCGGCGGGTCCGACAAGGCTGTCGCCGTGACGGTCGATGTGACCAGTGAGGAGCAGATCGTCGACGCGTTCCGGGCCGGCGTGCTGGCGTTCGGCGGTGTGGATCTCGTCGTGAACAATGCCGGGATCTCCATCTCGAAACCGCTGCTGGAGACGACGGCCCGGGACTGGGATCTTCAGCACGACATCATGGCGCGCGGCTCGTTCCTGGTCTCGCGCGAGGCCGCCCGGGTGATGAGAACACAGAACCTCGGCGGTGACATCGTCTACATCACGTCGAAGAACGCGGTGTTCGCGGGTCCGAACAACATCGCCTACTCGGCCACCAAGGCCGATCAGGCCCACCAGGTGCGGCTGCTGGCTGCCGAACTGGGCGAGCACGGGATCCGGGTCAACGGCATCAACCCCGATGGCGTGGTGCGTGGCTCGGGCATCTTCGCGGCCGGCTGGGGCGCCCAGCGCGCGGCAACGTACGGCATCGAGGAGGAGAAGCTCGGCGAGTTCTACGCCCAGCGGACCCTTCTCAAGCGCGAGGTGCTCCCGGAGCATGTGGCCAACGCCGTGTTCGCGCTGACCGGCGGGGACCTCACGCACACGACCGGACTTCACGTTCCCGTCGACGCCGGTGTGGCCGCGGCCTTCCTTCGATGACCGGATGAGTTCTCCATGTCTGTGACGTCACGAAGCGAGGCGGCCTTCGCCGCCGTGGACCTCGGTGCCACCAGCGGCCGGGTGATCACCGGCCTGGCCGGGCCCGGCAGGCTCGAACTGAACGAGGTGCACCGATTCGCCAATACGCCGGTGCGGTTGCCGGACGGGCTGCGGTGGGACGTGCTCGCTCTGTACCAGGGGATGCTGGACGGTCTGCGCATGGCAGCGCGCAGCGGTCCGATCGCCTCGATCGGCATCGATACGTGGGCGGTCGACTACGGCCTTCTCGATGCGGACGGGGCACTGATCGGGCTGCCGTTCCACTACCGGGACAGCCGGAACGCAAGGGCCGCCGAGCAGGTGCTTGCCGTGTGCGGGGCGCAGGAGCTGTATGCCGTCAGCGGGTTGCAGCATCTGCCGTTCAACACGGTGTTCCAGCTTGCCGCTCACCGTGCGAGTGCCCAGTGGGGTGCGGCACGGACGATGCTGCTGATCCCCGATCTGCTGACGTACTGGCTGACCGGCACGGTGGGGGCGGAGATCACCAATGCGTCGACGACCGGTCTGTTCGACGCGTCGGCCGGCGGCTGGTCCGATGCGCTGATCGGCCGACTGGGTCTGGCGCGTTCCTGGTTCCCCCCGTTGCGCGAGCCGGGTGATCCGGCAGGGACGCTGCTGCCGCATGTTGCCGAGTACACGGGTCTGCCGGCCAGAACACCGGTGACGGCCGTCGCCTCGCACGACACGGCGGCGGCGGTCGCGGCGGTGCCCGCGATCGAGCCCGGGTTCGCTTATGTGTCCTGCGGTACGTGGTCGTTGGCCGGACTTGAGCTGTCGGCTCCGGTACTGACGGAGGAGTCCCGCGCGGCAAACTTCACCAATGAGCGCGGGGTGGACGGCACGGTCCGCCATCTCCGCAACATCATGGGGATGTGGCTGCTGGAGGAGTGCCGGCGGACCTGGGACCGGCGGGGCGAGGATCCGGGCCTGGCCGCACTGCTCGCAGAGGCGGCCCGTGCCCGGCCGTTCGCGGCGGTGATCGATCCCGACGACGAGGCGTTCCTCGCGCCGGGTGACATGCCGTCGCGCATCGACGCCCATCTCCTGGGGACCGGGCAGGTACCGCCCGACAGTGCCGGCGGCTACGCCCGGTGTGTGCTGGAGAGCCTGGCGC
This sequence comes from Streptomyces sp. NPDC059832, assembly GCF_042731715.1. Taxonomy (NCBI): domain Bacteria; kingdom Bacillati; phylum Actinomycetota; class Actinomycetes; order Kitasatosporales; family Streptomycetaceae; genus Streptomyces; species Streptomyces sp. NPDC059832. Next base: position 108,894 of record NZ_JBHWIY010000028.1, on the reverse strand, counting down.
TGGCCCACCGCAGGACGTTGCGGGAGGCAGCCGGCCTTGCGGGGCGGGAGCTGACCCGGATCCATCTCGTCGGCGGGGGGTCGCGCAACGAGCTCTTGTGCCAGTGGACCGCGGATGCCACGGGGCTGCCCGTCACGGCCGGACCGGCCGAGGCGACCGCGCTCGGCAACATCCTGTTGCAGGCACGCGCCCAGGGACTGGTGGGCGACCTCGCGGACATGCGACAACTGGTGGCACGGACACAGGAATTGCGCCACTACACCCCGCAGGGGGACGGGCGGGCCTGGGACCTGGCCGCTGCGCGGCTGAAACGGGCGTGAGGCCCATTCGGCCCTGCCCTCGGCCGGGAACCGGGGCGCCCTCCGGGGAGGTCCGGGCCCTCGATGGAACCGAAGGAAGGAATCTCATGGCTGATGTCTCGCCCAGCGTGCTCGACGGTGTGCTCGCCCGCACCCCGCGCCGTCGTACCCGTGTCGGTCTGGTGTCCGGCGGACTCGGTGCGTACTGGCCGCAGTTCCCCGGTCTGCTCGACCGACTGCGGGAGTCGGCCCGCTTCGTGACCGGGCGGTTCGAGGAGATGGGCTGCGAGGTGGTCGACGCGGGTTTCATCTCCGATCCGCAGGAGGCGGCAAGGGCCGCGGAACGGCTACGGGCGGCCGACTGCGACATCGTCGTGACGTTTCTGACGACGTATCTCACGGCCTCGATGGTGCTGCCGATCGCCCAGCGCGCACATGCTCCGGTGCTGGTCATCGACCTCCAGCCGACCGAGGCGATGGACCATCCGGACACCGACACGGGCAAGTGGCTGGCGTACTGCGGGCAGTGCCCGCTGCCGGAGATCGCCAATGTGTTCCGGCGCGGGGGGATCCCGTTCCGTTCCGTCTCGGGCCATCTGCGCGACGAGAACGCCTGGAAGCGGATCCGCCGCTGGATCCGTGCCGCGCAGGTGCGTGGCGCGATGCGCCACGGCCGGCACGGTCTGATGGGCCACCTCTACCCCGGCATGCTCGACGTCTCCACCGACATGACGCTGGTCTCCACCCAGTTCGGCGGGCATGTCGAAGTCCTCGAATTCGACGACCTGCGGGTCCGGGTCGCCGCCGTGACGGACGAGGCGGCCGCCGAACGCGTCGCGCTCGCCCGTACGGTCTTCACCCTCGACGAGTCCGTCGACGAGGACGATCTCGCCTGGGCGGCACGGGTTTCGGTCGGACTGGACCGGCTCGTCGAGGACTTCGGACTGGACAGTCTCGCCTACTACCACCGCGGTCTGGAGGGCGAGATCCACGAGCGGCTCGGCGCCGGCATGATCCTCGGCGCGTCGCTGCTGACCGCACGTGGCATCCCGATGGCCGGTGAGTACGAACTGCGCACCAGCCTCGCCATGCTGATCGCCGACACCATCGGCGCCGGTGGCTCCTTCACCGAACTCCAGGCCCTCAATTTCCGCGACCGGGTTGTCGAGATGGGCCACGACGGCCCCGCCCACCTGGCCATCAGCGCCAAAGACCCGCTGCTGCGCGGGCTGGGCGTCTACCACGGCAAACGCGGCTGGGGCGTGAGTGTGGAGTTCGACGTCAGACACGGCCCGGTCACCACGTTCGGCATCGGGCAGGAGGCCGACGGCACCTTCACCTTCATCGCCTCCGAGGGCGAGGTCGTACCGGGGCCGCTGCTGGAGATCGGCAACACCACCTCCCGGGTCGACTTCGGCTTCGACCCCGGCGAGTGGACCGATACCTGGGCCGCGACCGGCATCGGTCACCACTGGACGCTGTGCACCGGCCATCGTGCCAAGGACTTCAAGGCCGCGGCCGACCTGCTCGGCATCCCGTTCCGTACGGTCGACGGGCCGAACGACCTCTGATTCCTGTACGCGGTCTCCCCTCGCTCCGCCACAGTCCGTTTCGGCCCGTCGCGACCCGCCCTGGTTCGTCCCGGTCCGTCGCTCTCAGGCCGTCACGCTGGGAGCGGCGGCCAGGCCGAGTTCGCGGTCGCCCAGCGGGGCGAAGAAGAGTGCCACGTCGGCCTCGGTGACCTCGGTGAGAGCCGCCGGGCTCCACTGCGGATCGCGGTCCTTGTCGATGATCTGGGCACGCACGCCTTCCACCAGGTCGGGCCGGGTGTAGGCGGTGCACGAAGTCCGGTACTCCTGGTCGAGCACCGCCTCCAGGCTGTCGAGCCCACGTGCTCTGCGCAGAGCGGAAAGAGTCACCTTGAGCGCGGTCGGCGACTTGGTGAGGATGGTTTCGGCGGCCTGCTTGGCGGCGGGGACGCCGCTGCTGTCGAGCCGGTCGACGATCTCCTCGACCGAGTCCGCCCCGTAGCAGGAATCGATCCACTCACGGTGCGCGGCCAGTTCGCCGTCCGGCGCGGGTGAGGCGTACCGCCGCACCGTCTCCTCGATCTCACCAGCCGTACCACAGCCGGCGAGGTCCGCGGTGAGTTCGGCGAGACGCCGCGAGGGTACGAAATGGTCGGCGAGACCGCACAGCAGCGCGTCACCCGCGCCGACCGCCTCCGCGGTGAGCGCCAGATGGGTGCCGAGCTCACCGGGCGCCGCACCGAGCAGATGCGTGCCGCCGACGTCGGGGACGAATCCGATGCCGGTCTCGGGCATGGCGACACGCGAGCGTTCGCTGACGACACGGACGTCGCCGTGGGCCGAGACACCGACGCCACCGCCCATCACGATGCCGTCCATGATCGCAACGTAGGGCTTGGGGAATCGGGCGATGCGGGCATTGAGCCGGTATTCGTCGCGCCAGAAGTCCATCGATGTGCCGCCGCCGGCGCGGGCGTCCTCGTAGATGGACCGGATGTCGCCACCCGCGCAGAGGCCGCGCTCGCCCGCCCCGGTGATCAGGACCGCGACGACGGAGTCGTCGAGCTCGGCGTCGGCGAGTGCTGCGTCGATACGCACCACCATGGCGTGGTTCAGCGCGTTCAGGGCGCCCGGACGGTTGAGGGTGATGTGCCGGACACGCCCCTCGGTGTGCAGCAGAACGGGATCTTCGTGGGTCATGAATGCGCTCCGGTCAGCCCCTGTGCCGTATCGACCGCCGATCGCGGACGATCTTCCGCTGCCATTCTCCGGGGCGGGGTCCGTGCCGGGGCAGCAGGGGTCCGGAGTCCGCCCGGTTCGGCTTCCCTGCCGGATCCTTCCGGGTGTCCGCTGTGGCAACCTGCCGGAACCGGTTCGACAATTGAGTGACCCGGTTCGGGCCGCGCCGTCCGGCAGCCCCGCCCGGCGACCTCCGGAGCAGGAATGACCGATCACGACCAGCAACCGAGCACTTCCGTCCCGCCACGCCTGCTGATCGAGAAAACGCACAACGGCGACAACGCGACGGCGCAGCGGCTTGCCATGAATCGGACGGGCAGCTTCGAGTGGGACGTGGACGCCGGGACGCTCGACATGGACGACGCCGGGCTGCTGGTGTTCGGTCTGGACCCGCAGACCTTCGACTCACGGCCCGAGACCGTGCTGGACCGACTCGAACAGTCGGAGCGGACCCGTCTCGATGTGGCGATCACGGAGGCGATCGAAAGTGGACGCAGTTCATTCAGCGTTCATCTCCGGGTGCCGCTGGACGACGGCAGGGACCAGTGGACCCACATCCAGGCGCGCATTCTGCGCAGTGACGAAGGACATGCGCACCGGATCATCGGGGTGGTGCAGGACGCCACTGCGGAGGTCACGTATTCGGCCTTCTTGCTCGACCTGGAAAAACGGCGACAGCGGCAGACCAGCATCGTCGAACGAACAACCAGCGCGCTGTCACGCGCGGTGACCGTCGATGACGTGACCGCCGCGCTCACCGGCCCGGGTGGGCTTGCCCGGCTCGGGGCGGACGGTCTCTCGCTCGGTCTGGTCGAGAACACGACGCTGAGTGCCCTCGCTCTGAGCGGCGACTCGGTGGAGGCCATCGACGCGCTCGGGGACGCGGGGCTGGACCGGCGGTTCCCGCTGGCGGACACCGTGCTCAGCGGCCGGCCCCGGTTTCTGACCTCGGTCACGGCTCTCACCTGCCGCTATCCCGTGCTGGCCCCCTATGCCGACCGGCTGAAATTCCAGGCCGTCGCCTATCTGCCCCTCGTCGCCCAGGCGCGTTCCCTCGGCACCCTGGCGCTCTTCTACCGCGAGAACACGACCTTCAACGCGGATGAGCGCAATCTGTGTCTGGGGCTGGCCGCGATCGTGGCGCAGTCCCTGCAGCGCGCGAAACTCTTCGACGAGGAACGCGAATTCGCCACCGGCCTTCAGTCGGCGATGCTGCCGCGGCGGATCCAGGAGATCGAGGGCGGCGAGATCGCCGTGCGTTACCACGCCGCCTGGAGCGGCCGCCAGGTCGGCGGCGACTGGTACGACGTGATCGGCCTGCCCAAGAACCGGTTCGGGATCGTGGTCGGCGACGTCCAGGGCCATGACACGCACGCCGCCGCCATCATGGGGCAGTTGCGCATCGCCCTGCGCGCGTACGCCGCCGAGGGGCATCCGCCTTCGACGGTGCTGGCGCGGGCTTCGCGCTTCCTCGCCGAACTGGACACGGACCGCTTCGCGACCTGTACGTATGCCCAGGTCGAACTGGCTTCGGGAACCGTGCGCGTGGTTCGGGCCGGACATTTCGGCCCACTGATCCGGCATATGGACGGCCGGGTCGGCAGCCCCCAGGTGCGGGGCGGACTGCCGCTGGGCATCTCGACCGAATTCGAGGACGAGGAGTTCCCGGAGACCCGTCTGGACCTGGTGCCGGGCGAGACTCTTGTCCTGTACACCGATGGCCTGGTGGAGGAGCCGGGGGCCGACATCGATGCGGGTGTGCAGGCACTGATCAACGAGGTGGGCGCGGGGCCGGCGAGCGCCCAGGCACTGGCCGACCATCTGTCGGACCAGCTCTGGGAGCGTTGGGGTTCGGGGGACGACGTGGCCCTTCTGGTTCTCCGGCGCAGCCCGGACCCGGGGTCGCCACGGGCCCCGCGGTTGCACCAGTACATCCACCAGGCGGACCCGGAGGGGCTGTCCGACGCGCGGACCATCGTGCGCCAGGCCCTGACCGACTGGGACATGGCCGAACTCGCGGACGATGCCGAGCTGGTGACCGGCGAGCTGCTGGTGAATGTCCTGCTGCACACGGAGGGCGGCGCGGTCCTCACTCTGGAAGTGCTGCCGGAACCCGTGCGGCGGGTCCGCCTGTCCGTGCAGGACCGCTCCAGCGCCTGGCCCAGGCGTCGCAGCCCGGGTGAGACCGCGACATCGGGGCGGGGCCTGCTGCTCCTGGATGCCGTCGCCGCCCGCTGGGGCATCGAGCCTCGCGGCGAGGGCAAGGCGGTCTGGTGCGAGATCGGCCCCTCGGTGCCGCCCACCGTCACTCCCCGGCCGGCCACGAAGCGGGTGTGACGACGGCCCCGAAGGACGGGCCGCCCCGCGGGTAGTGGCAGTCCGGGGGATGTGCCGCCCCCCGCACCAGGCGTGGGGAGGCACCGCCTCGAACAGTGGTCCTGGCCTAGATGTACCCTGTCAGGACCCCCGGGTCATTCTTCCGGGCTGTGCGGTACTGCGC
>NZ_JBHWIY010000028.1:9822-103317 GCF_042731715.1 Streptomyces sp. NPDC059832 | reverse complement strand
TCTGCGGCTGGGTTTTTGGGGGGGGGGGGGGGGGGGGGGGGGGGGGGGGAGGGGGGGGGGGGGCGGGGGGGGGGGGGGGGGGGGGGGGGGGGGGGGCCCCCCACGAACGGGGGGTGGGTCCCGCCACCGCCTCGACCGGTGGTCCTGGCCTAGCTGTACTCGGTCAGGACCACCGGCTCATTCGTCAGTGCTGTGCGGTACGGCGCTTGCGCACGGACCACATGATGCCGCCGCCCGCCAGCAGCACGGCCACGGCCGCTCCGGCGATGATCGGAGTGGCGGACGAGGAGCCCGTCTCGGCCAGGTCCGGCGAGCTGGGGCTCGGGGGGACCACGGCGGGAGCGGAATTCGAAGGCACCTCGCTGGGCGTGGCGCTCGCGGCGGGCGCATCCTTGGAAGGAGCCGGGGACGGCGTGCCCTCGGACGGCGCGGGCGACGGGGTGGTGCCCTCGCACACGGGTGCCGTCTTGGTCTCGTCGCGCGAGAAGTTGTCGCCGTCGCCGGCCTTGACGACGAGGTGGACCGTCAGCTCCTTGTCGTGCTCGGGCAGCTCGAGCTTCTTGTGGAACTCCTTGCCGAAGGTCTCGGTGGGCAGGAGGTCCTTGCCGTCGACAGTGACGGTCACCTGGTTGGTGACGTTGCTGTTGTAGGCGGTCAGGTCAAGGTTCACCTCGGAACAGTTCACGGCCCAGGTGGGGGTGTGAGCTGCGGCCGGGCCGGCGGTGAGCACCGCGCCGGTCAGGCCGACAACCGCAGCGGCCGCGAGTGTTCCCGCAGCGCGCAACGATCTCCTGGGTATGGTCATGGATTCTTCCTCCGCATGTGTTTCATCGCCCGAATGGCGGTGGGGCGCAGAGTACTGCCCCCGTCGGCACCGTGCGCACCCGCCCCACGAAGCACCTGTTGCATCAACTGACCACACATCACCACTGGTTCGGATATGACGGACATGGCGTGGAGGAGGGGACCACGTGGGCAGCGGCGTGGGAAGGCGAGCACTGGAGCGGAGGACGCGAAGGACGCGGACGGTGCGGACGGTGCGGACTGCGAAGGAGAGACCGGCGAAAGCGTCGTCAGAGACGGCGGTGCATGATGTGCAGCCCGACAAGGCCCTGTTCCGGGTGGTTGAAACCCTCCGGCAACGTTCCCAGGATCTCGAAACCGAGCGAGCGGTAGAGCCCTACGGCGTGGATGTTCGTCTCCACCACCGCGTTGAACTGCATCGCCCTGAATCCCGACGCGCGAGCCCACTCCAGGGTGTACTCGCACAGGGCCCGCCCGACACCCTGCCCCGAATGCCTGTGGTCGACCATGTAACTGGCGCTGGCGATGTGCGAGCCATTGCCCATGTGGTTGTTGTTCATCTTGGCCGTGCCGAGGATCGTCCCGTCGTCGTCGACCGCGACGACCGTACGGTTGGGCGACTTGAGGAGCCACCAGGAGCGGGCATCTTGCTCGTCGAGATCGAGTGGGTACGTGAAGGTCTCGCCCGCGGCAACGATTTCGTGGAAGAACGGCCAGATGGCCGGCCAGTCCTCGGTGGTGGCTTCCCTGATCAGCATGGGAGCTAGGATGCCGGTGCCGTTCTTCCTTCGCGAGTTCTTTATTCGGCCGCGAGAGCTTCTTCCCTCCACGAGAACTCCTTCCCTCCGCGAGTCCTTTATCCGTCCGGCAGTTGCGCATCGGTCGCGGCCGGCGGCATCCGCCGTGTCATACGCCGGACGGCGCGCGCCCCGGACCGGAGTGCCCCCGCCCCTCAGCCCTGGATGCGCGCCTGCGCAGACCGATCCGGGCAAGCAGCCCGAGTGCAGGTTCCGCCACGCCTGTCGGCGCGTGGTCAGGACCGGGCGCCGCACCGGAACATGGTGGGACAGCGGGAACGGGCGCCGGGGCCGGAGCGGGAGCGGGAGAAGGCGCCGGAACGGGTCCGGCATCAGCTCGGGAGTCCGGCCCGGGTACGTGCCCGTTCTCGGCGCGCGGTGCGCGCCCGTTCCCCGAACGATGGAAGTCGCGCCATTCGCCGCGCGGGCTCGGAGCCGGTCGGGTCTCCCGGGCGTTGTCCAACTCCATGATCAGGGTCACCCGCCGCCACAGCATCTCGTCCGGTTCGTCGGCCTGCATCAGGTGCGCCATGGTCTCTCGCGCCAGTGCCGGACCAGTCGGCCCGAAGGCCGGTTCGGGCCGGAGCCTGGCGAGGTACGCGCGCTCGTAAGGATCGTCGACCACCTCCCCCCAACTGCACCGGGTCCAGCGTGTCCGCGAGCACGGCCGCGCGGGCCCAGGGTTCCTCCGTCAGGCTCAGCAGCCGTTCGACCCGGCGTGAGCGCCAGTTGCGCGCCCGGCAGTCGGCGCCTGCCTCCAACCGGCCGAGCAGCCAGGCCGGGCTCCTGCCCGCCAGGAGCCGGGATTCGCGGGCGGCGAACCCTGCGAGTTCGTCGGCGAGATAGAGCCAGACAATCGCCCGGTACCGATTGAGGTAGAACGTGATCGGCGTAAAGCATCCCGCACGGGCGAGCTTGGTGAAGCGGTCCGGACTGATCCCGAGCTGCTGAGCCCCCTCTGCCGTCCCGACCGTGCGCACCTTCTCCCGCAGTGCCTCCGGGAACCCGTCCTGCGACCGGAGCCGGTCGATCTCGCCGCAGCCGACCCTCGGCCTTCCCCCGTCCGGTCGCGCCGTCAGGTGGATCAGCCCCAGATGCACGGCGATCACGAACTCGCCCCGCTTCATCCGGAGTTCCTGGGCCGCTGTACTCACTGCCAGCGTGCCTTCGGTGGCCATGCTCGCCGCCTTCGTGCCGGCGAGCTTCGTGCACACATCTTCAGCAACAGCCATGACGTTCTCCCCCGTGAGACTCGATTACTCTCTGTGAGCACCGTAACCCGGAAGAGAATCCCTCCGCCCGCCCTGTGGAAAACTTCCGCGGTCGAACCAGACGCGGACGGGCCAGACGCGGACGGACCAGACGCGGACGGATCAGACGGGGTCGGCCCCTTCGCCCGCTGCCTGCCGCGCGGCGACGCCCAGATGCTCACCGACCCTGTTGACGAGCAGTGTCATCTCGTAGGCGACCTGGCCGACATCGGCCTCGGCCTCGCTCAGCACGCACAGACAGCTGCCGTCCCCGGCGGCCGTCACGAAGAGCAGTGCCTCGTCGAACTCCACCATGGTCTGCCGGGCCTTCCCGGCCCGGAAGTGGCGTCCCGACCCACGGGCCAGGCTGTGCAACCCGGACGAGACCGCGGCGAGATGCTCGGCATCCTCGCGGGCCAGCCCCGTACTCGCCCCCGTCACCAGTCCGTCGTTCGACAGCACCAACGCGTGCCGTATGTGTTCGACCCTGCTCGTGAGGTCGTCAAGGAGCCAGTCGAGTCCCCTGTCCAGCGCCATTTCCCCGCTCCTCCCCGCTCATACGTTCCCCGTGCCCCGTTGCCGTAAGCCTTGCGCACTGGTCACGCGGGGGCAAGCACTACTCCGTCATGTGGCTTGGTCCGGATCCGCGGGAGGAAGGCGGCGGAGCTCCCGGGAGGGTCAGCTCACCGCGTCGAGGAGCCGGGTGGTGTGCACCCGGCCGGCATACTCGACCATGCGGATCAGGACTTCCTCGCCGGCGTCCCGGTCACGCGCGTCGCACAGGACGACGGATGTGCGGAGGTCGAGATCGAGGGCGCGGGACACCTCGCGTTCGCCGTGCACGCGGGCGTCGGCAAAGCAGTTGACCGCAACGACAAGGGGTATGCGGCAATGCTCGAAGTAGTCGACGCCCGGAAAGCAGTCCTCCAGCCGACCGGAGCCGGCGAGTACGACGGCCCCGAGCGCGCCCTGGGAGAGTTCATCCCACAGGAATTCGTCCCACAGGAACCAGAAGCGGTCCTGCCCCGGCGTGCCCAACAGATGGAGCGAAAGGCCGGAGCGGATGGCGATCCGTCCGAAGTCCATGGCGACGGTGGTCGTGGTCTTCTGATCGACCCCGTCCGTGTCGTCGGCCGACCGCCCCGCCTCGCCGAGAAATTCCTCCGTCCGCAGCGGCCGGATCTCGCTGACGGCACCGACCAGCGTCGTTTTCCCGGCCCCGAAGCCTCCGGCGACCAATACCTTCAGTGCGAGAGCATCGGTCTCCGCGGCCTCTCCGGCCGTCTCTCCGTATGCGTCCTCAGTGTGCTCGGAATGCATCGGCCACTTCGCTGACCAGTGAGTCCCTGAACTCCGACTGCACAGGTCAGAGCCGCCTTGAGAGCAGCGATCCCGTGAAGGGTCGGCAAGCACACACCGTCCTCCCGCCTTCGCAGGCCGACAGCATGGCAAACAAGAACCTGCGCCGCGGGGCGAGATCGATTCTTTGGTATTGTGACCGTTTTGGCCCATTTGCTGCCCGGATCGGTCCACAATCCGACACTCCTTCCGGAACATGTCTGCCGCTCCCGGTCATGCGCACAAAGGCCGGTCCGCTGCCGCGGCTGCCCGAGCAGCCTGCGGACAGTGGACGTCCGGCACCTACACTGAATACTTCGGGTGTGAGGAATCGGGCCACGCGGACAGGGAGAGCAAGAGTGTCGACAGCTGCCGGCGGCGGTTTCGAGGATCCGCCCTCGGAGGTACTGGTGGAGGCCGCAGCGGCCTTCGGCCTGCTGGCGACGCCTGCGCGGCTGCACATCGTGTGGGCCCTGTCCCAGGGCGAGAGCGATGTGACCGGACTCGCGGACCGGGTCGGCGGCACCCTTCCGTCGGTGAGCCAGCATCTGACGAAACTCAAACTGGCAGGTCTCGTACGGTCCCGGCGCGAAGGACGCCGCCAGGTGTACCTGGTCGACGACCCCGATGTGGTGACCGTCGTCCGGCTGATGGTCGGCCAGCTCGCGGAGCGCGCCGGTCACGCGCCCGCGCAAGCCTCACGTCTCCGTGGGCTCGGTGCCTGAGAGCAGTGCCGCCGCAGGTCCCGGCAGCACCGATCCCGATGGCCCGTCCGCCGTCGTCGTGCCGATGGCGGGCGCGAAAGCCGGCGAAGGCGCCGCCACGGATGTCGCACCTGTCGGCTCCTCGGTGGCCGCACCGACCTCGCTTCAGGTTCTCCGCTCACTGGACAGCGGACCGCGGGGGCTGCTGGAGGAACAAGCCGGGGAACGGCTGACGCGGTTCGGCGAGAACACGCTGCCGGCCTGGCGTCCGGTCTCCTGGCCCCGTCGCTTCCTGCGCAGTCTGCGTGATCCCTTCACCTCGGTGCTCCTGTGTCTGGGCCTGGTCTCGGCGGCGGTGGCCTCCTGGGGCACGGCGTGCGTGACGCTGGTGCTCGTGGTCGTCAGCTGTCTGCTGCGCTCCGCGGAGGAGCACCGGGCGGACCGGTCCACGGCCGCACTGCGGGAGCTGGTGGCGACCACCGCGACCGTACTGCGCCGGGCAGGACCGGACGCCGCGCCGCGGGCCCGTGAACTGCCGGTCGGGGAACTGGTGCCGGGCGATGTGATCCGGCTCGGCCCGGGGGATCTCGTGCCCGCCGATGTGCGGCTGTTGCGTGCGAGTGGCCTGACCGTTCATCAGTCGGCGCTCACCGGGGAGTCGGCGCCGGTCGCCAAGCACCCTGTCGACACGCCGTCGCGGCCCCGCGCCGCCGGCGCCGGGGGCCGCGACCAGGAAGGACTGTTCGCTCGGCCGGAGCTGTGTTTCCAAGGCAGCAGCGTGGCGTCCGGCAGCGGTACGGCGGTGGTGACGGCAACGGGTGCGGAAATCCGGTTCGCCGCCGCGTACGACGGTTCGGCGCGCCGCCGCGGCGCGAGCGCCTTCGACCGTTCGGTGCACGGGATCTCCTGGACGCTGATCCGCTTCATGCTGCTCACCCCGCCACTGGTGCTCATGGCCAACGCGGCGCTGCGCGGCCGGGGCCTCGAAACGCTGCCGTTCGCCGTCGCGGTGGCGGTAGGGCTGACTCCGGAAATGCTGCCGGTGATCGTCACGACGGCGCTGGCCAGGGGCGCTTCGCTGCTCGCCAAGGACCATGGGGTCATCGTCAAGCGACTGCCCGCGCTGCACGACCTCGGTGCGATCGATGTGCTGTGCGTGGACAAGACCGGAACCCTCACTCAGGACCGGCCTGTCGTCGAACGTTCGCTGAACGCGTCGGGCCACTCCGATCCCGAGGCGCTCCACTGGGCCGCCGTCAACGCGCTGTGGACGCTGCAGCTCGCCGATCTACCGGCCCCCGACGCACTCGACGAGGCAGTGCTGGACGCGGCCGAGGAGCGGGAGGAGACACTGTCCGCGTACGACGGCGTCGCCGCGCTGCCGTTCGATCCGGTACGCCGCCTCGCCACCGCGGTCGTCCGCCGACCCGGACGGCTCGGCGTGCACACGCTCGTGACCAAGGGAGCGGTCGAGGCGGTGCTCGAACGGTGCGCGCTGGACGAGACCGAACGGATCCGGCTGAGCGAACTCGCCGCCCGGGAGACCGCGAGCGGCCTGCGCCTGCTCGCCGTGGCCCGTACCGATCGTCCGGCCCGGCCGCGTGCGTACACCGCGGCCGACGAAAGGGGACTGACGTTCCTCGGCTTCGTCGCTCTGCGGGACTCACTCACACCGAGCGCGGCCGATGCGCTGGACGCGCTGAGGGACCGGGGCATCGCCGTGAAGGTCCTCACGGGTGACGATCCGGGGACCGTCGCCCGTGCCTGCCGGGATCTCGGCCTCGATCCGGGCGAGGTCATGCCGGCGGAGCGGATCGACGCGCTGTCGGAAGGGGCACTCGCGGAGGCCGCCGACCGGGTCACGGTCTTCGCCCGCTGCACACCGGAGCACAAGGCACGGATCGTTTCCGCGCTGCGCACCGCCGGGCGGACCACCGGGTTCCTCGGTGACGGCGTCAATGATCTGCCCGCGATGCACGCGGCGGACGTCGGCATCTGCCCGCGCAACGCGGTCGATGTGGCGCGGGAGACCGCGGACGTGGTGCTGGCCGAGAAGGACCTGGCGGCTATCGATGACGCGATCACCGCGGGCCGGCGCAGCAGCGGGAACATCGCCACATATCTGCGCATCACGCTCTCGTCGAACCTCGGCAACGTCATCGCGATGCTCGCGGCGGGTCTCATGCTGCCGTTCCTGCCGATGCTTCCGGCGCAGGTCCTGGTGCAGAACCTGTGCTTCGACGTGGCGCAGCTCGCCTTCACCTTCGACCGGCCCGCGTCCGAGGTGCTGCGGTGGCCAATGGTGCTGCGTCCGCGCGACTTCCTCCGCTTCATCACGGGGTTCGGCCTGCTGAACGCCACCGCCGACCTGGCGACGTTCGCCGTGCTGGCCTTCGCGCTGCACGGCTCCGCGACATCGGGCGGGCAGGAGGCCTTCCACTCGGGATGGTTCACCGAGAACCTGCTCACCCAGGCCCTGGTGATGCTGCTGCTCCGTACGGGTGGACGCATTGCCGGCGGTCGCAGCGGCGGCCCGTTGCGGCTGGCCGCGTGCGGTCTCGCGGTGGTCGGCCTGTTGCTGCCGCCCACCCCGCTCGGTGGGTTGCTGGGCATGAGCGCGCTGCCACCGCTCTATTACCTGTTGCTGGCAACGGTGCTGGTCCTGTACGCCTACGGGTTGCGGGCGGCCCGTACCCGCTACGAGCGGAAGTGGAGCCACTCATGATCCCGTCGCGCATCGACCACCCCGAGTCCGACCCGAATACCGGCCCCGGTGGCGGGCAGGTGGTGCGTGCCCGCCGTGCCACGCTCGAAGACGTGCCCGCCCTGGTACGGCTGCGCGGGCTGATGCCGGCCGAGATGGGGGGTGGAGACGGGCGGCCCCGACGCGCCGTGGCGGACGGCCTCCGCCGAGTGGCTGCGCCATCCCGGCGTGTTCGCCGCGTTCCTGGTCGATGATCCCGCGCTCGGCGTCGTCTCCAGTACGGTCGAAACGTGCGACAGGCATGCCTCAGGCTCGGCGAACCCTAACCGTTTGCAGGGGCACGTCTCCAATGTGAGCACCGATCCCCGCCGGCGCCGCCTCGGTCATGCACAGGTCTGCCTCGCCGCCCTGCTCGGCTGGTTCCGCGAAGAGGCCGGGATCACGGTGGTCGGTCTGAACGTCACCGAGGACGGGGCCGCGCCGTACGAGTCGTACGGCTTCGCGGCACCCCGTCACCCGGCGCTGCAGCTCCGGACTGCCGGTACACCGCGCTGAGGGTTGTGTCCCCCGCTCCTGGTGGCCGGTCAGCCGTAGGAAAGGTCCGCGCACGGGTCGTCGTCGGCCGACCGGGCCTCGTCGGCGACGGTGGACGGAACGGTGGACGGCGACGGTGATCCGGGTGCGGCCGATGGGTTCTGGGCGTAGGAACTGCCCAGGATCACCTGGATTCCGGCCGTGTCGGACGCGGTCGTCCGTGCTCCGGCGAAGAGCCGTGCGGTGGTCTCCGCCTCCTCCCGCAGCCCCGGCCCGTATTCGATGACGGTCGAGGTGTGGTCCTGGCTGCTCGCCGTGGCCGTGGTCGTGACGGTGAAGTCCCGGGAACGCAGGAGTTCGGCTGCCTGGGCGGCGAGCCCCCTGACCGTGGTTCCGTTGTAGACGGCAACGGTGATTCCCTTGCCGGAGACCGGGACGTCCGCCTTGGGCGACGCCGGGCCACTGTCCTTCCCGTCGCCCTTGCCCGACCCCTTGCCGCTGGCGTCCTTGCCGTCGACCGTACGGTCGGCCTTCAGCGCGGCCCAGAGCGCGTCGGCGTCCGGTTCGACGATCGCGACGCGTGCGCCTTCGTATCGCCAGGGAACGGTGACGAACTTGGTGTTGTGCAGGTCGATCTTCTTCATCGACATGGCGAAGGACAACAGACGGTCGGCCGATCCGAGTCCGGGGTCGACGGTCATCGCGTCGGTGGCCGCATTGGCCAGGGGCAGCAGAGTGGTGGGGTTCAGTCCCTGGGACTTGACCTTCTTGATGAGCGCGGCGACGAATGCCTGCTGCCGCTTGATCCGCCCTATGTCCGAGCCGTCACCGATGCCGTGCCGCAACCGGACGTAGTCGAGTGCCCGCTGCCCCGAGACGGTCTGCGGGCCCTTCGTGAAGATCCTGGCCCCTCGGGTGGGCCGCTTCGGGCTGAGGTCGCGCTGGTAGATGTCCTGGGGCAGGCACACCGGTACGCCGCCGACGGCCGAGGTCAGCGCGGAGAATCCGGCGAAGTCGATGACGACGGTGTGGTCCACGCGCAGGCCGGTGAGATGCTCCACGGTGTTCTGGGTGCAGGCCGGGTTCCCCTCGGCGGTCTCCCCCACCGAGAACGCGCCGTTGAACATGACGTTGTGCTGCGGCGCGGTCCACCGGCCGTCGGGCCCTTTGCACGCCGGGATGTCGACCAGCGCGTCACGTGGAACGGATACGGCGACCGCATGCTTCTGGTCGCCGTACACATGGAGGAGGAACGCGGTGTCGGAGCGCCCCACCGCGCCCGTGCCGCCGCCGAGTTTGCCGTTGTCGCCCGAGCGCGAGTCGGATCCGATGACCAGGACGTTCTGCCCCTGCGAGGAACCGGGCGGCCGGTCGCCGGAGATCCCGTCCGCGCTGAAGGTGTCGATACTGCCGCCGAGTTTGAGGTAGCCCCACCCGACGCCGGCGACCAGCAGCACGAGGAACGACAGCCCGAACATGGCTGTCCGCCGCAGGCGCACTCCCCTTCCCCTGCCCGCTCCCGCTGTGCGACTTCCCGTCATCGGCCACCCCGTCCGTCCGCTGTCCATGAGGTAAGACGTGCTCCGCCACCCCATGGTTGTACAGTTGCGCAATGTAGCAAGCATTGATGTTCGAGTGGATCATCCGACCTACTCATAGTCAGCTTGAAGCACTGTCGGCGGACGCCGAGCGGAAACACCGGCCAAAGCACCGAAAGGAAGGGCGGGACGCACATGTTGCGCAACGGCCTCGAACCCTGGCACCTGTTGATCGTGGCAATCGTGGTGATCGCACTGTTCGGCTCGAAGAAACTGCCGGACACGGCCCGAGCCCTGGGCAAATCCATGCGGATCCTGAAGAGTGAGGCGAAGGCCATGAAGGAGACCGATGCGCAGGGGCCCCGCACCGACCCGCTGGCTTAGTGCCCCGGCCCACCAACGTACGGCACGCCTCGCAGACGTTCACTTCAGGGCTTGCGCAAGCATGGGAACCATGGTCACGACGCCGTCGTTGACCTGGTGACGGCCGAAACAGCGCCGTTCACCACATCGCTGGACCACTGGATCAATGGAGGATGTTTCATGGGTGTGACCCTGGCCAAGGGCGGCAACGTCTCCTTGTCGAAGGAGGCACCCGGCCTGACCGCAGTGACGGTCGGCCTGGGCTGGGACGTACGGACGACGACGGGCGCGGACCACGACCTGGACGCGAGTGCGCTGCTGTGCTCGGACGCGGGCAAGGTCCTCTCCGACCTGCACTTCGTCTTCTACAACAACCTCACGAGCCCGGATGGTTCGGTCCAGCACACCGGCGACAACCTGACCGGTGAGGGCGAGGGCGACGACGAGTCCATCAATGTGGACCTGTCGACGGTCCCCGCGGATGTGGCCAAGATCGTCTTTCCGGTCTCCATCCACGACGCGCAGAGCCGCGGGCAGAGCTTCGGCCAGGTCCGCAACGCGTTCATCCGCGTGGTGAACCGGGCGAACGGCGTCGAGCTGGCCCGTTACGACCTCAGCGAGGACGCCTCGACGGAGACCGCCATGGTCTTCGGCGAGCTGTACCGGCACGGCGCGGAGTGGAAGTTCCGTGCGGTCGGCCAGGGTTACGCCTCGGGTCTGGCGGGAATCGCGTCCGACTACGGCGTCAACGTCTGACCGGGAAGAACCTCACGTACAACGGGCGCGGGCCCCTTCGCCCCCTCCATTCCGTCGGAGCGGGGAGGCGGGGCCCGCCCGGCCCCAGAGGGCTCGCAAGCCGTTGACCACCTCGCGCAGTAGGTGCTCGCCCCGTCCGGCAAGCGCACGGACGGGCCGGGGCGGCCCGACCAACGATCACCCAGCGCTCGAACACCTACCGCGTTTCCCGACGTTTCGCTCCGTCGGCAACTACGCGATCATGTCCATATGGCCGACGACCACACACACGTCCAGGATTTCTTCACAGCGCGCGCGGCGGACTGGGACACCCGCTTCCCCGACGACGGGCCCGCCTACGCCGCCGCCGCCGACTCCCTTTCGCTGCGCCCGGGGGACGCGGTGCTCGACGCCGGCTGCGGTACGGGACGGGCACTTCCTGCCCTGCGAGCGGCCGTCGGGCCGCAGGGCACAGTCCTGGGCGTGGACCTGACACCGGCGATGCTGGAGTCGGCGGCAGTGGCGCGGCGCGACCGCGAAGGGACGCTGCTCCTCGCCGATGTCGCCCGTCTGCCCCTGAGATCGCGGGCGCTCGACGCGGTGTTCGCGGCCGGGCTGATCTCCCATCTGTCGCACCCCGGTCCCGACCTGGCGGAGCTGGCACGGGTGGTGCGACCGGGCGGACGGCTGGCACTCTTCCACCCCATCGGGCGAGCCGCCCTCGCGGCACGCCACGGCCGCCCGATCACGGACGACGATCTGCGGGCCGAGCCCAACCTGCGCCCGTTGCTGGCACGTTCGGGCTGGCGGCTCGATGCGTACACCGATGAGGACGACCGGTTCCTCGCCCTTGCCGTGCGGACGTCCTGACCTGCCCGCCCTGCACCCTCGTACTCACTCCACGGGCGCCTCGGGGCGCCGGTTGTGCGGGACCGGACAGCCGCCGACGCCCGGAAGCGGGAACGTCCCCAGCCCGGAGACCTCGTAGCCGTCCGGGTATCCCTTGATCTCCGGGTTCTGCCGGGCGTAGTGCGGTGTGGAACGCGGCGGCAGGAGTCGTACCGCCCGCGCCCTCAGCCGCAGAGCCCCATGCGTGAGATTACGGGCCGCGGAACCGGGGCGTTCGTACCGGAATGCCCGCAGCAAGGAATCGTCGAGCAGCGCGAGGGCGAGCTTGCGCGCGACGGGGGCCAGGGGGCGCGGATACCAGGAACCCATCAGGTCCAGGGTGGCGTCGGAGACGCGGCGTCCTCCTTCGTCCCATCCGAAATGTTCGGCCTCATAGGTATCGAGGGTGCGCTCGAAGTCCTCGTACGTCCGCGGCAGTTCCTTGATTCCCATGTGCGCGCCCAGGGTCCGGTAGTAGGCGGCGCACGCCCGCACTTCGTGGTCGGAGAGCCGGCGCCAGCCGTAGCTGTCGAGCCAACGCTTCGGGGTGACGACGAAGGTGCACAGCACATAGCGCATGTCGTCATTGCTGATGTCGTAGCTGCGGTGCATCTGGTTGATCCGGCGGAGGGCCGTACGCCCCAAGTCGCTGTCGAAGCCGTGTTCCAGGACCGCGTCGAGGAGCAGTGCGGTGTCGTCGTAGCGCTTCTGTGAACGGTCCGTCAGTTCGGCGGTCCGCGCGAGGAGTCGGCCGATGCTCGGCACGGCATAGGTGCGGTAGAGGGCCAGTTCCAGAGCGCGTGCGATGTCCCAGGGGAACTCATAGGTGGCCATGATCCGGTAGATTCGAAGGAAGTCCCCCTCCGGATCGAGACACTGAATCTCCTTCAGCCGGTCGTACCGCTTCACCGCTCTGCCCCCTTGTATCGGCCGCAGGTCCAACTCTACGTCGGCGGGGAACACCGCATGTAGTCATGTAGTTACGGGCAAGCCACAGACGTGCAGCTCCTCGGGAAGGCGGTCCCCATGATCGACATCATCGGAAGTCTGCGGAAGGTTGTCACCCCCGATCGCAAGGGGGATCAGTCCGCGGCGCCTTCCAAGGAGGACCGGCGCAAACAGCACAATCTCTTCGAGGCGGCCGCCACCTTCGTCTCGGCATCCGTGGAGGAGGATCAGGCGCGGATCGACGAGGCGAGCGGCTGGGTGTCGCCCGAGGCACTCTCCTTCGGTGTCAGCGAACTGGCCTGCCGGGCCGTCATCGCGCTGGCGCGCGAGCGCGGCGAGTCGCCGCAGACAGTGGCCCGTACGCTGCTCGGTCTCCCCGCCGAATGAGGGGTGCCATCCGCCGTACCACGGAACTGACGTCTTCGCTTGTCAGGGCCTCGACGAGTGGGTTACTCACTCGTTAGGGTGCGCCGACGGACAACGACGACGGACGAGGAGGGTGCCGTGGCCGCGCCGAACGACACGGTCGCCGACGACGACGCGCTGTATGTGCTGACCGCGGTGCTGCTGACACCGGCGCAGTTCCCGAGCGTCCTCGGTGACGACTATCCGGCCGCCTGTGCGGCGCTCGCCGTCGAGCCGTACGCCGAGGGATACGGGTTGGTCCTCGGTCAGGACGGCAGCGGTGCGCGGTGGACCGTCGTCGTCGAGGACGTGTCGCTGGTCGCCGTGGCGATCGCGGCCTGGGACTGCGGCATGGAGTACGACCTCTCGCCCGACGATCGTTCGGTGGTCTGCGCACTGCCCGGCTGGCCGCTCCCGGTGGCGGTCGCCGCGCCGGGCGTGGCCGCGCCGCACGACCCGCTGCCGGACCTGGAGGCCGAGGGCACCGCCCCGGAGGCGCTGGCTCCGCCGGACACGGAGTCGTGGGGACCGGCCCAGCGACGCATGGGAGCGGACGAGATAGCGCACCAGTGGACCACTTGGCGCGAGCAGATCGACGACGAGACGGCCTTCAGCACTCCGGCGGGCACGGACAATACCGGGGCCGAGCCCGTCGCCGAACCCGGGTCTGAACCTGAGGTAGAGGGTGAGGGTGAGGGCGAGGTGGACGTCGAGACCGGGCCTGAAACCGTCGACAGGTCCGAAGCCGCCGCCGAGAAGCAATCCGGAAGGGCGGCCACGGACGCACCTTCCGGAGTGCACCCCGGTGTACGGCGGGCGCTCGCACAGGCTCAGGACTACATCGACGCCCCGCCGCCGCCCGGCCGTGTCCGGTCCTCCTTCGCCACGGGCGACGCCCGGATGCTGCGCGCCGACGGCCCCGGCTGGTCACTGGTCGCCCGGACCGACGACATCGCCTTCATCCTGTTGGACGAGGAGCCGGGCGAGGTGCTGCCGGTCGGACGCGGCACCGGACTGCCCGGCCTCCTGGAGGCCCTGGACGCACTCGCGGTACGGCCGGCCTGAGCCCGGTTGCGGGGACTCGGCAGACGCGCTGTCCGTCGGGCCCCCGATGCCGTCCGGCCCTGCGGGCCTCCGCGCGCTCCAGTGCGCGAGGGGGTTCGCCTCGGTGAACGAATACGTCTCGTTCCCGATCACCACGGTCAGTGCCCCACGAGCCCCGCGTGAGGCGGAGCCGTCCCTCTCAGCGGCCTATCTCCTTGCGGGTGATCCTGCGGAGCCTGCGCCGCTGGCCGGGGTCCAGCAGCAGGTACGCGATCGCCGGAACTCCGACCAGAACCAGCAACGACAGCCAGAAACCGATGAACGGCATCAGGATGACCGCTACGACCACTCCCCCGATGGCGATCTTCGCGCTGTTCGACATCGTCCATGCCTCCTTCGCGGCCCGAAGCCGCATCTGCTGTGAGAACGCGTGTGCGCGCCCATCGGTTCCAGCAGGGCGAGGACTCACCTCAGGGGCTCGCCGACCTCGTGCATGTGCTGCAGTGCCTGCCGGTAGGACTCGATCAGCCCGGTCTCCGCGTACGGCATGCCCAGCGCCTCGCAGTGGGCGCGCACCATGGGCTGCGCCAGGCGCAGGTGGGGGCGGGGCATGCTCGGGAAGAGGTGGTGCTCGATCTGGTAGTTGAGCCCGCCGAGGAACCAGTCGGTGAGAATGCCGCCGCGTACGTTGCGCGAGGTGAGGACCTGACGCTGGAGGTGGCCCCAGCGTTCGCCGTCGGGGTCGGGCATCTCCATGCCCTTGTGGTTCGGCGCGAAAGCCATGCCCAGGTGGAGCCCGAACAACGCATGGTGGACGAGCGCGAAGACGATGGCCTTGCCCGGGGACAGAACGGTGAGCAGCAGCGTTGCGTAGAGGCCCAGGTGGGCGACCAGGAGCAGTGCCGAGAGCGCTCGTTCCCGGACGGGCTGCTGTCGCAGGTACTGGAAGCCGGAGATCTTCAGCGCGATGCCTTCGAGGAGCAGCATCGGGAAGAAGAGGCGGGCCTGGTTGCGGGTGAGCCAGCGGGCGAAGCCCTCGCGCTGGGCTGCCTGCTTCTGTGTCCAGACGAGGGCGCCCACGCCGACGTCCGGGTCCTTGTCGATGTGGTTGGGATTGGCGTGGTGGCGGACGTGTTTGTCGTTCCACCACGCCTCGTTCATGCCGAGCAGCAGGTTGGCGTGCACGAGGCCGATGGCCCGGCCCGTCCTGCGTTCGCCGGTTATCTGGGCGTGTCCGGCGTCGTGCCCGACGAACGCGGTGCGCGACCAGAAGATCGCCAGCGGCAGCGCGAGCAGCAGGGTCCACCAGGTGTTGCCGAGGAGGAACATGCCGGTGATCACCGCGCCGAGTGCGACCAGGTTGGCGGTGATGCCGGCGGCGTACCACCCGGTCCGCCGCTCCAGGAGGCCCTGCCCCTTCACGGTCCGCAGCAGGGGCGCGAAGTCGCTCCCTTGAGCCTGAACGGCTCCGGCGGCACCTGTCGCACTTCCCGGTGCAGTACTTCCCGCACCGTCACGGGTGCCTTCCGCTGCGGTGGCTATGGCCTGGGGCATGACGTCTCCGGTCTCTGAAAAGCTGCGCCGACCCGTAGAAACGTACGGTGACCGGATGTGCTGCAACCATGGCGCCACCACCCGGGGTCCCCGGGGGTAAACCCCCCTCCTCCGAGGGGGGTGCTACCTCCACCCCCCTCGGAGCACGGAACGCCGCCCCGGCCGATGAGTGGTCCGGCACCCCGGCGGTTCAGGATGTGGCACAGGTCACGGCGAATCCGCTCACGGGCGAGGCAATCCGTGGGGTACCCTCGGCGACCCGACCCCCACTAGTCAAATTTGAGGAACTCGGCATCACTGTGCACAGACTCCCTGCGGCAACGCTCTCCGAGATCTCCGCACTCTCCGCCTGCTCCGTGGTCTTCCTGCCCGGGGATCCCTCCCGCACCGGCCGAGTCGCCTTCTGGCACCCGGACGGCAGCAGCCCGCCCGATGGTCCCGGATCGGTGGCGGAGCTGGTCGTCGTCGGCGCCGACGCGCGGGCCTACGCCGTACCGGCACGGTTGCTTCCGGTACGCGAAGCGCTGCCAGTGCTGACGCGTGCGCGGGCCTCGGCGCATGCCTCCGACGCAACCGCGTTCTGGGGTGCGGCCGCTCTCCTCGCTCTCCAATTCGCCGCCCGCGGCCTGCTGCTGCCGGGGCTGAGCGCCACGGATCACGATGCCTGGCGGGCCGGTCCGCTGACCGCCGACGACCAGTCGCGGATCCGGACGCTGGCGGCCTCGATGCCGCCCCTGGCCCACGCGGTGCCGCTCGACGAGGCCGCGCAGCCCGTTCTGCTGCCCGAGCCCGAGCGGCTGCTGCGTGCGTTCCTCGACGCCGTGGCGGACGGTCTGCCCCGCACCCCCGCTGCGGCGTTCGCCGGCGGCGGCCCGGCCTTCACCGCGGACGAACCGCAGCAGCTCCCCGGCCAACGGGCCTGGGCCACCGATGTCGCGGCCGGGCACGACGCGGGCGTCCGGCTCTCGCTCCGGGTGGAGGTGTCCGGGCTCACCGCGCCGGACGAGGACGACGAGCGGTCCGCCGGCCCTGTCTTCCGGGCCGTCCTGCAGATCCACAGTGTCAGCGATCCGACACTGGTCGCCGATGCCGCCGAGGTCTGGGCGGGCGGCGCCCGCACCGCTGCGGCTTTCGGCCCGCGCGCCCGGATGGACGCCCTGCCGGCGCTGCGCCGGGCCGCCCGTGCCTGGCCTCCGCTGTCTCCACTGCTGTCCGCCGCGGTGCCCGACTCCGTGGAGCCGGCCGACGACGAGCTCGCCGAACTCCTCGGCCCCGCCGGACGGGCACTTGCCGCGACCGGGGTCCAGGTGCACTGGCCCAAGGAGCTGGCCCGCAAGCTCACGGCACGTGCCGTGATCGGGCCGCCCGACGGCGAGGCGAGCGAGGAACGCGACGGGGCGGCGGGCATCGGCTCCGAGGCGCCACCGCTGCTGTCCGCCGACGCCCTGCTGGCGTTCAACTGGCAGTTCGCGCTGGGTGATCAGAAGCTCAGCCGCGCCGAGCTGGACCGCCTCGCCGAGGCCAACCGGCCGGTCGTGAGGCTGCGGGACCAGTGGGTGCTGATCGACCCCGAGGAGGCCCGGCGAGCCCGCGAGACCCAGGACCGCAAGGTCACGCCGATCAATGCGCTGGGTGCGGTCCTGACCGGTTCCACCGAGGTCGACGGCCACCGGGTCGAGGTCGGGGCCACCGGCTGGCTGGAGCGGTTGCGCCGCCGGGTGGCCGACCCGGAGGCGGCCGGGCAGCAGCCGGTCGGCCCGCCCGAGGCCCTCGCCGCCACCTTGCGCGACTATCAGCTGCGCGGTCTGAACTGGCTGCACACCATGACCTCGCTCGGCCTCGGCGGCTGTCTCGCCGACGACATGGGTCTCGGCAAGACCATCACGCTGATCGCTCTGCATCTGCACCGCCGGAGCATCGAATCGGCCGCCGGTCCGACGCTGGTGGTCTGCCCGACGTCGCTCATGGGGAACTGGCAGCGGGAGATCGAGAAGTTCGCGCCGGGTACGCCGGTACGCCGCTTCCACGGCGGATCGCGCAGCCTTGCCGACCTGTCGGACGGCGAGTTCGTCCTCACCACGTACGGCACCATGCGGCTCGACGCGGCCAAGCTCGGGGAGATCCGGTGGGGCATGGTGGTCGCCGACGAGGCGCAGCACGTGAAGAACCCGTACTCGGCGACGGCCAAGCAGCTGCGGACGATCGGCGCACAGGCCCGGGTGGCGCTCACCGGAACTCCCGTGGAGAACAACCTCTCCGAGCTGTGGGCGATCCTCGACTGGACGACGCCCGGTCTGCTGGGACGGCTCGGCACCTTCCGTACCCGCTACGCACGGACCGCGGAGGGCGGTGACCCGGCGGCTGCCGAGCGGCTCGCCGCGCTGGTGCGGCCGTTCCTGCTGCGGCGGCGCAAGTCCGACCCGGGCATCGCGCCGGAGCTGCCGCCGAAGACCGAGACGGACCGCACGGTGTCGCTGACGCCGGAACAGACGGGTCTGTACGAAGCGGTGGTGCGCGAGACGCTGGCCGCGATCGCCGACGCCGACGGCTTCGCCCGGCGGGGCCTCGTCGTCAAGCTGCTGACGGCGCTGAAGCAGATCTGCAACCACCCGGCGCAGTACCTGAAGGAGAACGAGCCGCGGATCGCAGACCGTTCGGGAAAGGTGGAGCTGCTGGACGAACTGCTCGACACGATCCTGGCGGAGGAGGCCGGCGTGCTGGTGTTCACCCAGTACGTGCAGATGGCCAGGCTGCTCGAACAGCACCTGGCGGCGCGCGGGGTGCGTACGCAGTTCCTGCACGGCGGTACGCCCGTCGCGGAGCGCGAGGCGATGGTCAACCGCTTCCAGGCGGGCGAGGCCCCGGTCTTCCTGTTGTCGTTGAAGGCGGCCGGCACCGGTCTCAACCTCACCCGGGCCGGTCATGTCGTGCACTTCGACCGCTGGTGGAACCCGGCGGTCGAAGCCCAGGCCACCGACCGCGCGTACCGGATCGGACAGACCCAGCCGGTGCAGGTCCACCGGCTGATCGCCGAGGGCACCATCGAGGACCGGATCGCCGACATGCTGGCCCGCAAGCAGGGCCTCGCGGACGCGGTGCTCGGCTCCGGCGAGGCGGCGCTGACCGAACTGACCGATGCGGAACTGGCCGATCTGGTGGAGCTGCGAGGGGGCACGCGATGAGTGACGGACACGAGGGCGACCGCTACGACGGTGGCGAGTACGAGGGCGAGGACAGCGACAACGCCGCCCCGGGGCAGGAACGTACCTTCGCCGCGCTGCCGCCCGCGCGGGGCCGCGACTTCGCCCAGTCCTGGTGGGGCCGGGCGTGGCTGAAGGCCCTGGAGGACACCGCACTGGACGGCCAGCAGCTCAAGAAGGGGCGCAGGTTCGCCCGCGAGGGCCGGGTCGGCGCGGTCTCCGTGCGGCCCGGCCGGATCACCGCGGTGGTCCGGGACGGGGACTCGTCCGCGTACCGCAGCGATGTGCTGCTCCAGGAGCTGAGCGAGGCGGACTGGGAACGCCTCCTCGGCATGGCCGTCGAACGGGCCGGGCACATCGCGGCGCTGCTGGACCGGGAGATGCCGCCGCACCTGGTGGAGGACGCGGCGGCGGCCGGGGTGGAGCTGCTGCCCGGGATCGGCGATCTGGACCCGGAGTGCACCTGTGACGCGTGGGACCACTGCCCGCACACCGCCGCCCTGTGCTACCAGGTGGCGCGGTTGCTGGACCAGGACCCGTTCGTGCTGCTGCTGATACGGGGGCGCGGTGAGCGGCGGCTCCTGGACGAACTGCACGTCCGCATCGCGGCCCGAGCCGAGGGGCACGGGGCCTGCGCACCGGCCGATCCCGCCGACGGGCCCGCGGCCGCGCGGGCGAAGGCCGGTGATCGGGGCGTGCGCGCGGACGAAGTGTTCGCGGCGCGGGACATCCTGCCCCCGTTGCCCGCTCCGCCGCCGCTGCCCGCGGAGCCCGGCTCGGCGCCGTCGCTGGACACGGAGGCGGAACCGCAGGCCGGCGTCGATCCGGCGGCTCTGGAGATGCTGGCCACGGACAGTGCGGCGCGTGCCCACCGGATGCTGGCCGAGGCGCTCTCCCCCGGCCACGAGCGGCAGCCGCTGCCGGCCGACCTGACGCCGCAGGAGGATGCCGTACGGCTGGTCGCGGAGGCCAGGCCCGAGCCGTGGATCGCGAAGCGCTTGATCACCGGTTCTAAGCGGCGACGGGCCGATCTCGATGCGGCGGTGCGGGCGTGGCGGTACGGCGGGGTGGCCGCGCTCGCCGTGCTCGAAGAGGAGTGGGTACCCGATCCGGAGGCCCTGGCCAGGGCGCGGGCCCGGATCGCCGAGGCGTGGGAGGAGGGCGAGCGGCCCCGGCTGCGGTCGGTGGGCAACCGCTGGACCGCCGTGGACGGTGGCGTGCAGCTCCGCTACGGACGGGACGGGCGCTGGTGGCCGTACCGCAAGGAAGGCGGGCGCTGGGTCCCGGCGGGTCCGGCGGACGATGATCCGGCGGCTGCGCTGGGGGGCTCGGGCATGTCGGACGACTGAGGGCCCGTTCGTACGGCCTCCGGGCGACCGGCGACGGGCGGTGGAGCCGCAGGAGTGCCTCCGTCCCCGCCCGTCGTCCTGTTCTGTCCGTGCGTTCAACTGGATGTCACCGCGCGTTGATGCCGAGGACGGAACCTGACGACCGTCCGAGCTGTTCGTGCCCCAGGAGGCCCCATGTCCGCGCGTGTTGTCCGTCGTTCCCTTGCAGCCGGCCTGCCGCTCGCCCTGCTCGGCACGGTGTGCGTGGCCGGAACGGCAACCGGCGCACAGGACCGGCACGAGCGTCCGGAGCGCACCGCTCGGGCCACCGGGACGGCCGTGCTCGGCGAGATTCCGCTGGCGGGCTTCAGCAACGGGCTGCTGCCGGGGACGGTCGCGGACGACCGCGGGGTGAGACTCGGCGGCATCGGCAGCGACATCTGTCCCGCGGGCCGCCGGGGCGAGTTCTGGACCGTCACCGACCGCGGACCCAACGGGCAGATCAAGATCGACGGGAAGAAGCGGCGTACCTTCCCCGTCCCCGGGTTCGACCCTGCGATCGTCAAGATACGGGTCAGCGGGAAGCACATCCGGGTCCTGAAGGCCATCCCGATCACCACCCGGTCCGGCGCCGCGGTCACCGGCCTGCCGAACCAGCGGGACCGCGACGAGGCCCCGTACACCTACGACGCGAAGACGCCGCTGGGGTACGACCCGAACGGTCTGGACACCGAGGGCATCGTCCGCGCCGCCGACGGCAGCTTCTGGCTCGTCGACGAGTACGGCCCCTCCCTGGTGCATGTCTCCGCCCACGGCCGGGTGCTGACCCGCTACGTGCCGCAGGGTCTCGGGCTGACGGGCGCCGACTACCCGGTGGTGGAGGCGCTGCCGGGCGTTCTCCTGCACCGCAAGATCAACCGCGGTTTCGAGGGCCTGGCCCTTCTTCCGGGCGGCGATCTGGTGCTTGCGGTGCAGAGTCCGCTCTCACTGCCCGACCAGGACGCGGGCGAGTCCTCGCGCAATGTGCGGCTGCTGCGCTTCTCGACGAAGAAGCGCGTGGTCACCGCGGAGTACGCCTACCGGTTCGACGCGGTGGACGTCGTGGACCCGGGCGAGGACGACACCTCCGAGCTGAAGATCTCCTCGGTCGTCGCGATCGGCCGGAACGATCTGCTGGTCGAGGAGCGCACGGACAAGGCGGCCAGGCTGCACCGGGTGACGCTCCCGCACGGCTCCGGCATTCTGGGCTCCGCCTGGGACGACCCGGCGACGTCTCCCTCGTACGAGGAGCTCACCGCCCCCTCGGCGTCGGGCGTGCCGGTGCTCCGCAAGAGCCTGGTCGTCGACCTGGGCAAGGTCGCGGGAGTGCCCGGGAAGATCGAAGGGGTGGCGGTGACGGGCCGGGACACGCTCGCTCTCATCAACGACAACGACTTCGGGATGACCGACGGTTCCGAGGCCTTCGACGCGAACGGCCGTCTGGTCGACAGCGGCATCGAGACGTCGGTGACGCAGCTGAGGCTGCCGCGCCCGCTGCGCGGCTGACCTACCGGCGTCGTGCCGTATCCCGGTCCTCGGCGACGAGTCCCCACCGAGGACCGGGATCACCGAATCACCTGATTCGTCCGGGACTTCACCGACCGCACACGGCCCACGGGTGCACCTGGGCCCGACTGCCCGCTCCCGTGCCGACATCGCCGCACATTCCGGCGTACTCCCCTCTCCACGAAGCCGTTTCCGCTTCCTGCCGTCTTCCGCCACCCGCGCGGCGCCCGTACGGTAGGGCGCGCGAGACACTCGGCCGCACATCGGACAACGCCTTCCGGTCATCGGACACAGAGGGAGCCGCGGGATGTCGGGGGATTCCAGCAGCGGACTGTTACGTGATGCCATCGGGCCGGACGGATTCGACGGCATCAGCGGGATCTTCGCCGGCTCGGTCTACACCGTGCTCGCCTTCGCGGGCTTCGAGGCCGCGGCACCGCTCGCCGAGGAGACGAAGAACCCGCGCCGTACCATGCGGCGCGCGGTACTCGGCGCGGCGCTCTCCATCGGCCTGGTCTATGTCCTGACCACCTATGCCATGTCGGTGTACTTCGGGCCCCACAGATTCGCCGGATTCGGCGGCTCGGGGGCTGCTTCCTGGGAGGGTGTGGCCCGCGCCTCGTTCGGGCTGTTCTGGGTGCCCCTCTTCCTCGCCGTGGTCAACTCGACCGTGGCCAGCGCCAACGCGTGTGCCACTGTGTCGACCCGTACGGCGTTCGCGCTCGGCCGTATCGGCGTGTTCCCACAGGCCTTCGCGAGGCTCCACCCGCGGCGCCGCTCCCCCGTAACCGCAGTGGCCGTGCAATTCGTGATCGCGGTCGGCGCGGCGCTCGGGCTGGGTTTCGCCTATGACCCGGTGACCGCGTTCGTGCTGCTGGCCACCGTGATCGTCACGGTGATCATCGGTGTGTACATCATCGTGAATCTGTCCTGCACCGGTTACTTCCTGCGAAGGCGCCGCGACGCCGTCAACCCCGTACTCCACCTCCTGTTCCCGGTACTGGGCATCGCGGCGTTCGTCCCCGCGCTGCTGACGGCCGCAGGAATCCCGGCTTTCGACTTCGTCTCCGAGCTCAGCGCGCCCGTCTCGTACGCCGGTCCGGTCGTCGGTGTCTGGATGCTGATCGGGATCGTTGTACTGGCGGTGCTGCTGCGCAGACATCCGGATCGGGTGGCGCAGACCGGACGGATCCATCGTGACGACACCCCGGCACCGGCCGGGACAGCAGAGACAGGAGCAGTGCAGCCATGAACGACCCCCGCATCCTGACCGTCCGCCCCGAGGAGGGCGAGTACGCCTGGACCTTCGGCGGAGCGGCTCCGGTCGCCCGGATCGAGCCGGGGACGTTCCTCGACGTGTACACGGAGGACTGCTTCGCCGGGCGGGTCCGATCCGAGAAGGACCTGGTCTCCGAGGTCTGCGAGTTCCCCTTCCTCAACCCGCAGACCGGTCCGTTCCATGTGGTGGGAGCGGAGCCCGGCGACACCGTCGCGGTGCATTTCGTGTCCATCGAACCGGCCAGGGACTGGGCCGCTTCGACGACCGTGCCGCTCTTCGGGGCGCTCACCTCCACCCACGCCACCGCGTCGTTGCAGGCTCCGCTGCCCGAGGTGGTGTGGATGTGGCAGCTCGACCGGGCACGCCGCACCTGCCTGTTCAGCGCCCGGGACAGCGACATCCAGGTGGAGCTGCCGATGGATCCGATGCACGGCACGGTCGGGGTGGCTCCGGCGAATCTGGAGGTACGGTCCGCGCTGGTGCCCGATGCGCACGGCGGGAACATGGACACGCCCGAGATGCGGGCGGGCGTCACCTGCTATCTGGGCGTCAACGTCGAGGGCGCGCTGCTGAGTCTGGGGGACGGCCATGCCCGCCAGGGCGAGGGCGAGACCTGCGGGGTCGCCGTGGAGTGCGCGATGAACACGGTGGTGCTCGTCGAGCTGCTGAAGGGTGTCACCACTCCGTGGCCGCGCATCGAGTCCGACACCCATCTGCTGTCGACCGGCTCCGCGCGCCCGCTCGAAGACGCCTTCCGGATCTCCCAGCTGGACCTGGTGCAGTGGCTGGCGCGCGACTACGGCCTGTCCGAACTCGACGCCTACCAGCTGGTCAGCCAGGCCGGTGAGGCTCCGCTGGCCAATGTGTGCGACACCAACTACACCTGCGTGGCCAAGATCCGCAAGGAGTGGCTGCCCGCAGGTGACCCCCACCGCGGTCTCCACCGCCATCTGCGGGAGACTGCGACACTGCTGTCCAGCCCCTGACCCGACAGACCTCAACCCCTCTCCCCCCACAGGAGTGTTCATGCACCGCAGAAGGCTTCTCCAGGGCGCCGCCGCCACGGCGGCAGCCGCCCTGATCCCGGCCTCCACCCGCGCCATGGCCGCCACGACCGCGGGCGACACGGACTACCCGCTCGCCCACTGGACGCCCGCTTCCACCTCCAACTACACGGCGTCGAGCCGCCCTTCGGCCTATCCGGTCCAGTACGTGATCATCCATGTCACCCAGGAGACGTATCCGAACACGATCGGGATCTTCCAGAACCCGGCGAAGCAGGTCTCCGCGCACTATGTGGTGCGCTCGGCGGACGGCTACGTCGCCCAGTGCGTCCGGGAGAAGAACATCGCCTGGCACGCGGGCAATTGGGACTACAACACGCGCAGCATCGGCATCGAGCACGAGGGCTGGGTGGACCAGCCCTCGTACTTCACCGACGCCATGTACGAGAAGTCGGCGCTGCTGACCGCTTCGGTGTGCGACCGCTACGACATCCCGAAGGACCGCGCGCACATCCTCGCCCACGCCCAGGTGCCCGGGACCGACCACACCGATCCCGGCCCGCAGTGGGACTGGGTGCGATACATCCGCCTCGTCAATCTGTACTCGGCGAACTGACACCCCTTCGATACCCGGGCCGATCCGCCCTGTGCCCCGCGGTTGTCGCAGCGGCCGGCTGCGACGACGATGGGTGGTCATGACGCCCCTGGACGGGAGGGTGAGTTGAAGGATCCCTGGTTGGCGCTGGCGGCCGATGCGGACCCCGGTGAACGGATCGGCCAACTGCGTCACGCACACGAGGTGTTCACCACGGCGGGCCGACTGGAGCAGCCGGTCCGGCCGGTCGTCGGTGAGTCGTGGCGGCGCTCGGCGCGGGCCAGGGTCAGCCCGGACGGTGCGGCCCTGGTCGAGCTGGGTCCGGACGATCTCGGACCGTACCGGGACGGGCATCCCCTGGCCCCCGCCATGCCGGTGATCCGTGAGCTGATGGGCGCCTACGCGACGGATGGGGAGCATCTGCTCGCGGTGTGCGACGCGTACGGCAGACTGCTCTGGGTCGAAGGACCCGCGGTGACCCGACGGGCCGCCGGCCGGATGAACTTCGTGGAGGGCGCCCGCTGGGCCGAATCGGCGGCCGGGACGAACGCGCCGGGGACGGCCATCGCCGTGGACCGTCCGGTGCAGGTCTTCGCCGCCGAGCACTTCCTGCGGCCGGTCCAGCAGTGGACCTGCGCGGCGGCGCCACTGCACGACCCGCACACGGGACGGGTCCTGGGCGCGGTGGACATCACCGGCGGGGACCGGCTCGCGCATCCGCACAGTCTCGCGTTCGTGCAGGCGGTGGCACGCGCCGCCGAGACGCAGCTCGCACTGCTCGCGCCCGCACCGGCCGTTGGGACCGTGCGGCTCAGCGCACTCGGCCGGGACGAGGCGCTGCTCGTGGCAGGAGGCCGCAGAATCCGGCTCAGCAGGCGGCACAGCGAGATCCTGGCGACGCTGGCCCGCCACCCCGAGGGTCTGGGCGGCGACGAACTCCTCGTCGAGCTGTACGAGGACGAGTCGGTGACCCCGGTGACCCTGCGGGCCGAGCTCTCCAGGCTGCGACGGCTGCTCGGCCCGGAACTCCTCCTCTCCCGCCCCTACCGTCTCTCCGCCCCGGTCGACGCGGATTTCGACACGGTGGCGCGGAGGCTGGCCTCGGGCGCGGTGGCTGCGGCGCTGGGCGCCTACTCGGGGCCGCTGCTGCCGGCCTCGCAGGCGCCGTCCGTCATCCGTCTTCGGCGCCGGCTCGAGGAGCAGTTGCGGGCGGCACTCATCGCGCGCGGTGACCCGGGGCTGCTGGCCGACTGGGCGTACAGCTCCTGGGGCGAGGACGACCTGCCGGTCTGGCAGGCACTCGCCGCGGCCGTTCCCGCCGGGCAGCGCCCGGCACTGCTCGCCAGGGCACGGGCGCTGGACTTCGAGCAGCGGTAGTCGCTCCCCCGTGCAACGGGGATGCAACGTACCGCTGCCTACCCTCGCGCCGAGGGCCGTCCAATGGCGGGCGGCACCGGATCCGGGAGGCCAAAGAGATGACCCGTTACGCCGCGCCGGGAGCCGAGGGCGCCATCGTCTCGTACGAGTCCCGCTACGACCACTGGATCGGCGGCGCGTACGTACCGCCCGCCCGCGGTCGGTACTTCGAGAACCCCAGCCCCGTCAACGGCCGCCCCTTCACCGAGATCGCCCGCGGAACGGCCGAGGACGTCGAACTCGCCCTGGACGCGGCCCATGCTGCGGCGCCCGCCTGGGGAGCCACGGCGGCCGGCGAGCGCGCGGGTGTCCTCAACCGGATCGCCGACCGGATGGAGGCCCATCTGGAGGAGCTGGCCGTCGCCGAGAGCTGGGACAACGGCAAGCCGGTGCGGGAGACCCTGGCTGCCGACATTCCGCTGGCCATCGACCACTTCCGCTACTTCGCCGGTGCGCTGCGCGCCCAGGAGGGCTCGCTCAGCGAGATCGACGACGACACGGTCGCGTACCACTTCCATGAACCGCTCGGCGTGGTCGCACAGATCATCCCGTGGAACTTCCCGATCCTGATGGCGACGTGGAAGCTGGCCCCGGCGCTCGCGGCGGGCAACGCGGTGGTCCTCAAGCCGGCCGAACAGACCCCGGCCTCCATCCACGTGTGGCTGAAGCTGGTCGCCGATCTACTGCCGCCGGGCGTCGTCAACATCGTGAACGGCTTCGGGGCGGAGGCCGGCAAGCCCCTCGCCTCCAGCCCGCGCGTCGCGAAGATCGCCTTCACCGGCGAGACGACGACGGGGCGGCTGATCATGCAGTACGCCTCCGAGAACATCAAGCCGGTGACCCTGGAACTCGGCGGCAAGTCGCCCAACATCTTCTTCGACGACGTATGGAACGCGGACGACGATTTCCGCGACAAGGCCCTCGAAGGCTTCACCATGTTCGCCCTCAACCAGGGCGAGGTCTGCACCTGTCCGTCGCGCGCACTGATCCAGCGCGGGCTGTACGGCGAATTCCTGGAAGCCGGTATCGCCCGCACCGAGCGGATCGTCGCCGGGCACCCGCTGGACACGGACACGATGATCGGCGCGCAGGCCTCCAACGACCAGTTGCAGAAGATCCTTTCGTACCTGGACATCGGTCAGCAGGAGGGCGCGAAGGTCCTCACGGGCGGTCAGCGGATCGAGTACGACGGAGAGCTGGCGGGCGGCTACTACGTCCAGCCCACCATCTTCGAGGGCGACAACCGGATGCGGGTCTTCCAGGAGGAGATCTTCGGCCCGGTCGTGGCGGTCACGTCCTTCTCCGACTTCGACGACGCGATCAGGACCGCGAACGACACGCTGTACGGCCTCGGGGCCGGCGTATGGACGCGCGACATCAACACCGCGTACCGGGCGGGCCGCGCCATCCAGGCAGGCCGGGTCTGGACGAACTGCTACCACGCGTACCCGGCGCACGCGGCCTTCGGTGGGTACAAGCAGTCCGGGATCGGCCGCGAGAACCACAAGATGATGCTGGAGCACTACCAGCAGACGAAGAACTTGCTCGTCTCGTACTCGCCGAAGAAACTGGGCTTCTTCTAGCCACAGAAAAGGGGCGCCTGACCAGGGTATTTCCGGTCAGGCGCCCTTCGAAGCACACTTCTGGGCAGTCAGTCGAAATGTAACCCTCGTCCCAATACCTCCCACTGCTGCCCCACCTGTGACCAGCTGTTCCGGGCCGTACACGGCCAAGCCCCACTCACGGCCCTTCCGTTCTGGTGGTCGTCGCAACACCCCAGCTCAAGGGGTGCGATGGACTTCAAGATCCGGGAGAACCGGGAACCCGGGGGCGGTGGCCGTCTACTGCGTGAGCGGGAGGTATATCTCCAGCTCATGCAGCAGGGCCGCAGCAGGTTGACCCCTCGCATCGCGAGGTCCATCTCGAACTCCTTGGCGGCGAAACCCTTGTCCGCGATGAGTAGCAGTCCGGGCCGCTCGGTGACCAGGCCCCAGAAGATCCTCGCGTGCGAGGCGCAGTACCCGTATCCGGCCCAGCCGGACATTCCGACCGCTTCATCGTCGGTCGCGAACGCCCGCACTCCACAGGTGTCGAGTCTGCGATCCAGTGGTCGTCGAACCAGAAGTCAGTGTCCACCGCGAGCATCCGTATCGCCTCCTTGACCAGCGGCAGCGCGGCCTTGAGACGCTTGTGGTACCCGGACTGCTGCGGCAGGCACGGGAGCATCACGGCGAGATGCTTGCGCGTGTACCGCAGCCACCGTGCTTCGGAGCAGAAGCCGAGCAGCGTCTGGGCCATGGCGAGCGTGACCAGTTCGGCATCGCTCAACTGCGGCAGGCGGCCCATCCACCGCTCCGCCTCCAGCTCGTCATCGGCCTTCACATACAGTGCCGTCAGTGGGGTGTCCAGTTCATTCGTCACAGAACGATCTCGGACACCCTCTTCGCGCGCCCCGGGGCACCGTCAGGCGGCGCCGCCACTCGGGCCCACCGGATTTCCGGACCCCCGTGCGGCCAAGCCGAAGACGAGACCACCGACCAGGAACCAGGGATTCCACAGCAGCAGCGTCCACAGCCGCTGTGCCGGGCTTACGTTTATTTCCGAGCCCGCAGCGTCGGTCAGCAGCAGCACCTCGACGGCGATGCCACGTATGAGCAGCACAGCGCAGGCACACCAGCCCAGGGCCTTGACCACCCGTCCTGCCGGGCCACGAGGCCGCGGCCGGGCGAGAAGCCATCCCAGCACACCGCCGACAAGGCACAGCAACCCCACGCCCCACAAACCCACCGCCACGAACCACCCGGGGCGTTCCTCGGCCAGGGGCCCCGCCGAGACACTGAGGCCCCAACTGCCGCCCAGCGCCCAGAAGAGATGAAGCGCGGCGAAAGCGACCGCCCAGGCGCACGCGATACGCCCCCACAACCCCGGCGTTGTCTTGTCCTGCGGATCCTCATACATGGCAAGGAGCATGCCACTGCCGTGACACGCCGCCGCCAGCATTGCTGAGAAACCGGCACACCCACCAGACAGCCCTTAGGGAAACTACGACAGTTTTGTCCCTGGATGAGCCCGGAATCAGCACGACCCTCGTCAGCACTCTGGTCATAGCCGTCTTCCCTCCAGATCCTCACGCCGAGGATGAAGAAGGCTCAATGGTCACGTGACGCTTTCGCCCAGCGATCGGCGTCTCGAACAACAGGCCCGAGACGCTGACCGCCGAAAGAAGAGAACCGGAAGCCGCAATCCACCTCCTGAAGGGCTGAAATTCAGCCACCCCTGCCTTCACGCCAGTTCGCTCTACCGACCGTGAGTTGTGCTGTTCGTGATGTCCGTTCGATCCTGTGGCATGGACGTCATGGGCTCGAATACCGACCAGGAGCGGGACGTCTGTCAAGTTCTGGAGTCGCGCCGGTGCCCCACCACCTCACCTCCCTGCCCCTGGCCCCGGAGCGGGCAGTTCATGGAGTCTTCGCCCGGATGTCGCCCTTGCGGGCCATTCCTCCTCCGGTCCCCCGGCTAGCTTGCAGACGATCACCCCCGACGATCGTCCTCGCGGAGACACTCCATGTGCAGCCCCCTTCACCAGCCCGACGGACCACTCCTGCCCGACGCCGGGCGTCGTACGTTCCTGCGGGCCGCCGCGCTCACCGGTGCCGCCGCCGCGGCCGCGGGGCTCGTGTCCGCCACCCCCGCCGCGGCTCTCCCCCAGCAGAACGCCGGTGCCGCCACGGCCCGTTGGCGACCCGATCCGGAGAGCCCCCGGTTCACGCTCGTCGTCATGCCCGACACCCAGTACCTCTTCGACGGGGCTAGCATCAACAAGGCCCCGGTCGAGGCCTCGTTGCGTTACGTCCTCGATCACGGGCGCGACGAGAACTTCGTGTTCCTGTCCCATCTGGGCGACCTCACCGAGAGCGGCCGGGCCGACGAATTCGAGGCGATCGGCGAGGCCTTCGAGCTGCTCGACCGGCGGCAGGTCGGCTACAGCGTCGTCGCGGGCAACCACGACATCAAGTCGTCCACCGACGACGGGCGCGGCCGCACCCCGTACCTGGACACCTTCGGTCCGCGGCGCATGCGGCAGCTGCCCACGTTCGGCGGGGCGACCCCGGACGGCTACAACACGTATCACGTGTTCCACGCCGCCGGGCGGGACTGGCTGGTGCTGGCGCTCGACTGGCGGCCGTCGGCGGCGTCCCTCACCTGGGCCCGGAACGTCATCGCCAAGCACCCGAACACGCCGGTCGTCCTCACCACCCACGAGCTGGTGTACGCCGACGCGGACGGCGACGAGGCCGAATTCTCCGACCACGGAGAGCATCTGTGGAAGGAGCTGATAGCCGGGCACGACCAGATCTTCCTCACCCTCAACGGCCACTACTGGCCCGCCGGGCGCACCACCCGCAAGAACACCGCGGGCAACGACGTCCATCTGCACCTCACCAACTACCAGAACCGCTACTACGGCGGCAGCGCGATGATCCGCCTCTACCGCTTCGACCTGGCCAGGAACACCATCGACGTGGAGACGATCTCGCCGTGGATCCTCGGCCGGGCGGGCGAGCGGCTCAACGA
Organism: Streptomyces sp. NPDC059832; assembly: GCF_042731715.1. Classification (NCBI taxonomy): domain Bacteria; kingdom Bacillati; phylum Actinomycetota; class Actinomycetes; order Kitasatosporales; family Streptomycetaceae; genus Streptomyces; species Streptomyces sp. NPDC059832. The sequence goes on along the minus strand of NZ_JBHWIY010000028.1, from coordinate 72,769 downwards.
ACTGGAGCGCGGCGAGATCGAGCTGACCGGCCCGCAGGACCGGTTCGCCGTCCCCATCGACTTCGAGAAGCGGTTCGCCGGCTTCGCGCCCGTGCCGGTGCGCGGCCCCCGCCCGGCGGAGCGGCTGCTGATACCGGGCACCGTCGTCTACTGGCGCTTCGACTCGCCCGCGCACCCGGACGGTTCCGCCGCCGCCGATCTGCGCATCCCCGACCTGTCCGGGCACCGCAACGACCTGGTGCGCGAAGCTGTGCCCGGAAGCGCGCCCGACGCGCTGCGCTGGTCCACCAGCCACCACCCCGACCAGCCCGGCCACGGCAGCCTCTACTTCGACGGCTCGAAGCCGCCGCTGCGGGGCGCGTATCTGCGTACGGAGAACAACGCACCGCTCAACACCAAGACCTTCAGATCCGGTTACACCATCGAGGCCTTCCTCCGTCTCCCCGCCGACTGGGACGCCGGACGCAATGCCTGGGGCGCCGTACTCGGCCGCCGGGGCACGCTCGGGGCCGCGGGCAAGACATCCGGCGACTTGGACGAGCCCGTCGCCACCCTCTCCGTGTCGGACGGCCCCGGGCTCCAGTGGGCTGCGGCGCCGCTGAACCAGCCAGGAGCCGTCACCAACTGGAGCCATGAGCTGCCGCGCGACCGGTGGTGGCACGTTGCGGTCGTCAACGACGGCAAACACACGACGATGTACGTCGACGGCTGCGTCGTCGCCCGCAACCCCGCCACCCGCACCACCGGTCTCGCCACCGCAGGTCTGCCCTGGCTGCTCGGCGCCTATGAATACGGTGGCAGGCTCGACCAGTTGATGCACGGCTGGATCGGCGACATCCGAATCGTCGAACGCCCCCTGCACGTGCGGGACTTCATGACGTTCCCGACTCCGCCCTCCCACTGACCGGGCGGTCAGTTGATGACCACAGCCACTCGCGCTGATCGACTACCAGCCGAGCCAGTACTCGACGGTGACGTCTTCCAGCCCGGAGGAAATCGACCTGAACGTTCGTGCTGTCGCCAAGCCGGCGACGGCGTACGAGATCCCGGTGGTGCTGAGCACCGTGGCCGTGCGGCCCAGTTGGCGGTCCAACCGAAGGCGGTGGGCGCGCAGATTCAGCCCCTCAGATCTGATACCGGCCCGGTGCGAACAGGGCGAGGTTCTCGGCCACCCACTTCGATGTGGACTTCAGCCCCTCCCCGAGGGACGTCTCCGGTTGCCAGCCCGCCCACTCCCGCGCCCGGGAGTTGTCCGAGAGCAGCCGCTCCACCTCACTGCCCGAGGGTCGCAGTCGCGCCGGGTCGACCACCACCGAAGCTTCCCGCCCCGAGGCCGTGATCAGCGCCTGTGCCAGATCGCCGATCGAGATCTCCCGCCCGGAACCCAGGTTCACCACCTCGCCGAGCGCCCGGTCGCACTCAGCCACTGCCAGGAACCCTCGCGCCGTGTCCGTGACGTACGTGAAGTCCCGGGTCGGTGTGAGCGAGCCGAGCTTGATCTCCCGTGCGCCGGCATGCAGTTGGGCCAGGATCGTCGGGATCACGGCACGCGCGGACTGCCTGGGCCCGTACGTGTTGAAGGGCCGCACGACCGTGACCGGCAGGTCGAAGGCGTGCCGGTGCGAAAGTGCCGTCATGTCGGCGCCTATCTTGGAGGCGGAGTACGGGGACTGCGGCTGCAGCGGATGGGTTTCGTCGATCGGCACGGTCAGGGCGGTTCCGTACACCTCGCTGGTGGAGGTGTGGACGAGTCGCCGGACGGAGTGGCGCCGGCACGCCTCGGCGATGTTCTCGGTTCCGACCACGTTCGTCTGCACGTACGCGCCCGGCGAGTCGTAGCTGTACGGAATCCCGATCAGCGCGGCGAGGTGGAAGACGGTGTCGCAGCCGGCCACGGCGTCCGAGACGCGGCCCGCGTCGCGCACGTCGCCCGCGATCGTCTCCACCGAGGGGTGGGACATCAGATGGGCCAGGTTGCCCTTCTCGGCGTACGGCTTGTAGTGGACGAACGCCCGTACGTTCGCGCCGAGTTCGACGAGCAGATCGACGAGCGTCGATCCGATGAAGCCTTCGGCCCCGGTGACGAGGACGGTCCGGTTGTTCCAGTTCAGCTGGGACTTCATGCGGCGTTGTGCTCCTTGGTGTGCGGGGCGAGGTGGGAGGTGCAGTGGGAGGCGAGTTCGAGGACCTTGGCGGCCAGCAGGTCGGCGGCCCTGGCATGGCTGCCGGGGTTGGCGGCTCCGCTCATCGTGGCGAGCCGGGCGGGGTCGGCGAGCAGGGGTTCCAGGAGCGCGGCGAGTCGGTCGGGGGTGGTCTCCGCGTCGGGAAGGAGCAGACCGGCGCCCGCGTCCGAGAGCACCCGGGCGTTGTGTGTCTGGTGGTCGCCGGGCGCGTGCGGGTAGGGCACCAGAACGGCGGGTACCCCGGTCGCGGCGAGTTCGGCGACGGTCGCCGATCCTGCCCGGCACACCACCAGGTCGGCGGCGGCGTACGCGAGGTCCATCCGGTCCAGATACGGCACGGCCCGCGCCAGCCGGGGCGGCATCGGGGCGAGGCGGCGCCGGGTCTCGTCGAGCGCGGCCGGGCCCGTCTTGATCAGCAGGTGTACGTCGTCACGCCCGCGCCAGCGTGTCGCCACCCCGAGCGCGGCCTCGGTGAGCCGGGCCGCGCCCAGGCTGCCGCCGTTGAAGAGGACGAGGCGCGCACCGGGTGGCACCTGAAGGGCCTGCCGAGCCTCGGCCCGCATCGTGTTCCGGTCCAGGGCGGCGATCGCAGCGGCGATGGGCATCCCGGTGGTGACGGCGTCCTCGCCGCCCGTCAGATGTGCACGGCTGCGGTCGAAGGCGACCGCGATATGCGGAGTGAGGCGCGCCGCGAACTGGTTGGCACGGCCCGGCACCGCGTTCGATTCGTGGATGAGACTCGGCAGTCCGGCCATCCGGGCGCCCACGATGACGGGCGCGCTCGGGTAGCCGCCCATGCCGACGGCGACCTGGGCGCGCTGCGCCTTGAGGATGGCCCGGCACTGTGCGCCGGCCTTCAGCAGTGCGGCGGGCAGCAGGTACCGCTTGGCGCCGAGAGAGGGGTCGAAAGGGATCATGTCGACGGTGTGGAGACGGAACCCGGCACCGGGTATCAGCTCGGTCTCCAGCCCCCGCGTCGTACCGACGAAGGAGATCACCGCGTCCGGGACGGCCCGGCGCAGCGCCTCCGCGAGCGCGAGCCCGGGGTAGATGTGCCCGCCGGTGCCGCCCGCTCCGATGACCACGGAGAGTGGTGTGCGTACTGCTGAGGATGGTGTGCGCATGGGTCGAGAGCTTCGCGGGGTGTCTTAAGAGGGTTCTAAGAGCCGGCTTTGGCACGCTTTACCCATGAGCATTTCGCGCACGGTCAGGATTCTCGTCGTCGACGACGAGCCCGAGGTGCGGGCAGCCATCGAGGATGGCCTCGCTGTGGAGGGGTACGAGGTGCGGGGCGCCCCCGACGGTCTGGCGGCGCTCTCCGAGGTGGCCCGCTGGCAGCCCGACGCGGTGGTGCTCGACGTGATGATGCCGGTCCTGGACGGCCTCGGGGTCTGCCGCCGATTGCGTGCGATGGGCGACCGCACCCCGCTCCTGGTTCTCACCGCTCTCGACTCGGTGAGCGAACGCATCGATGGCCTGGACGCGGGCGCCGACGACTATCTGGTCAAGCCCTTCGCCCTCGACGAACTTGTGGCCCGGGTAAGGGCGTTGCTACGCCGTTCGGCCCCCGAGCCGACATCCGGGGCGGCGGAGCTCTCGTACGCGGACCTCACCATCGACCCGGTGAGCCGCAGCGCCCGCCGGGGCGAGCGGGCGATCGACTTCACCCGCACCGAGTTCGCTCTGCTCGAACTGTTCCTGCGCCACCCCGGCCAGGTTCTCCCACGCGAACTCATCCTGGAACTCGTGTGGGGCCAGGACTTCGGGCCCGACTCCAACTCGCTTGCCGTGTACGTCGGGTACTTGCGCCGCAAGCTGGAGGCGGAGGGCGAACCGCGCCTGATCCACACGGTGCACGGCGTCGGCTACCGCCTGGACGCGCCGTGAGTACGGGGCTCGGCCGACCACGCGGAACCCACCGTCTCGGCGCGCGCTGGCGCCGCCACCGCCCCCTGCGCACCCGCCTCGCTCTCGCCGCCTCGGCCGCCGTGTCCCTGGTCGCGGCCGGAGTCTGCGCGGGTGCGTTCCTCGTGATCCGGTACGAGCTCTACCACCAGCTCGAACTCAGCCTCACCCAGTCGGCGACCCTGGCCACCCAGCAGAACCGTGGCGCCGGCCCCGGCGTGCTTTCCGGCGAGTGCCGTTTCCTGTCGGCTCCCGCCTGTACCCAGATTGTCCCGGCCGCCCCGGCCAAGGACCCTGATGCCCGCTACCTCCTGCCCGTGACCCAGCCGGTGCGCGAGGTCGCCTCGGGTAGGCGGAGCCCGTACTACAGCGACATCCGCCTCTCGGACGGCCACCCGGCCCGGATACTGACGACCGCCTTCGGCAGTGGCAAGGCGCTGCAGGTGGCGTTGCGCTCGGACACCGTGGACCGGGGCGTGCGCCAGGCCGCCTGGCTGCTCGGCGCCGTGGGTGCGGCGGGGATCGTGATGGCCGCCGTCCTCGGCTACTGGGTCTCGCGGACGGGCCTGGCCCCTGTCGCCCGCCTGACCGCCACCGCCGAGCGCATCGCGGCCACCCGCGACCCCAGCCACCGCATCGAGCTTCCGCCCGGCCCGCCCGACAAGGAGGACGAGGTGACCCGCCTCGCGGCGACCTTCAACATCATGCTGGGCGAGCTGGAGCAGTCCGTGACGGCCCAGCGCCGACTGGTCGCCGATGCCTCCCACGAGTTGCGCACCCCGCTCACAGCACTGCGTACCAACGCCGAACTCCTGGCCAGAGGGGATCGATTGACAATGTCTCAGCGGGATCGCGCCTCCGCCGCGCTCGGCCGGCAGATCCGCGAAGTGTCGGTCCTGGTCAACGACCTGATCGACCTGGCGAGGGACGAGGAGCCCACCCCTCTGGTCGAGGACGTCCGGCTCGCTCCGCTGCTTGCGTACACGGTGGACACGGCCCGTACGCACTGGCCGTCCACCCTCTTCCGGCTGGACGTGGCCGATGACTCCGCGACTCTGCCCGGCGTCCCCGCCCGCCTCGCTCGGCTCATCTCCAACCTTCTGGACAATGCGGCGAAGTTCAGCCCGCCGGGCGCTCCCGTTGAAGTCGCTCTTTGCGCAGCCGAGTTGACGGTGCGGGATCACGGGCCCGGCATTGCGGAGGACGACCTGCCCCATGTCTTTGACCGCTTCTACCGTGCGGAACAGGCCCGTTCACTGCCCGGCTCAGGCCTCGGCCTTGCAATGGCACGCCAGATCGCCCGCGCCCACGGCGCCGACCTGACGGCACACCGGGCGCCCGGCGGCGGCGCGCTGTTCCGGCTGGCCCTGCCACCGAAGTAACGACGTCCCCGGTTCCCGAAATGTGGAGATCCCGCCCTGCGTTGCGAAGCAATCGTCCTCGCCGCGATCACCGACGAAGGGCTGTGACCAGCACTTTCACCACCTATTCGAGGACGGCGTCGAGCTCTACCTCGACGAGCCAGTCGGGATCGTTGAAGTGCGAGACCTCAACAAAGGTGCATGCTGGACGGACTGACGTGAACCGCTCGCCGTGGGCTTGCGCGGCCTCCTTCCACCGAGTCACGTCAGCCCGAGCGCACACGCGACGACCTCGTGGGCAAGCTGATGCTGGCCGACTTCCGCAAGCAGCAGGCATGGCAGCCCTACGACACCACCTGACAAAGCCCCTGCTAAGGGCTGTCCCGCTCGATCGCGCCGTGCGGCCGATGAGCTTTCCCGCGCCCCGGTCGGACAAAGGGATCAGCGCAGTCCGGCAAAGAGATCGTTCTCGGGTACGGCCGCGCCGGTGGCGTCCTTGACACGTACGAAGGTCTCCATGCCCATCAGCTCGCCGAACTTCTCCTTGCCCATCTTGAGGAAGAAGATGTTCTCGCCCTGACTGGCGTGCGCAGCCAGCGCATCGAACTTCTGACCGCTGAATGCGGTGGTGTCCACCCACGTGGTGATCTCATCGTCGGGGAGGCCGATCTCGGCCATCGCGGTGGCCTCGGCAGGATCCGGCTCCGGCATGTCTTCATGAAACTCGCGCACGGTCTCCCCGAACCGCTGCATCATCGAGCGGGGCATCGTCGTCCAGTACACCTTCGGTGTCAGCGCGATCATCTCCAGCGCCGCCATCGTGATGCGGTTGGCCTGGATGTGGTCGGGGTGGCCGTAGAAGCCGTTCTCGTCATAGGTGACGACCACATCGGGTCGGTAGAGCCGCATGAGTTCCGCAAGTCGGACAGCGCCTTCCTCCACGGGGGTCTGCCAGAAGGATCCGGGGGCGTCGTTGCTCGGCCAGCCCGTCATCCCGGAGTCGGCATAGTCCAGCATCTCCAGATCGCTGACCTTCAGGACATCACAGCTCGCCTTGAGTTCTTGGCGGCGTATCGAGGCGACGGCCGCCGGATCGTGCCCGGGATCGCCCGGCTTGACGCCCCCCGTTCCGTCACCGCAACCACCGTCGGTACATGTCACGAGAACGGTGCGGATGCCTTCCGCCGCGTACCGCGCGAGGACCCCTCCGGTTCCGGTCGCCTCGTCGTCGGGGTGAGCGTGCACTGCCATGAGCGTCAACGGCCGGTCAGTCATGAAACATTCCTCCACAGAAATACGTCTTGGTCCGAGTGCTCGGCGGGCGCGCCGCGATCTTGGAGCCCGGACCCCGGTGGGGCGGCCGGCCCTGTGGTCTCCGCCCGTGCGGCGCCGATTCCTCGGTCGATGCAACCGTACCGGCCCGACCGGCTGTTCCCGGCGCAGCCCATTGGTCTTCCAGGCGTCGGAATTTCAACGCGAACGAGGTACAGGCGCGATCTGAACGTCTCGGCGCAACGTCGGCCTCTGCGGACCTGCATCCTGCGCTGCGAGGTCGGCGACGACTCCCGGCAGCTGTCTCCACGGGCAGCGACCAGGAACTGTCCGGCGGATCACGAGGTCAATAAGGTCTGGCCATGATTAATGTGCAGGTACGCGGCGAGAGCGGCACGATCGAGGTCCGCGCCAAGCATGGTGTGGTCTGGGGTCCCGAGCTGGCCGGCCTGGACCAGTCGGTGTTTCCGATGCTGGGGCACCTGTTGCCGTACGCGGATACCGTTTTCAACCACCGGCAGGTGTCCACCCTGTTGGAGGAGATACCGCAGCTGCCTCCGGGCGTGCTAACCGACGATTTCGCGCGCGAGCTCCTTGAGCTGGGCCAGACCGTTCTCGACGGACAACACTTGTATCTGTGGTTCCTCGGGGACTGAGACAGCAGGTGCCTCAGCCCCGGAGCCGCAGTCGGACGGCTGCGGTTGTGACGGTGCCGTGGAATGCGTAGGCCCGTTTGAACCGGAACTGGGCAGCAGGTGTACGCAGCCGCCGAGCCAGGCAAGCGTCAGCGCCGCGCGACTGTTCGCTCCACTCCATGCCGGGCGTCAACTGCAATCCACGACAGCGGTCCGCGCGACGTGTGCTTCACGGCCAGTCCGCGCAGCGACCACCTGTCGGAGGGCATATCGGCACGCCTCGATGCCGGGGTGCACGCCGCGGCCGCGCCTCACCGCAGCGAAGACACTGCGAACCTGCTGTCCGCGGGCACGTCCCCGAAGGGCGACCGTCGGTGTGGGGTGCCACGAGCGTCATACCCCCGCATTGACGGCTCTCTGAGCGATCGACGCGAAGCCTCGGCGCGTCCTTGACGTCCCGCGCCACAGTGGTCCCGCCACACTGTCCCTGGACAGCTCCCGCACCCTGCACCGCGAGGTTTCCCATGGCGTACGGTCTTGCCCGCCGAGAGCTGCGGCCGAGAGTTCCGCTGCAGCACGGAGAGGGCAACAAGCACCACCTGACCAGCATCGAGGGGCTCGCCGCACTGTCCTTGGACGCGCTGAGCTCGGTCGCGTACGGACCCGAGGCAATCGTGCTCGTCCTGATCGCTGCCGGAACCGGGGCGCTGACCGCGACGCTGCCGGTGACGCTGGTCATCGCCGCTCTGCTTGCCGTGCTGGTGGTCTCGTACGGCCAGGTGATCGCCGTACACCCGGACGGCGGCGGCGCCTACGCAGTGGCGAAGAAGGACCTCGGCCCCACACCGAGTCTGCTCGCAGCGGCCAGCCTCGTCGTCGACTACGTGCTGACCGTGACCGTCAGCCTGGCCGCTGGCGCCGCAAGTCTCGCTTCCGCCTTCCCTTGGTTCGGGCAGCATCTGCTCGCCGTCTGTCTCATCGGACTCGCCCTGCTCACCGCAGTGAACCTGCGGGGAGTGGCCGAGAGCGCCCGGGTGCTCATGCTGCCCACCATGCTGTTCATCGTGAGCATCCTCGGCATCGTCATTCTGGGACTGCTGCGTGACCACCCTGCGGCCGTCGTCGGCAGTGCACACCCCGTCCATGCCACCGAAGCACTGGGGCTGTTGCTGCTTCTGAAGGCGTTCTCCTCCGGCTGCTCCGCGCTGACCGGAGTGGAGGCCATCGCCAACGGGGTGCCCGCGTTCCGCCAGCCCCGTGTCAAGCGGGCGCAGCGCACCGAGCTGATGCTGGGCGCGCTGCTCGGGCTGATGCTGATCGGCCTTGCGGTGCTGATCCGCCGCGACCATGTGGCCCCGCGCGAGGGTGTGACCGTCCTCGCCCAGCTGACCGCAGGCTCGTACGGGACGGGCTGGGCGTACTACGCGACCAACCTTGTCGTCACCCTGGCCCTTCTTTTCGCCGCCAACACGAGTTTCGGCGGCCTGCCCGTCCTGATGAGCCTGCTGGCCAGGGATCACCGGCTGCCTCACCTCTTCGGGCTGCGCACGGAACGCCCGGTGTACCGCTGGGGCGTGGTGGCACTCGCCCTGCTCGCGGCGCTGTTGCTGATCGCTGTGAACGCCGACACGCACCGGATGATCCCGCTGTTCGCGATTGGCGTGTTCATCGGTTTCACGATCAGCCAGATCGGGCTCGTACGGCACTGGGCGGGGCAGCGGCCGCCCGGCTGGCTCCGGCGTGCGGTGCTCAACGGCGTCGGCGCGGTGCTGACCGCCGTGGCACTGCTGGTCCTGCTGGCCACCAAGTTCCTCGAAGGAGCCTGGGTGGTGGTCGTCGCGGTGCCGTTGCTGATGCTGCTGTTCGCCCGTGTCCAGCGTTACTACACAGTGGTTGGCGCGGAACTCGGGCTCGGCGAGATCCCGCCGCCGGTGCGGCACACCGATTCCCTGGTCATCGTGCCGGTCGGCGAAGTCAGCAAGCTCACCCAGTATGCGCTGACGGCGGCCCGCGCCCTCGGCGGTGAGGTCGTCGCGGTCGCCGTGCACAGTGATCCCGCCGAAGTCCACAGCCTGAGGGAGAGTTGGATGCGCTGGAATCCGGAGGTACGTCTGGACATCATCGACAGCCCGCAGCGCTCGCTGGTGCAGCCCGTCGTCGAGTACGTCCGGCGGGAGGCAGAGAGAGGACGGCAGATCGCCGTTCTCATCCCGGAGGTCGAGCCGCGCCACCGCCGCTACAAGATCCTTCAGAACCAGCGCGGCATCCTGCTGGCCACCACGCTGCGAGCACGTACCGATGTCGTCGTCTGCCTCCTCCCGTACCGGCTGAGTCTGTAAAGGGGGGCCGGAAGGAAGTTGAGAGCCAGAATGACGGTGCTCCGGTGGCCAGGACGACAGAGTTGACGCCATGAACACGCAGCGTGCCGCCGCATTGACATTGCGTCAAGCACGCTGAGAAACCGGGCGTGACGCATGACAGTGCCGGCTCGGATGAGCCGCACGGCGGCCCCACTGGCAGAGACAATGAAATACGTGCCCAAGCAGCCGAATAGCAGCCCGCGTCCACTCAGCCGCGAGACACCCGAGGAGCGGGCCGACCGAAACCTGGTGGAGCTTCTACAGGAGTTGCGGGTCGTTCAAACCGGTGTGCAGATCGTCTTCGCCTTTCTTCTCGGTGTGGCTTTCACCAGCAGGTTTCCACAGCTTGACGCCTTCGAGCGCAATACTTATGTCGTCACATTGCTGCTCACCGTGGTCTCCTCCGCGGTTCTCGCGACCCCGGTCGCACTGCATCGCGGCCTGTTCCACAAAGGCGCCAAGATCCGCATCGTCGCTCTTTCCGCCCGGCTCGCCGAAGTCGGACTGGTGTTTCTCGCCCTCGCGCTCAACGGCGCTGTCTTGCTGCTCATGAATGTCGTTCTCAGCCGTACCGCCGCGTTCACGATCGCCGCCGCCACGTCCGCCACGTTCGCCGGCCTTCGGTTCGTTCTGCCCCGGGCGCTGCGCCGCCCTTGACGTGACGCCAACACCCAGGCCCCCCTCCACCTCGCCCGCCACCGCGTCAGCGTCCTGTCCGCCACACCCCGCGACGGCACCTTCTACGAATCAGGCCTGCCCGAGGCAGCTGCCGCGCGACCACCCCGGACTTGCCGAAGGGCATAGAGCCCCCCGCGCGAAGGTCCTGACATGCCATTGGCTGGAGCAATGGTCGGCCCGAAGCGTTGCGGGGCAGCAGGATGGACGTATTGCCCACATCATGTGCCAGGAGTCCCGCGTGTACAGGCTGTTTGAGTGGAGCCGCCAGGAGCAACGTCCGCATGCAGGCCCACACGGCGGCTTCGTCCCCCGACTGGGCAGCGTCCACGCTCGCGCCGCTCGCTCTGCGACGGAGTGAGCAGTGAGGTGGCCGGGCCGCCCCGGGGCGGCGAGTGGCTGGGCAGCGCCGCCCGGCGGTGGGGGCCCGCAGGTGCCGCCCGCGCCCGCGTGGATGCGGTGGCTGCCCGCCTTCTACGTCGCGGGCATCCTGGTGCTCGAACCCCTTACGCCCGTGCAGTGGCCGGTGAGCTTCCTGCTCATCGCCCTCCCCGTGATCGCAGCCTTCGCCCACGGCCCCGCTGCCGTCGCCGCCGTCACCGTGTTCGCGATCACCTTCGAAGGAGTCCTGGCCGGCACCCCGTGCTGCGCGGGCCGCCCGGTGACCTACGTGTGGGAGCGCCACTACGTGGCCACCTACCTGAGCACCGCTGTGGTCGGCGTCCTCGGAACATTCCTGGCCGCCCACCGCGTGCGCCGGGAACGCACCCTCGCCAACGTGCGCTTCGTGGCCGAGATCGCGCAGCACGTCCTGCTGAGCCCGGTCCCGCACCGCATCGGCCCACTTCTGGTTGAAACCCTCTACCTGTCCGCCGCTGCGGAAGCACGCATCGGCGGTGACCTGTATGAGGCCGTCCCCACCACGTACGGACTCCGCATTGTCATCGGCGACGTCCGCGGCAAGGGACTCCCCGCCGTCGAGACGGCCGCCACCCTCCTCGGCGCCTTCCGCGAGGCCGCCCACGACGAGCCCGACCTCGCCGCCGTTGCCCGCCGGGCGGAGACGAGCATGAATCGCAGAGCCGCCCGCCTGGCCGGAAACGACGTGGGCGAGCGCTTCGTCACCGCTGTTTTCGCGGAGATCCCCCGCCGCCACGTGGTCCGCATCGTCAACTGCGGCCACCCCCCACCCCTCCTCATCCGCTCCGACGGGGTCACTGAACTGGAGACGGCCGACCCCGCACCGCCCCTCAACCTGGGCATGCACCTCACCGAGGCCTACCGGGTCGATGAGTACCCCTTCGGCCCCGGCGACCAGTTGCTGCTCTACACCGACGGCGTCACCGAAGCACGCGACCGCAGCGGAGCCTTCTACCCCCTCCGCCGACGTGTCCTCTCCTGGGGCCCTCTCCAGCCCCGGGAACTCCTCGACCGCCTCCACCACGATCTCCTCATCTACAGCAACAACCACCTCCACGACGACACCGCGGCCCTCGCCATCTACCACCTGCCCGAATAGAAATGCCCTGAAGATCTTGAAATCGCGCCCGCCTCGCATCGGTTCATACCGGTTGACGTCCGGTGATCTGGCGTGAACCTGACAATAGGCAAGATCTTCAGCGCCCCCGGAGCCTCCCGATCCCGCAGATGACGCACCGCTGGGGCACTCACTGCACGCCAAAGGGCAAGGTGATCCGGGCGGAGCAACCGATGGACGGCACAACCTGGCAGCAAGGTCCGGCCTGCTGCGGCTACGCCTGCCGACGGGCCGGGGCACGGAGAGAACAGCACGGAGCCGCTGGACCCGCATGTCCTCGGCACGCGCATCAGGCACTCAGCCGCCCGAGCCGGTTCTGTGGGCCGTCGGTGGCACAGCGGGCCGCACCCGCTCGCGCCTGTCGCCGTGCTCCCACACAACGCTGAACAATCGCCCTGGTCGAGATGTACGGACCCATCTCAGCGGACTGAAGGGAACAGCGCCGATGGGCGGATCAGAACATCCGGATCGCAGAACACTGCTCGCCGGCGGACTCGTGGTCGCCTCGGTCGCGCTCACGGGGTGCTCATCGACGAGCGCCACACCCCTGGCGGCCGGCACTTCGCCGAACGCGCGGCCGAGCACGCCCACCGAGGCATTCGCGAGACTGATGGACGGCAATGAACGCTGGGTGAGCGGAGACCTTCGGCATCCCGACCGGGATCCGAACCGACGCGAGTTCGTGGCCCAGAAGCAGGAACCCTTCGGGGCGATCCTCTCGTGCATCGACTCCCGGGTGCCGCCGGAACTCCTCTTCGACACCGGACTGGGTGACCTCTACGTGATGCGCACGGGAGGGGAGGCGGTCGGCCCGGTGGTCACGGGGTCGGTCGAGTACGGGCCCATGACGAGCGGCACTCCGCTCATCGTGGTCCTCGGGCATCAGCGTTGCGGCGCCGTCGCGGCAGCCTACAAATCCATCCGCGACGGCAAGCCACTCCCCGGCAACCTGAATGCGATCGTCAGGGCCCTGCGGCCGGCCTACGAGCAGGCAGTCCGGGAGGGCGGCTCCGATCCGGTCGAGACCATGGCCCGCGCGCAGGTCGAGTTGACCGCGGCCGACCTGCGCTCCAACCCGGACCTGGCCCCGCTCGTGGCGAAGGGCACCCTTGCCGTGGCCGGCGCCTACTACTCGCTCGACACAGGCAAGGTGGAAGTCCTGGCCGGCGCGCCCACCAGGCCGTAGACCCCGCGGACGGACCGGATCGACGCGCCTGGGCCACGGACTCATGTCGTACGACGCCGTCTGGCGGCCGGCCAGGGTCATCCGGCACCCCGACCCCCGACGAGTTGGTGTACCGCACCCACCTTCCCGAGGTTCCCGGAGGCACGGCTTCCTGAGCAGGAGACCGGCAGAACGACGGACAGCCGGCGGCACCTGTGGCGCAGGCTGCACACTTCTCCGATCCACTGCGCAGGCCCGTCTATGCCGGTGGCTTTCACCGGCGGAACCGGCCTCAAGGAACCGCGCCGACTGGCGGAAGTCCAAGGAGTACGCACGGCACTACCCGCCAGGCCACTCCCCCGCACCCCGTCGGCACCCCTCCATGCTGGTCAGCGCTTCGCAACCGACCGGCACTCCAGGCGACCGCCCATCCGGCGCCGGGGTGCTTCCTCGGACACGCCGAGAAAGACCCCGCCCGGCTGTGGCCGATCAGGTCAGTTCAGCGGTGATCTGCCAGAACGGCAGCAGAACTCTGCCGTTCTGGTCGACGGCCATGGCGTCGTCTCGCTCCGGGCCGCCCGATACGGCGGGCGCCAAGTTCTGCCATGCCTGCAGGGTCAAACCGGTGCTGTAATGGCGAGGCTCCATGCGCCGGATCGTCCAGTCCTCACGGAAAGCCTCGCGCAGGCTGCGTTCGTCCATGCTGGCCGGCATCTTCAGGCGAGCGGCCAACTCGTCGCGGAAGCACAGCGCATGAAGCCTCGCACCGGACGCGCAAACCCGACGCAGCCCAGCGAGGTACACCCGCCGCTGATCGGCGTCCAGGCAGTGCAGCATGGCGCTGTCGACGACAGTGCGGAAGCCTCCGGGGACACCGATGCCGTGCAGCTCCGTCGCGTCGGCGACCGTGAAGGTCACCGGGCTGCCGGCGGCGGTGGCCTTGGCCCGGCTGCGCTCGATCGCGGATGGCGAGGCGTCGAAGGCGGTCACCTCGTAGCCGCGGCCGGCCAGGAACAGGGCGTTGTCCCCGAGCCCACAGCCGCATTCCAGAACCGGGCCGGCGATCTCGCCCGCCGCTTCCAGCTCGACGACCAGCGGCTGGGGAGCGTCCAGTGCCCACGGGATCAGGTCCGACCGGCGGTCGTCCGCTCCGTAGGAGATCTCGCGCCCTTGGTACACCGCCTCGAAATCCAGCGCCGGCTCCCGGCTGCCTTGGTGGTCACGCGCAGGATGCAGATCGGCCATCCAACCCTCACCTCTTCTAGTAGACGGGGTTGTTCACTAAAGCCACTATAGGCAGAAAGGAACGCCAGCGTCTACTATTGGATCCATGACAGAGAGCGCAACACCCGGCCGTCGCCGAGGTGCGGAACTGGAACACGCGATCTATGTCGCGACGCTCGACGAGCTCGCCGCGAACGGCTATGGCCGACTCACCATGGAGGGCATCGCCGCCCGTGCCGGCACGGGCAAGGCCGCGCTCTACCGGCGTTGGCCCGGCAAGCGACCACTGGTTCTGGACGCCCTGCGCTACGCCCTGCCCCCGCTGCCCGAGCCGGACCCGGAGCACTCGACCCGGGAAAACCTCACCGACGCCCTCGCCGCCTTCAGTGGTGTGCTGGCCGGCAGGACTCTCGTACCGGGCATCGAGTTCATCGTCGACCTGCTGCGCGAGCCGGACCTGCGTGCCATGTTCGCCGACAGGGTCATCGCGCCGCGTCTTGAGCGCATCGAAGCCATCCTGCATGAGGGCATGCGCAGCGGCGAGTTGGGCCCTGAGATCGTGCACCCGCTGGCCGCTCGCACCGGTCCCGCTCTGATACTGCAGACCTTTCTGCTCACCGGCGAGCCACCGAGTCCGCGGGAGATCGACCTCATCGTCGACACCGTGCTCCATCGGACGGCCACGTCATGAGAAGGAAGTGTGAATAGAACGGTGTGAATCCGATCATGGAGAACTGCACCTGTGACCGGCGAGGGCGGGCTGCTCCGGCAGCTCATCACGCGGCTGCTGGAGTCCGCGCTTGACGGTGAGATGACCGATCACCTAGGCCAGGACAGGCACTCACGCCTGTCCTCACCGCCCCCACCGAGCCGGTAAGGGCCGCAAACGATGGAACTGCCGCTGGAAGCGAGCCCTCCAGGCGTTCGACCTCACCTTCGACGGGCGCCTCTCAGCAGCCCGCATCGGACTCACCCACCACACCAGTTACACCGTTGAGAGGTCATCCCGATCGGCGGACTCGGTGCGATGTCGGTCGTGGTGGGGATCGTTGAGCGGCCGGCGCCGGACGCGTTGCAGAAGTTGTTCCAGCGGGTGATGCCGGAGCCACCGTCGCGGCCTCGGAGCGGTGGCCGGAGCCGGCATGGTGACCGGGAGGTGCCGGCCGCGATCATGTGCGTGGCCACCTCGGGCTGCACGTTGCAGCAGTTGCCGTCAGCGCCGTCCGGACCGACGGCTCACCGGCGTTTCGCCGAGTGGACGAAGTCCGGGGTGCGGGCCGAGCTCCACCGCCGGGTCCGCGACGAACCCGGCGCCCGGGGCGAGCTCGGCGAGCTCGATCGACTGACGCTGCCGATGGACCCACTTCCGGGCGCCGACCTTCTGGAGCGGTGGCGAGGACGCCTCGGGAGAGGAAAAAGCCGATCACCGCGGGAACGGCCGGCGGCATGGCCGCACCGGCGGAGACGGAGAGCAGTTTGCCGACGTGGCAGGTCGGCCGTCCGGCTGCGTCTCGTAGCGGATGCCCTGCTGGGCAAGGGCCACGGCCTGGGCGCGGGCATCGGTGATGTGTCGGCCATCTCGTCCGTCAGGTGGGGCACCAGGCCGGGCGCCGAGCGGGCCGGGGCTCACGAGCGCAGGCGAACGGGGCTGCCCAGCCGGGATCTTGCGGTGTTCCCGGCCTTGTCCGGAACGCCCCGTCCGGTCCAGGGGGCCGGAGCGTTCGGGAGGTGACGGACGCTGCAGGGGAGGTCGGAGTGGACCGCGCTGCCCGGCCAACGCCGTCGAGGGGCGTGCGACGGGCGGGGCCGGCCGGGCCGGGACTTCACATTTCCCGTCCAGTTGTCCAAACGATATCGGGGACACCGGCGGTTACCGGCCAGCCGCCCCGACGACGGCGCGTGGCGCGGCTGGCCGGAATATCCTTGGCGACGGGCCGGCCGACGGCACAGGCCGCACAGCCGGGACGTGGATTCCCGGTGAAAGTTGGGGTGCGTTCGCGGGGGGAGGGCATCGTCAATGGTGAGCCCGCCCTTCAAGCGGTCCGGGCATGCGGGGAAAATCATCTGAGCACTCCGGTGAGGGGTGCTCAGTCGACCCTCGACCACCGCCATCGATGATGACCTTTGGCCACCTGGTGATTGTCCAAATCGTAGAGCGCGTCGAGAAGGTTGAGCGCTCTAGGATGCGAAAGCCCCATGAGGGTGGCGGAACGACACTCTCGACCGGGTCGACTGCCGGGTTCGGCTCTCGTGGCACTTCCGTCATGCCGTCACGGAGAGATGGGACCCTCCCCGGATTCGTACACCCTCGCGAATACCATGTTCCTCCCGAAGCGTCGCCATCACTATTCACAGACCGCGGCCAATCCGGCTGCGGCAACGTCCTGTTCGTCATCCAGATGCACACAGCACCGGACACCGACCGGGGAACGCGGCCGAGAGCTCGACGCTCCGAGGATCGCAAGAGCACCACCGTTCGCCCTGGCAAGGATGGCCGACCCTTGCCGGCAAAGAGACCACCTGCTCACCACTGAACACAAAATCAGAATGGTCAGACTCCAGGAAAAGATCTCCGGATGTGAACTGTGACCGATCACTTGGGCTTCAGTCTTACGCAGTTGCGGTATTTTGTGGTGTCCGCCGAACTGGGCAACATTTCAGAGGCGGCAGAGAAGCTGTGCGCCTCGCAGTCAACAGTATCGGCGGCCGTTATACGGCTGGAGCGCCATCTTGGCGTGCAGTTGCTTCTCCGTCATCATGCCCGTGGCGTCTCCCTCACGCCCAGCGGCCGGCACTTGCTTCGAGAGGCTCGTGCATTGCTGGGGCACGCCAAGGGATTCAAGGCACGGGGCGACGCCCTGGCGGGCGAAACCGTCGGACAGCTCGACGTCGGATTCTTTTTTACGATCGCCCCGTTTCTCCTGCCTTTGACCTACCGGATGGCCAGAGAACGACATCCGGGGCTACAACTGAACGTCCATGAGGAATCCGCTGATCACCTTTTGGGCTTACTGCAGGACGGTCGCTGCGAATTAGCTGTGACATACGATTTCCTGTCGGGCGATTCCAGGTTTCACCCGCTGGTCGACTTGCCTGCCTACGCCCTCTTGGCAGACGATGACCCACTGGGCAGGGCCAACTCGGTGGGGCTGGACGAACTGACCACTCGACCGCTCATCACCTTGAACACCCCGGCCACTCTCCGCCATTTCGATAAATTGCTCGCCAACGCCGGCGTCCGCATGCCGCAGGTGATCACGACGACGAGCCTGGAGACCATGCGCGGCCTCGTGGCTGCCGGCTCCGGGTTCGCGTTGATGTACCAACGCGCTGCTAGCGGGGCGACTTTCGACGGAGGGAGCGTCCGAGCAGTCGAGATCGCCGATGTCCTGCCCCCTTCGTCACTCGGCGTCGCCATGATGCCCGATCTGGTCATGAGCAGCCGCGGTAGAGCCTTCTTGGACATGCTTCGATCGGTTATCTCGATAAGGCATGCCGTGCACTCGACAGCCTGACCAGTACCGGCATTTTGCACGCTTCCACCCATGATTTTCCCGGCACAAGTTATCGCAGTTTGAAGGAGTGTCGTGCTAGCGGTCATGTTCACGGGGCAGGGAAGTCAGAAAAAAGGAATGGGGGCCGACGTCTTCGGGCGTTATCCGGGCCTTGTGCAGTTCACTTCGGATGTGCTGGGATACGACATCGTTTCTCTGTGCACGGAAGACCCGGATTCCTTGCTGGCCCGCACGGAGTACACGCAGCCGGCCCTGTACGTCGTCAACGCGCTGCACACGTTCGAGCGGGTACACCAGGAGGACCGGCCGGCGGATTTCTATCTGGGGCACAGTCTGGGCGAGTACAACGCCCTGCTCGCGGCCGGTGTCTTCGACTTCGAAACGGGACTGCGACTGGTCGCCAAGCGCGGGAAACTGATGGCGGCGGCTTCCGACGGCGGCATGACCGCGGTGATGGATACGCCGGCGGAACAGCTGCGGGAAATCTTCGCCGAGGACGGAGTCGACGGCGTCGACATCGCCGGCTTCAACACCGGATCGCAGTTGACCATCGCGGCCACTGCGCCCGTACTGACCGCGGCGCACGCCTCCTTGCAGCACCGGGACGTCCGCTTCGTGCCGCTCAGGGTGAGCGCACCCTTCCACTCCCGGTACATGGAGCCGGCCCGCGTGCAATTCGCCGCATTCCTCGGGCAGTTCAGATTTTCCGAACCCACCACACCGGTCATCTCCAATGTCACAGCCCGGCCCTACGAGCCGGGGCAGGTGGCACACATGCTCACCGAGCAGTTGGTGGCCCCGGTGCGCTGGACCGACAGCGTCCGCGCGCTCCTCGACGGCGACGAGAGGCTCGAATTCACCGAAATCGGGGGCTTCACCCTTACGCAGATGGTGCACAAAATCAAGGTTGGAGTATGAGATATGGCGACGACGGAAAAGATCCGGCAGTACCTCGAGGAACGCTTCCTCTTCGAGTTCGACGACGTGATCACACCGGACACCGACCTGTTCAAGGCAGGTGTCATCGATTCGTTCGGGTACGTCAGGATGATGAGTTTCCTGGAATCCGAGTTCTCGGTCGAGATCAGTGCGGAGGACATACTCGAAAACGTCTTCGTAACACTCACCACGATCGACGCATTCATACAGAAGAAGATCTCCTCGAAGTAGAAGGACGGGACATGTGCGGGCTGGCCGGCTTCCTTTCGACTTCGCTGCACTCCGGTGCCACCACCGAGGTCATCACCTCGATGCTGTCGAACATCTGTCACCGCGGGCCGGACGAGGCCGGCTACTACCTGGATGACGGCATCGCCATGGGGGCGGTGCGGCTGGCGATCGTGGACCTCGCCGACGGCTCGCAGCCCATGTCCGACCCCTCACAGCGCTACTGGATCTGTTTCAACGGTGAGCTCTACAACCACATCGAGCTCCGCGCGGAACTGGAAGCCCTCGGCCGCCCGTTCCGGACCGACCACTCCGACACCGAAGTGGTACTCCAGGCCTGGATCCAGTGGGGAACGGACTGCTTCACCCGGTTCAACGGAGCCTTCGCGGTCGCCATCAGGGACGCGGTCGGCGGCGACCTCGTACTGGCCCGCGACCGCTACGGCAAACGCCCGCTGTTCTACGCCGACCACGGCGGCGACTTCCTGTTCGCGTCCGAGATGAAGGCGTTCCACGCCTTCCCCGGGTTCCGTTTCGCCTTCGATCCGAGGGAACTGGCCACGATCTACGCCACGTGGACGCCGCTGCCCGACCGCACGCCGTACCAGGGAATCCGCCAGCTCCCGATGGGCTCCGTGCTGACCCTCAGCGCGGGTCGCCGCTCGCTGCGCCCTTACGAGGACCTCTCCTTCGACGTGCCCGGCTTCGACGGGTCCGAGGCCGAGGCGATCGAGCTCATCAGGGAGACCCTGCACACCAGCGTGGAGATGCGCCTTCGCTCCGACGTCGAGGTCGGCGTCTACCTCAGCGGCGGCCTGGACTCCTCGGTGGTGACGCGACTGGCCACCCAGCTCTCCCCGCACCAGGTCCGCACATTCTCCGTGGCGTTCCAGGACAAGACCTTCGACGAGTCCGACAGCCAGCGCCTGGTCGCCGAGCACCTGGGCACCCGGCACTCCGGCGTCGCGATCACCGGCACGGACATCACCGACAACTTCCAGTCCGCCGTGTACCACGCCGAGGTACCCACCTTTCGTACCTCGTTCGTACCGATGTTCCTGTTGTCCCGGCACGTCCGCGACGCCGGCATCAAGACGATCCTCAGCGGCGAGGGATCCGACGAGGCGTTCCTCGGCTACTCGCTCTTCCGCGAGACCCTGCTGCGCCGGCGGTGGAACGAACTCCCCGATGACGAGCGCCGTACCCGACTGGCCGGATTGCACCCGGAGTTGACGCACTTCGGCCCCGCCCACCAGGCCCACCTGCTCGGGCTCTACCAGCAGTTCTCGGTGGAACGCCTGCCAGGTCTGTTCTCCCACGAGATGCGTTACCAGAACGGCCTGTTCGCCGCGCGCCTGCTCACCGACGGCCGTGAACCGTTCGGCGACCTGCTTGCCCTCGTAGCCGGGACTCCCGGCTACGCGCAGATGCCCGCGGTGCACAAGGCCCAGTGGCTGGAGTACAAGACACTGCTGGCCGGATTCCTTCTGTCCACGCAGGGAGAGCGCGCCGCCCTGGCGCACGGCGTCGAGAACCGCTGCCCGTTCCTCGACCCGGCCGTGGTGCGCGCCGCCGCGTCGGTGAATCTCCGCTACGACGACGGTCAGGTCGAGAAGGCCCTGTTGAAGAAGGCATTCCGTGCCGAGCTCCCGGAGTGGACCACGCGGCGCCCCAAACAGCCCTACCGCGCACCGGGCAGCACCGTGTTCAAGGACAATCGCCCGGACTACCTGGAACTGCTGCTGTCCGACCACGAGTTGGCCGAGCTCGGCTTCGTGGACCAGCAGTTCGCCCGCCGCCTGGTCAACAAGGTCATGGCGTCGCCGGTGGAGGAGATCAGCACCAAGGAGGACCATGCCTTCCTCTACCTGCTGACGACCGCCGTACTCCATCGGCAGTTCGTGCGGGGCGACGGCAGTCGGCCTGGCCGCCCGTCGACCGCCACGCTGAACCTGCGCGTGACCGTGGACAACCGTCGTGCCGTGCAGCAAGCGGAGGAGAGCCGATGAGTGCCGACGACATCGCGATCACCGGTCTCGCCCTGCGGTTCCCCGGTGCCGACACGCTGGCCGAGCTGTTCGACCACCTCTCGGCGGGACGCTCGCTGATCACCGAGGTGCCCGCGGAACGGTGGTCGAAGGAACGCTACTTGGGCGATCCGCGCGAGGACGAGGAGAAGACGAACAGTGTCTGGGCCGGGTTCATCGAGGACGCCGACCGCTTCGACGCCGCCTTCTTCAACATCTCCCCGCGTGAGGCGGAGACGATGGACCCCCAGCAGCGGTTCGCGCTGGAGCTGGCGTGGCAGGCCATCGAGGACGCGGGCTACCGGGCGGGCGAGCTCGCGGGCAGCCGCACGGGCGTGTTCATGGGTGTCTCCCACGCCGACTACGCCGAGTTGATCGAACGCGACGACGTGCCGGCCGACGGCTATTTCCCGACCGGCACGGCGTTCTCCGTCGTCGCCAACCGGCTGTCCTACTTCTTCGACTTCCACGGCCCCAGCATCGCCAACGACACCGCCTGCTCCAGCTCCCTGGTCTCGCTCTACGAGGCCGTCACCGCACTGCGCAACGGCGACTGCGAGCTGGCGCTGGCCGGCGGGGTGAACCTGTGCTGGTCGCCGAAGCTGTTCGTGGCGTTCAGCAAGGCCGGCATGCTCTCCCCCACCGGCACCTCGCACGCCTTCGACCAGGGCGCCGACGGGTTCGTCCGCGGCGAGGGCGGCGCGGTCCTGCTGCTCAAACCGCTGGCCAAGGCGGTGGCGGACGGCGACCTGGTACACGCGGTGGTCAAGGGCGTCGGCACCAACCACGGCGGCAAGACCAACTCGCTGACCGTGACCAACCCGGCCGCGCAGGCCGCACTGATCGAGGAGGTCCACACCCGCGCCCGCATCGCGCCCGACACCGTGGGCTACATCGAGGCACACGGGCCGGGCACACCGGTCGGCGACCCGATCGAGGTCGTCGGCCTCAAGCGCGCCTTCCAGAGCCTGCACGACGCCAACGGAACCCGGCCGCGGCCGGGCAGCACGGGCATCGGGTCGATCAAGACCAACATCGGTCACCTGGAATCGGCCGCTGGTGTGGCGGGTGTGGTGAAAGTGATCGGCGCGATGGCCGCCGGAGTGCTGCCGGCGACGGTCAACTTCGAGGCCCTGAACCCGTTGATCGACCTGGACGGCAGTCCGTTCTACATCGTCGGTGACACGCGGCCGTGGCCGGCCGGCGAGGGCGTGCCGCGTCGGGCGGGCGTCAGTTCGTTCGGGTTCGGTGGGACCAACGCCCATGTGCTGCTGGAGGAACACGTCGGCGCGCGGCCGGCCGTCGAGAGGCCGGGACCGCACGTCGTCCCGCTCTCGGCGAAGACTCCGGAGCGGCTGCGCGCGCTGGCCGAGCGGTTGCGGGACCACCTGCGGGCACCGGAGCACACGCTACGGCCGAGCCAGTCGGCGGCCGACATCGCCCACACGCTCCAGTTCGGCCGCGAACCCATGCGGGCCAGGGCCGCGTTCGTCGTCGCGGACCGGGAACAGCTAGTCGCCGCGCTGGAGTCCGTCGCGGACGGTGAGGTGCGCAACCCCGCCGGGGCCGGGCACGAGGTGTTGGCCGCGGCGGAGTCGTGGGTGCGCGGCGGGGCCGCCGACTGGCCCCGGCACCCCGGGGCGCACCGCGTGCGGCTGCCGGCCTACCCTTTCGCCCGGGACCGGCACTGGTACGTGGCGCCGCGGTCCGGGATGCCGGACACCGCGACGCTGCACCCGCTCGTCCACCGGAACACCTCCGATCTGGCGCAGCAGCGCTACACCTCCGTGTTCACCGGCTCCGAGCCCTTCCTCGCCGCACACCGGGTCCACGGCCGTCGGGTGCTGCCCGCGGCCGCCTACCTGGAGATGGCGCGGGCCGCCGTGGAGTGCGCGGCGCCGCGGGACGGGGCGGTCCGGCTGCGCGACGTCGCGTGGCGGCGGCCGCTCGTCGTCGACGAACCGGTCGAGGTGCACATCGGGCTGACGCCGCGCGGTGACGCCATTGACTTCGCGTTCCTCCAGGGTGAGACGACCCACAGCACGGGATCCGCCGAGGTCGTCCCGGTGCCGGAACCGTCGCCGCTGGACCTGGACGCCCTGCGCGTGTCCTGCCACACCTCGCGCGACACCGGCGAGATCTACGCGCGCCTGCGTGCCCAGCATCTGGAGTACGGGCCGGCCCTGCGCGCGCTGCGCGAGGTCCGGGTGGGGCGCGAC
This sequence comes from Streptomyces sp. NPDC059832, assembly GCF_042731715.1. Lineage (NCBI taxonomy): Bacteria > Bacillati > Actinomycetota > Actinomycetes > Kitasatosporales > Streptomycetaceae > Streptomyces > Streptomyces sp. NPDC059832. Next base: position 49,524 of record NZ_JBHWIY010000028.1, on the reverse strand, counting down.
GAGGCGCTCGTCCGCATCCGTCCGACGGAGGGTGGCGGGTACGTGCTGCCGCCGAGTGTCCTGGATGCCGCCTTCCAGACATCCGTGGTCCTGATGGGCGAGGCGTCCGGCCCGACGCTGGCCTTCGCCCTCGACGAGCTCCAGGTCCACCGGCCCTGCCCGTCCGAGACATGGGCGTGGGTCCGACGGAGCGGGGGCTCCGGGGCGCTCGCCACGTTCGACATCGACCTGTGCGACCGCGACGGCGTACTGAGCGTCGGCCTGCGGGGGCTCGCCCAGCGCACCACCGACGCGGGTCCGCGCGTCGTCACGGCGATCCCCCGGTGGATCGACCGGCCGCTGAACGCCGACGGCGGTTCCCGCACCGCGCACACCATGGCCCTGCCGGGGATCGCGCCGGCCCGCCCGGCCGACGGCATCGACGCCGTGACCGACCAGGCGTTCGCCGACGTCCAGCGGCTGCTGGCGGCCGGTCCCAAGGACGAGCACCGGTTCGTGGTACTGGTCGACGCCCGGGTACCGGCGCACTTCCACGCACCGCTGGTGGGCCTGTTCCGCACGGTCGCGCTGGAGAACCCGCTCGTCTCGGGCCGCTTGGTCCGGATCCCGGGCCTTCAGGCGACGTCCCCGGCAGAGGTGGCGCGGATCGTGCGCGAGGAGTGCGCCGACGGCTCCGCCGACACCGACGTCCGCTACACCGCCGACGGCGCCCGGCAGGTACGCGAGCCCGTCGAGACGCCGCTCGGCGCCGGTCCGCAGGTGCCGGAGCTGCGGACCGGGGGCGTGTACTGGGTGACCGGTGGCCTGGGCGGCATCGGCCCGCACCTCGCCCGCTACTTGAGCCGTGCGGAGGCGACAGTCGTCCTCAGCGGACGGTCCGCGGACGGCTCCGTGGAGTCCCTGCGCGCCGAGGGGGTCGACGCACACCACCTGCCGGTCGACGTCACCGACGCCCGAACCGTGCGCGCCGCGGTCGAGACGATCCTGCGGGAGCACGGTGCGCTCCACGGCGTTGTGCACGCGGCCGGGGTGCTGCACGACCAGTACCTGCTGCGCAAGGACCTCACCGACGTCCGCCGCGTGACCGCGCCGAAGGTCCGGGGCGCGCTCTGCCTCGACGCCGCCACCCGCCACCTCGACCTGGATTTCTTCGTGCTGTTCTCCTCGGTCGCCGGTGTCTACGGCAACCCGGGGCAGTCCGACTACGCGGCGGCCAACGCCTTTCTGGACGCCTTCGCCGAGCACCGCCAGGCGCTGGTCGACGCGGGCGAGCGCAGTGGCAGGACCGTGGCCGTCAGCTGGCCGCTGTGGGCCGACGGCGGCATGACGGCGGACGAGGTCACCCGCGAGTCGCAGCGCCGCGAGCGCGGGTGGGAGCCGCTGCCCACGGAGGACGGACTGCGCGCCTTCGGCCGGTCCCTGCGCGCCGACGCCCCCGCCCACGTCGTCGTCGCCTACGGCACCGAGGCCTCCCTCGCCGGGCCGCGCCGCCCCGCGCCGGCCCGCCCGGCGTCGTCCGGTGGCGCCGTCGACGGAAACCTGCAGGAGCAGACCGAGGAGCTGCTCACGGGGATCATCGCCGAGGTCCTCCGGCACGCCCCCGAGGACCTCGACACGACCGCCAACCTCATCGACTACGGCATCGACTCGCTGGGCATCCTGGGGGTGACCGCGCGGCTGGAGAAGGTGTTCGGGCCGCTGTCCAAGACGATCTTCTTCGAGTACCTGAACATCGCGGACGTGGCGGCGCACTTCGTGGAATCACGGCCCGAGCAGTTGGCAACCGTGCTGGGGGCGAGCGGAGGCGCCGGCGCGCCGGCCGTCCCGGCAGCGGCTCCGGCCACGTGGTCCGAGGGCCGGGCGGAGCCGCGCGCAGTCGAGTCCGGCCGGGTGGAGTCCGGCGGCGTGGCGCCCGAAACAGCAGAGCCCGACAGGGCGGAGTCCGGCGACGTGGCTCCGGAAGCAGCAGAGCCCGGCAGGACGGAGTCCACCGCTCCCGTCGTCCGCGAACCCGAGCGCGACGACCGGCACGACATCGCGATCGTCGGCGTGTCCGGGCGTTACCCCGGTGCCGAGACCCTGGACGAGCTGTGGGAGCTGCTGGAGAGCGGCCGGCACGTGTTCGAGGAGATCCCCGCCGACCGCTGGGACCACGAGGCCGTCTACGACCGCGACCGGGCCGTGCCGGGCAAGACCGTGATCAGGACCGGGACGTTCCTCCGCGACATCGACACGTTCGACCCCCGGTACTTCCGCATCTCCAAGCGCGAGGCCGAGCAGATGTCCCCGGAGGTGCGGCTCTTCCTCCAAGCCGGCGTGCAGGCGTTGGAGGACGCCGGCTACTCGCGGGAGACCATCCACCGCCGCTACCAGGGCGATGTCGGCGTGCTCGTGGGGACCATGAGCAACCACTACAACCTGTACGGCTTCCAGAACAGTCTCACCCGCGGCGCCCCGCAGAGCGGCAGCTACACGGGCACGATCCCCAACATGCTGTCCTACTTCTACGGCCTGACCGGGCCATCGATCTTCGTGGACACCATGTGCTCGGCCTCGTCCACGTGCGTGCACCAGGCCGTGCAGATGCTGCGGTCCGGCGAGTGCCGGATGGTGGTCGCCGGCGGCATCAACCTGATGCTGCACCCGTACAACCTCATCACCTCGTCGCAGGAGCATTTCACCACCGGCACCTCCGACGTGATCCGCAGCTACGGCCACGGTGTGGACGGCACCATCCTCGGTGAGGGCGTCGGCGCGGTCGTGCTCAAGCCGCTGGTCGACGCCGAGCGCGACGGCGACCAGGTGTACGCAGTGATCCGGGGCACCGCCCTGTCCAACTCCGGTACCCGCAACGGCTTCACCGTGCCGAACCCGGTGATGCAGGCGCGCGCGATCGAGAAGGCCCTGGACGACGCCGGTGTCGACCCGCGGACGATCAGCTACGTCGAGGGGCACGGCTCGGGCACCGCGCTGGGCGACCCGATCGAGGTCCGGGCGCTGACGTCGGCGTACCGGAAGTACACGGCGGCCAGGCAGTTCTGCGCGCTCGGCTCCGTCAAGTCCAACATGGGGCACCTGCTCGCGGCGGCCGGCATGATCGGTCTGGCCAAGGTGCTGCTCCAGTTCCGGCACGGCAAGCTGCTGCCGTCCCTGCACAGCGCGGAACTCAACCCGGACATCGACTTCGCCGACACGCCGTTCTGGGTACAGCAGTCGGTGGCCGACTGGAGGCCGACGGTCACCTCGGCCGACGGCCGGCAGGTGCCCTTGCCCCGGCGGGCCGGCGTCACCTCGATCGGCGCCGGCGGGATGAACTCGCACATCATCCTGGAGGAATACCCCGAACGCCCGGTGCGCCGGGAGCCGTTCGGCGAGCAGCTGTTCGTGTTCTCGGCGATGAACGAAGCAGCGCTCGGGCGCTACCTGGCCGCCTTCCGCTCCTACCTCGGCGGGGCGCGGGAGACCGACCTGCCCGACATCGCGTTCACCCTGCGGGTCGGCAAGAACGAGCTGCCCCACCGCTGGGCGTTCGTAGCAGCGGACAAACGGTCGGCGCTGGCAGCCGTGGACGGCTATCTCGCCGGCCGGCGGGACCTGCCCGCGCACGAGCTCGCCGCGACCTGGGTCGCCGGCAGGAGCGTCGACTGGGAACGGTTGCCGGCAGAGCGCCGGGTGTCGCTGCCCCCGTACCCGTTCGAGAAGGTGCGCTGCTGGGTCGAGCCGACCGACGGCGCGCCGACCGTGCTGGCCCCGCTGGCGTTGCGGGAGCGGCTGCACCCGTTCCTGGGGCGCAACGAGTCCGATGTCCGCGGCCTGCGCTACGGCGTGGACGTCCGCCTCGCCGACCTGCTCGACTACGGCTACCGCCTGGACAAGGTGCCCGCCATCGCGCCGGCCTTCGCCGTGGACCTCGCGCTGGCCACCGCGAAGGTCAGCGGGTTCGCCGAGCCGGCGTCCGTCCACGACCTCCGCGTGCTGCGGCCGATCGACTGGTCCGCGACCGAGCGGCTGGTCACGGAATTCGCCGACGGTCACGGCACCGTCCGGACCGAGGACGGGTCGGCGGCTGTGGAGTTCACCGTGCGGGCCGCCACGGCGCCGTCGGGCCGGATCGAGTTGTCCGGGCTGCGGCCGGTCCGCACGCGGGAGGAGTTCCTGGCCGAACTGGCCACCGGCGGGCTGGACTTCAATACGACGGCGTGCGCGGTCGACGGCGTGTTCCGCGCCTCGGACGGCCGGACCGTGCTGAGCGTCGGCCGGCCCGCGTTCCAGCAGGACCACGTCCGGCGCAACATCACCGTCGAGCCGTTCGTGCTCGTCGTGATCGCGCAGGGTGTGCAGTGGGAGGCCAAGCGCACCGGGGTGCCGGACTGGCCCCGGGTCGCGCTCAACCACATCGCGGAGATCCACGTGCGGGCCGGGGCGGCGGTCACCCATGTGGTGTTCGGGGACGACCGGATCGAGCTGGTCGGGGAGACGGGTGAGGTGGTCGGCGAGCTGCGCGGGGTGCGGCGCGGCGTCGACGGCGCGGAGCCGGCCGTACGGCCGGTGCCGCGGACCGCCCCGGAGCCGGCCGCCCGGGGAGCGGCGGTCACGCGGCCGGCTGCGCCGGGCGGGTCCGCGCCGGACGGGTCCGCACCGGACGGGTCCGCGCTGGTCGAGGCCCTGCGCTCCATCGCCGCCGGCCTCCTCAAGTTCGAGGCGGAGGAGCTCGATCCACGTACCGGTCTGGACGCGTTCGGATTTGACTCGATCTCGCTGGTGACCTTCGCGCAGGAGATCCACGAGCGGTTCGGCGTCAAGGTCAGCCCGGCGGTCTTCTTCGATGTCAGGACGTTGGAAGGGCTGGGCGCCCACCTGGCCGACGAACACGGTGTCACGGTGGAGGTGGAGTCCCGGCCTGTCCTGGTCGAGGCGGAGACGCCACCTGTCCGGAGCGAGGTCGAGCAGCCGCAGCCAGGACGGGCCGCGTCCGATCCGCGCATGCCGGTCGCCGTCATCGGCGCGGCGGGGCGCTTCCCGGGCGCCCGCGATCTGGACGCGTACTGGGCGAACCTGGTGGCGGGCAAGGACTCCGTCACCGCGTTCCCCTGGCACCGGTACGACGCGGACCACCGCAGGGCCCTCAAGGCCCAGGACTTCCCCCAGCGGATCGGTGCCCTGGAAGACGTCGACGCCTTCGACGCCGAGTTCTTCCGCGTCCTGCCGCGCGAGGCCGAGCTGATGGACCCCCAGCACCGCCTGGCGCTGGAGACGGTGTGGCAGGCGCTGGAGGACAGCGCGTACCGGCCGGCCGACCTGCCGGCCCGCACGGGCGTGTTCATCGGCGTCACGGGCAACGACTACGCGACCCTCCTGACCGCGCTCGGAGTGGCACCGGACGCGTTCACCTCGACCGGGACGACGCACTCGATCCTCGCCAACCGCATCTCGTACCTGCTCGACGTGCGCGGCCCGAGCGAACCGATCGACACGGCCTGCTCCAGCTCGCTGGTGGCGGTGCACCGCGCGATGGAGGCGATCCGTTCCGGCGCGTGCGACATGGCCGTCGCGGGCGGGGTGAACGTGCTGCTCCATACGGACACGTTCGTCAGCGCGCACCGTGCGGGCATGCTCAGCCCGGACGGCCTGTGCAAGACCTTCGACGCCGACGCGAACGGCTATGTGCGGGGCGAAGGGGTCGGGGCGGTCGTGCTCAAGCCCTTGGCGGCAGCGGAGCGCGACGGTGACGCGATCCTCGGAGTGCTCAGGGGAAGCGCGTTCAACCACGGGGGCCGGGCGAACTCGCTGACCGCGCCCAACGCCGATGCCCAGGCCGAGCTCGTGACAACCGCCGTCGGCGACCTCGATCCCGACACCATCGGCTACATCGAGACACACGGCACCGGTACGGCCCTCGGCGATCCGGTGGAGGTGCGTGCGCTGCGCACGGCGTTCCGCCGGCTGGGGCGGAGCGACGACGGTGCGTGCGGCCTCGGTTCGGTCAAGACCAACATCGGTCACCTGGAGGCAGCCGCGGGCATCGCCGGGCTGCTGAAGGTGCTGCTCGCGCTCCGGCACGGGGTGCTGCCGGCGACTCAGCACCTCCGGCAGGTCAACCCGTACATCGAACTGGACGGTGGTCCGTTCCACATCGTGCGGGAGAACACGTCCTGGCCGCGGCCCCGCAACCGTGAGGGCGGTGTGGCACCGCGGCGCGCCGGGGTGAGCAGCTTCGGTTTCGGTGGCGCCAACGCCCACGTCGTCGTCGAGGAGTACGTGCCCGGCGGCCAGGACACGGAGCACGAGAGGGCCGGCGGGAGTGTGGCGGTGCCGCTTTCGGCACGCACCGCGCGGCAGTTGACCGAGCGCGCCCGGGATCTGCTGGCCTACCTGGAGGAGTCGGACGAGGTACCGCTCCGGTCCGTCGCGTGGAGCCTGCAGGTCGGCCGTGAGGAGATGGCGGAGCGGGGCGGCTGGGTCGTCTCCTCGCGCGCCGAACTCGTCGACAGGCTGCGGGCGTTCGTCACCACCGGCGACCGTGGGGACGGCGGCGACCTGATCGGGCGGTGGACCGGCGGCGCCACCGTCGATTGGCGTGCGGTGTCCGACGGCCCGACGCCCGGTCGCGCGCACCTGCCCGGCTATCCCTTCGCCCGCGACCGGTTCTGGTTCCCCGGTACCAACAAGGAAGGCGCGAAGAAGGAAAGCACGGAGAAGGAAAGCACGGGGAAGGAGAGGGAGCAGGAGGAGGGCGAAAAGGGGGAGAGCACCGGGAGGGCGAGTGGCACGGTCCTGCTGACTCCGCGGTGGACGCCGACGCCCGCCGCCTCGACCGAACGGTACGACCGGCGCGTCGTCATCCTGTGCGGGGGTGCGGGTTCGGTGCCCGGAGCCATCCGCCTGGAGACCGCCAAGCAGCGGCCGGAGAGCCGGTTCCGTGACCTGTCGTGGCAGGTGGCCAAGGCCCTCCAGGGCCTCGACGACCGGCACGGCACCACACTGGTCCAGGTCGTCACCGACACCCCCGCCCTGTCCGGGCTGCTGCGGACCGTCGCCAAGGAGAACCCGCGGATCGTCGGCCAGGTCATCGTCATCGACGATGCCGAGGGCGACGGCGGTGTCGACGTGGCCGCTGTCGTGGCGGAGAACGCGACCACCGCGGATGACCTCGTCGTCCACCGCGGCGGTGTCCGGCACACGCTGACCTGGGACCCGGCGCCTCGCGGCACGGGCTCCTCGGCACCCTGGCGGGACGGCAGCGTATATCTCATCACGGGCGGCGCCAGTGGCATCGGTGCCCTGACGGCCCGCCGGATTGCCGCCGACGTGCGGCGGCCGACCCTCGTGCTCGCCGGCCGGTCACCGGGCGACGACCGGATCGAGCGCCTTCTCGCCGACCTGCGGCAGGCCGGAGCGGTGGCGCGGTACGTGCGCGCCGACGTCTCCCGCTGGGAAGAAGTGCGCCATCTCGTCGCCGAGGCCGGCGAGGTGAACGGAATCGTGCACGCCGCCGGCGTGGTGCGGGATGCGCTGCTCGCGGAGAAGACCGCCGAACAGTGGGACGACGTGCTCGCGGCCAAAGCGGACGGCCTCGTCCACCTCGACCGGGCCACCGAGCACTGTCCGCTGGATTTCGTGCTCGCGTTCTCCTCGGGCGCCGCGATCACCGGCAACCCCGGGCAGTCCGACTACGCCACCGCCAACGCCTGCCTCGACTCGTTCGCCGCGGTACGCAACACCTGGGTCGCGGACGGACGTCGCCGCGGGCGCACGCTCTCCCTCGCCTGGCCGCTGTGGCAGGACGGCGGCATGCGGGTGAGCGACCGCACGCGGGCGTACCTGTGGGCGGACCGGGGGCTCGCGCCGATGCCCACGGAGGAGGGGTTCAGGGCGCTGAGCGACGCCTGGCACACGGGAGCGGACCAGGTGTGGGTGCACCACGGCGATCCGGACCGCGTGCCGACCGGAGCGCCGGCTGCGGCGCCCGAGGTGCCCGAGGTGCCCGAGGTGCCCGCGACGCCCGAGGTGCCCGCGACGCCCGCGACGCCCGCGACGCCCGCGACGCCCGCGGCGCCCACCACTGACACGACCGTCCTCAACCACCTCCTCACCCTGTTCGCCGAGGTCACCAAACTCGCGCCGGAGGCGGTGGATCCCGACCGCCCACTCGCCGAGATCGGCCTGGAGTCGGTGATGGTCCTCCAGCTCAACCGGGCGCTGGCCGAGACCCGTCCCCACGTCTCTTCAACGCTCTTCTACGAGCAGCCGACGCTGCGGGCAGTGGCCGACCGACTCGCCGGCCACGGCGCGGAGCCGGCGCACCCACGGCCGGCCGCCACCGGCGAACCGCACGTCCACACCCGACAGCCGGTGGCCGGCACCGCGCAGCGGGCCGTCCCTACCGAGCAACGCGCCGTCGGCGCCGAGCGGCGGGCCGTCCGCACGGACATGCCGACGGCCCGCGCCGAGGAGCCGATCGCGGTCATCGGGCTGAGCGGGCGCTACCCGGGCGCCGCCGGCCCGGAACAGTTCTGGGACAACCTCAAGGCGGGCCTGGACGGCATCCGTGAGATCGACCGCTGGCCGCTGGACGGCTTCTTCGAACCGGACCGCAACACCGCGGTCGCCACCGGTCGCAGCTACAGCAAGTGGGGCGGATTCCTCGACGACTTCGCGGCGTTCGACCCCAGGTTCTTCGGCATCGCCCCCCGGGACGCGTACGCCATGGACCCGCAGGAGCGGCTCTTCGTGCAGGCCGCGTGGGAGGTGCTGGAGGACGCGGGCTACACCAGGGCACGCCTCGCCGAACGCCACGACCACCGGGTCGGGGTGTTCGCCGGCGTCACCAAGGTCGGCCACGCCCGGCACGGCGTGGGCCGGCTGCCCTCCGGCGAACTCGTGGTGCCCGGCCTGTCGTTCGCCTCGCTGAGCGCCCGCGCCTCCTACCTGCTCGACCTGCGCGGACCGAGTCAGACGATCGACACGATGTGCTCGGCGTCGCTGACCGCTATCCACGAGGCATGCGAGCAACTCCGGCGCGGCGCGTGCGAGGTGGCGCTCGCCGGCGGCGTGAACCTCTACACGCACCCGCTGGACTACGTCGAACTGTGCCGCTCCGGCATGCTCTCGCCCGACCACAGCTGCCGTAGCTTCGGCGCCGGCGGTCACGGCTTCGTCCCCGGTGAAGGCGTCGGGTGTGTGCTGCTCAAGCCGCTGTCGCGCGCGGAGGCCGACGGGGACCGCGTGCTCGCGGTGATCCGAGGCTCCAGCGTCAACCACGGCGGCCGCACCACCGGCTACACCGTGCCGAGCCCGGTCGCCCAGGCCGCCCTGATCCGGCAGGCGTTGGACCGGGCCGGTGTCTCCGCCCGGCAGGTCGGTTACGTCGAGGCACACGGCACCGGCACCGAACTGGGCGACCCGATCGAGATCACGGGCCTGACCAGGGCGTTCGAACAGGACACCGCGGACCGGCAGTACTGCGCGATCGGCTCGGTGAAGTCGGGCATCGGCCACCTGGAAGCCGCGGCCGGGGTGGCCGGTCTGACCAAGGTCCTGCTCCAGCTCAGGTACCGGCAGCTCGTGCCGAGCCTGCACGCCGACGAGCCCAACCCGAACATCGACTTCGCATCGACCCCGTTCCGGCTCCAGCGTGAGCTGAGCCCTTGGCACTCCGACGGCCCGCGGATCGCGGCGGTGTCCTCCTTCGGTGCCGGCGGCTCGAACGCGCACCTGATCGTCGAGGAGTATCCCGTGCAGCCCACTGACGGTGCGACAAGCAGCGCGGCGCAGATCGTCGTCCTCTCGGCGAGGACGCCCGAGCAACTCACCGCGTCCGTCGACAGGCTGGCCTCCTTCCTCGACCGCCGCCCTGACACCGACCTCGCCGACCTGGCCTTCACGCTCCAGGTCGGCCGGGAGGCGATGCCCGAGCGGTACGCGCTCGCGGTGTCCTCGACCGCTGAGCTGAGGAGTGGTCTGAGGGCCGGCCGGGGGCACCGGGGCACCGTCGAGGCCGAGGGTGGTCTGCTCGCGGAGCTCACCGGCGACAGCGATCTCCAGGAACTGCTGGTGCAGCGGTGGCTCGCCGCCGGCAAGCTCTCCGAGGTCGCGGCGCTGTGGGCGTCGGGCGCCGAGGTGGACTGGGCACGCCTGCACCAGGGGGTGCCGCGCCGACCGGTGTCCCTGCCGACGTACCCGTTCGCCAAGGAGCGTTTCTGGATCGGTGACCTGACCGGCCCGGGGCCCGCGCCGGTGCCTGCTCCGGTGCCTGCTCCGGTCCCCGAACCCGTGGTCACGCACCGGAGTCCGGACGAACTGGTGCCCGCCGTGGTGCGGGACAAGATCGCCCGCGCGCTGGCGTTGCGGGTCGACGAGATCGACGGCGGGCAGGCGTTCGCCGACTACGGCCTGGACTCGATCCTCGCGATCCGTGTGGTGCACCAGCTCAACGACGCACTGTCGCTGGACCTGCCGACGAGCGTGGTCTTCGACTTCAGCTCGGCCGACCGGCTGGCCGCGCATCTGCTCGCCGAGTACGGGGACACCATCGTCTGTACCGAGGACGTCCCGGACTCGACGTCAGGTCCACAGACCGTCCCGGAACCGGTCGTGGCGCCCGCCTCCATGAGGAACGAGCACCGGGAAAGCCGTTCGGCGGACGGGGAGCGCGGACCGATCGCGGTGATCGGCATGAGCGGCCGGTTCGCCGGCGCCGACTCGCTCGACGGACTCTGGACGCATCTGGTCAACGGCGACGACCTGGTCACCGAGGCGACCCGGTTCGACCTCGACGGTCTGAGCGCCTGCACCCGGGGCGGCTTCCTGCACCGCATCGACGAGTTCGACGCGATGTTCTTCGGCATCTCCGGCACCGAAGCCGCCGTGATGGATCCCCAGCAGCGGCTGCTGCTCGAAGAGTCCTGGAAGGCGTTGGAGGACGCCGGCTACGCGGGCCGGACGGGCGGGCAGCGCTGCGGCGTCTACGTCGGGGCGTGGGCGGGCGATTACCAGGGGCTCCTCGACCAGGACGCACCGGCGCAGGCCCTGTGGGGCAACATGACGTCGGTCATCCCCAGCCGGGTCTCCTACTTCCTCGACCTCAAGGGGCCGGCCATCGCCGTCGACACCTCGTGCTCCAGCTCGCTCGTGGCGATCGACCTGGCCTGCAAGGACCTCCGGTCCGGTGAGACGTCGATGGCGTTGGCGGGCGGGGTGTTCCTCCAGTCCACGCCACGGCTGTACGGGCTCGCCGGCCGCGCCGGGATGCTCTCGCCGACCGGCCGCTGCCACACCTTCGACCACCGCGCCGACGGGTTCGTACCCGGCGAGGGCGTCGGCGTCGTCGTACTCAAACGCCTGGCGGACGCGCTGGCCGACGGCGACCACATCCACGGCGTGATCAAGGCGAGCGGGGTCAACCAGGACGGTGCCACCAACGGCATCACGGCGCCGAGTTCGGTGTCCCAGGAGACCCTGCTCGGCGAGGTGTACGAGCAGTTCGGCGTCGACGTGGAGCGCATCGGACTCGTCGAGGCGCACGGAACCGGCACCAAGCTCGGCGACCCCATCGAGTTCCAGGCGCTCGACCGGGCCTTCCGCGCCCGCACCGACAAGTCGGAGTACTGTGCGCTCGGTTCGCTGAAGACCAACATCGGCCACACCCAGTTCGCGGCCGGTGTCGCCGGCGTGCTCAAGGTGCTTCTGGCGATGAAGCACGGGCAGATCCCGGCCTCGCTGCACTTCGAGGCGGCCAACGAGGCGATCTCCCTCGCCGGAAGCCCGTTCTACGTGAACACCCGCACCCGGCGCTGGGAGTCGCCCGCCGGCGTGCCGCGGTGCGGGGTGGTGAGTTCCTTCGGCGCCAGCGGGACCAACGCGCACCTCGTGCTCGAAGAGGCCCCGCCCGTGGCCCGCGCCACGACGCAGCAGGCCGAACACGTGGTGGTGCTGTCGGCCGGCACCGAGCAGCAACTCGCCGAACAGCGGAGCCGGCTGGCGGCGCACATCCGCGCCGAGGCGCCCCTCGACCTCGGCGACCTCGCGTACACGCTGGCTGTCGGGAGGGCGCGTCTCGCGCACCGGTTCGCCTGCGTGGTCCGTGATCCCGGCGAACTGCTCCAGGTCCTCGACGGGACGCTCCCGGCCCGCAGGCCCGACGACGACCGGATGCCCGCCCGGGGCCGGCGCATCCCGCTGCCGACCTACCCCTTCGCCCGCGACCGGCACTGGCCCGCGACCGGCGTCGCACGGGTGACGCTGACGCGTACGGACGGCCTGCTGCGCGACCACGTGGTGCAGGGCCGCCACATCCTGCCCGCGGTCGCCCATCTCGAACTGGCACGCATGGCAGTGGGCGCCCGGACGGTGCGGATGCGCCACGTGACGTGGGTGCAGCCGCTGGAGGTCGCGGACGATCCGGTCGACGTACGGGTCGAGGTACGCGCGGCCGGCAAGGGCGGTCGACGATTCGCGATCACCACGGGCCACACCGTCTGCTGTGAGGGCGGCATCGCCCCGTCCGACGCCCCGCGCCCGGCACGGGTCGACCTCGCCGCACTGCGCGCGGACTGCCCGGACACCGTGTCCGCAGACCGGATCCGCGAGGCCCTGGCGGCGAAGGGCATCGAGCACGGGCCGACCCTGCGAGCGATCCGGCAGGCGCACGTCGGCGCCGGGACCGTGTTGGCCGAACTGGTGCTGCCCGGGTCGGCGGAGCCGGGGGTGCTGACGCCCGCGATGCTGGACTCGGCGATCCAGGCGTCGGTCGCGGCCCACCTCACCGCGTTGGAAGACACTGCCGTGCCGTTCGCCCTGGAACAGCTCGACCTGTTCGCGCCGTGCACGCCGACGATGTGGGCAGTGGTGCGGGGCGTCGCGTCCGGGCCGCTGGGCAAGCTGGACGTCGACCTGGTCGACGCCGACGGCGAGGTCTGCGTACGGCTGACCGGGTACTCCGCGCGCCGCACCGCCCCGAGGGCCGGACGGGCCGAGCCCGCGGCGCTGTTCGCGCCCGTGTGGGATCCGGTCACCGCGTCCGAGGCGCCCGTGCCGCAAGCGGCGGACCGGGTGCTGGTCGTCGGCCGGCCCGGCGCGCTGGAAACCGCCCTGCCCTGGCCGTTGCCGCCATCGGCGACCGTCGAGGAGGTGACCGATGCGCTCCGTGACCTCGGGCCGGTCGACCACCTGGTCTGGGCCGCGCCCGAGCCCGCCCTCGACCCCACCGACGCCGCCGGGTACGCGGCGGCCCAGGACGAGGGCGTCGTCCCGGCCTTCCGCATGATCAAGGCACTGATCGGTGCCGGGTACGACGCCCGGCCACTGGGGATCACCCTGATCACCACGCGTGCGCTCGCCACCCACGCCCAGGACGCCGTCCAGCCGGCGCACGCCGGACTGCACGGCCTGTTCGGGTCGTTGGGACGGGAGTACCCGCAGTGGACCGTGCGCCGCGTCGACCTCGACGGCCCCGAGTGGCCCGCCGACCTCGCGGCCCTGCCCGCCCGGTCACCCGACGACGCGTGGGTCCGACGGGCCGGACAGTGGCTCACCCGGCGCTGGGCACCGTGTGCGGCACCGGCACAACCGGTGTACCGCGAGGGCGGCGTCTACGTCGTGATCGGCGGTACCGGCGGCCTGGGCACGGCCTGGACCCGGCACATGGTGCAGCGCTACGGCGCACACGTCATGTGGATCGGCCGCAGCCCGCACGACGCGTCCGTGACGGAGAAGCTCCGCTCCGTCACCGGGCGCGGCACGGTCGGCTATCTCAGCGCCGACGCCGGGGACCCGGCCGCGCTGCGCCGTGCCGTCGCGGAGATCAGGCGGCGCCATCCGCAGATCCACGGGGTGGTGCAGGCCGCCCTCGTGCTGCGGGACAGCACGCTCGCCAGGATGGACGAGGCCGCGCTCCGCACTGCGCTGCGGGCCAAGGTCGACGTCACGACCGCGATGGCCGAGGTCTTCGACGGTGCGGGACTGGACTTCGCCGTACTGCTGTCGTCGATGCAGTCCTTCACCACGGCGGCCGGCCAGGGCAACTACGCGGCCGGGTGCACCTTCAGCGACGCCTATGCACACGCGCTCGGCGCGCACTGGGACACACCGGTCAGGGTCATGAACTGGGGCTGGTGGGGCACCTTGGGGAGCGTCACGTCCGCGTTCTACCGGGAGCGGATGGGCCGGGCGGGGCTGGTGTCGATCGAGCCGCATGAGGGGCTCGCCGCCATGGACGCGCTGCTCGGCGGAGACCAGCGGCAGCTCGCGTTCGTCAAGACGAACCAGCACAACACGTTGTCCCACTTCGACCGCGCCACCGAGGTCACCGTGCACAAACCGACGCCGTCACGGGTCAGCGGCGAGCTGTTGACCGCGTCCGACGGCGCGGACGACCGCATGGACGAGGTCGTGCGGTGGCGCCGGACCGAGCGCGATCCGTGGCTGGCCAAGGTCCTTTCGGCGCAGGTGGCGCTTCTCGACCCCACGACGGTCCTGCCGTCCTACGCCGCGTGGTGGGAGCACGCCCGGCGCGTCCTGGTGCCGGCCGGGCCGGTGGACGAGGTGCTCGGGCAGTGGGACCGGCAGTGCACGCTGTGGTCGGCCGACCCCGACCGCAGGGCCGAGCTGCGGTTGGCCTCCGCCACGCTCACCACGCTGCCGGACATCCTCACCGGCCGGACCCGGCCCACCGATGTCATCTTCCCGCGCGGTTCCATGGAACTGGTGGAGGGCTGCTACCGGGACAATCATGTCGCCGACGTGTTCAACCGTGCCATGGCACGGGCCGCCGTCACCGTCGTCTCGGAGCGGTTGCACCGGGAACCCGGCGCGCGGCTGCGGATCCTGGAGATCGGCGCCGGTACCGGCGGGACCAGCGCGGGGATGTTCGCCGCGCTGAAGCCGTACCAGGACAGCATCGAGAGTTACCTCTACACGGACCTGTCCAAGGCGTTCCTCAACCACGCGCGTGCCACCTACGGGCCGGACGTGCCGTACCTGGACTGCCGGCTGCTCGACATCGAACAGCCGCTGGCCGGGCAGGACATCGCCGAGGGGCGTTTCGACCTCGTGATCGCCGCCAACGTGCTGCACGCGACCAGGGACACCCGCACCACCCTGCGCAACGCCAAGGCCGCCCTGCGGGCCGGCGGATGGCTGCTGTTGAACGAGCTGTCGGCGTTCGACCTGTTCAGCCATGTCACGTTCGGACTGCTCGAAGGCTGGTGGCTGTTCGACGACCGGTCGCTGCGCATTCCGGGCTCCCCCGCGCTCTCGCCGGAGAATTGGCGGGAGGTGCTGGCCGGCGAGGGTTTCCGCACCGTGGTGTTCCCGCTGTCGCAGGCGCTCCCCCTGGGGCAGCAGATCATCGCGGCGGAGAGCGACGGGGTGGCCCGGCAGCGGAGCCGGGCCGTGGCGGAGGGAAGCGCGCGGCCCGCAGCCGGTGGCGCGGAGCGGCCGGCGCCGCAACCGCAGCCCACACCCGCCGCGACTCCCTCGCCGCATCCCCCGTCCACACGTCCTGCGGCCGCCCCGATGTCCGGGCCCCGCGGCACGGCCGTGAGCCCCCCGACCGAGCGGACCGGGCCCGCCCCCTCCCCCGCACCGACGACGCGATCCGGCCTGAGCACGCTCCTCCTCGACAAGGCCGCCGCCGTCCTGGGCATCCCCGCCGACCGGATCGACCCCTCGACCCCACTCACCGCCTACGGCTTGGACTCCCTCCTCGTCCTCCAACTCACCAGCGCCCTGCGCGAGGACCTCGGCGCGGACATCCCCGCCACCCTGCTCTTCGACATCGTCTCCATCGACGGCCTGACCTCCCACTTCGCGGGCCCGGCAAGCGAACGGTGGAACCTCTCCCGCGGTCAGCTGACCATGTACCAGGACCAGCAACGCCAACCGGAGTCGGCCGCCTACAACCTCCCGCTGCTCTTCGAGCTCCACGGCGACCTGGACGAGACGGCCCTGGAACGGGCGGTCCGCGCGCAGACGGAGATCCACCCGGTGCTGAGTGCACTCTTCGGTGAGCGGGACGGCATGCCGTACATGGACATCGTCCCGACCAGGGCCCCGTCGTTCGACCGGGTCACCCTCACGGCCACCTCGCGCGAGGCTCAACTGGCCGCGCTGCGGGACCTGGCCGACGTCCCGTTCGACCTGGCGACCGGTCCACTGGTCCGGGCCCACCTGGTCTCCCTCCCCGGACGACGACGGCTGCTGCTGCTCACCGCGCACCACATCCTGCTGGACGGCACGTCGACGGCCGTCCTGATCCGTACGCTCAAAGCGGCCTACCGGGGCGAGGGGGGGCCGGGCCGCACCCCCTACGGCGACTTCGTCACCTGGGAAGAAGCGCTGCTCGACGGTGTACGGGCAGCGCCGCACCGGGACTACTGGCTCCGTGAGCTGGCGGGACCTCGCACGGCGCTCGCGCTGCCCTACGACCGTCCTTACGACCCAAAGCGGCTGCCCCGAGTGGAGGTGATGCGGGAGAAGCTGTCGCCGGCGCTGGCCGCCGCACTCGCCGGCACGGCACGGGACCACCGGGTCAGTGTCGCCACGGTGCTGTTCACGACGTTCGTACGGTTCCTGCACCGGCTGACCGGACAGGACGACCTGGTCCTGGGCATGACTGCGGCTGCCCGCTACGAGGAGCGGTTCCGGGACGTGGTCGGCCAGTTCGCGAACTGCCTGCCCCTTCGGTGCACAGCCACCGGCAGCTTCCCCGAGCTGCTCGCGTCCGTGCAGCGCACGATGGTGGCCGGTATCGAACACGGCGCCTACCCACTGCGGGAAATCGCCCGAGCGCTGGGCACCGACGACGAACCGCTGGTCCTGACGAACTTCCTGTTCCAGAACTTCGAGGGCGCCGAACTGCTCACCGATGACTCACCGGCCGCGGAGGGCGATTTGGACCTGCGCCCGTTCGATGACCTGCCATATGCCGGGGAGTATGTACTTTCCCTGGAATTCTATCGGGAGGGTGAAGGCTACAAGGTATTCCTCAAATACGACGCAAACGTATTCACCGAAGCCACGGCGCGACACATGATGGACGAGTGGCATACGACCGTCCAGAATGAGATGGGCATGCAACAAGGGGCCATTTCTGTCGATGCCACCCGCCGATGAAGAGCGAATCCATGGAGATCGGCGTCATTGGAGCAGGCAACATCGGCGGCAACCCGACCCGGCGGCTCGCCGTGCTCGGGCACGAAATATCCGTGGCCAATTCACGCGGGCCGCAGACACTCACGGCACTCGCCGAGAAGACCGGCGCCACCCCGGCCGCCGCGTCGGAGGCAGCACAGGACACTCAGGTCTTCGTGGTGACCATCCCCTCGAAGCGGTACCCGATCCGCTCTCGGGGTTCCTCGACGGCGCGGCGCCGGGCGCCGTGGTCATCGACACCGGCAACTACTACCCGCAGCAGCGCGACAGCAGGATCGTCGCCATCGACGACGCAGCGGCCAAGCGCATCGTGCGCGTCCTCGTCGACGGGCTCGGCTTCGACACCGTGGACGCGGGCGGGCCGGACCAGTCGTGGCACCAGCAGCCCGGAACGCCCGCCCGCGGAAGCCGGGGCGATGCCGAAAACGAAAGACCCCAGGTACCCATGAGAGAGATGAGGAATCGGCGTGGAGCAGAACATCGGCGACAAGGCGATTGAGTTTCTGCGGTTTCTGGAGATTTATGACTTCTCCAGCGCCCAGGAAATGTGCACCGACACGGCCGCTGTGTGGCAGAACGACGGCAAGGGAGCGCAGGCGATCGGCGAGAGCCTGGAACACTTCAAGTCCTTTGCCGCTACCGTCGGTTCGTTGCGGTACGACATAATCCGCCAGTTCCAGAATGCGAACGAGGTGCTCCAGCAGCAAGTGCTCCGCCTGGACATGGCCGACGGCTCTCGCCGCGAGGCGCACGCTGCGGTGTATTTCCGGTTCGAGGGCGGCCTCATCGACCGGATCGAGGAGGCCGTCTACACCGTGCCGACGGACAAGGAGTCATGATTTCGGCCTGCCGCCCGAGTGTCGGAGAAGAATGAACTCTCGCGTGCACCGCCGTCGAGGAACGCTGCGCTGCCTGACGGTGATCTGATCCGGTTCGGGCTGTTCCGGTACGCCGCCGAGGTTGTTGTCAGGCCAGGGTCGTGAGCACGGCCGGGTCGTAGGGGACGGACCGGGCCAGCTCGCCGCGGAGCGCCAGTGCGGCCCAGTCCGGGTTGGCCAGCAGCGTCCTGCCCAGGGCGACCAGGTCGAACTCGTCGCGCTCCAGTCGGGCCACCAGTTCGTCGATTCCGGTCACGCCGGCCTGCCGGGTGAAGCCCTGGGTGAACTCGCCCTCACCGTACTGATTGTCCAGGCCGATCGAGCCGACCGTCACAGTGGCCTTGCCGCTGAGCTTGCGCACCCAGCCGGCCAGGTTGAGGGTGCTGCCGTCGAACTCGGGCAGCCAGTAGCGGCGGGTGGAGGCGTGGAACACGTCGACACCCGCGTCGGCCAGCGGTGAAAGCAGCTGCGCCAGCTCATCCGGGTTCTCCGCGGTGCGTGCCTCGTACGCGTTGAGCTTCCACTGGGAGAGCCGGAAGAAGACGGGGAATCCGGGGCTGACGGCCGCGCGGACGGCCCGCACGACGTCGGCGCCGAAACGGGCCCGGGAAGCCGGGTCGCCGCCGTAGTGGTCGGTGCGTCGGTTGGTGCTCTTCCACAGGAAGCTGTCGATCAAGTAGCCGTGTGCGCCGTGCAGTTCGACGCCGTCGAACCCGAGTCGTTCGGCGGCCGCGGCGGCTTCGGCGAAAGCGGCCACCGTGTCGTCGATGTCCTGCTGGGTCATGGCCTTCCCGGCCGGGGCGCCGTCCAGCCCGATCCCGGACGGGCCCTCGGCGGGCGGATCGGTCGCGGTGCGTACGACTCCGGTGTGCCACAGCTGCGGAATGATCCTGCCGCCGGCCTCATGTACCCGCCGCAGCACGTGGGCCCATCCGGCAAGGGCCTGCTCGCCGTGGAAGTGGGGCACGTTCTCGTACGCGCCGGCCGCGGCGCGGTTGACGTAGGTGCCCTCGGTGATGATCAGCCCGACCTTGTTCGCCGCCCGGCGGGCGTAGTACTCCGCGACATCCGGGCCCGGCACGCCGCCGGGGGACGCCGTTCTGGTCATCGGGGCCATCACGATCCGGTTGGGGACCACGAGATCGCCCACGATGAACGGCTCGCCCAGGCTGGCCATTATTCCTCCCTAGTTTCGGCAGCGCTCATGCACAGATCTTCCATGTGCGCCTGTCTTCCAACCCGGCAATGCACTTCGAGGTCGTATGGAAACCACTGCGGCCGGACATCGACAGCGCACAATCATCGACCTTGCCGATCGATATGTCCAGCCTTCTGGATCGAATTATGCGATTCAGTGGATCGAAATAATCAGTTTGACCACACCAGCGGCATCACCAACAGTAGTCCTCAACGGTTCCATGCTGGCGCCAATGATCACTCTGTTGCCGGTTGAGGGTCCATAAACGAGCTCATGACCCAAAAAACTGAAGGAAGACGGATATGCAGACACTGGAACCGTCCGCCCGTCCGAACCGATTGCCATCATTGACCGGCATGCGATTCGTCGCGGCATTCGCCGTGCTGATCTCTCACCTGGACAGTCAAATCGTAGGAACATTCCATCCTGACCCGCCGTATCGGGTGATCACGACCCTCGGGCCGGCCGGGGTGGCTTTCTTCTTCGTGCTCAGCGGATTCATTCTCACCTGGGTTGCCGATCCGGACGACACCGCGAGGCTGTTCTGGCGTCGACGCCTGGTGAAGTTGTATCCGAACCATTTGGTGACCTTTGTGGCCGCCAGGATCCTGATGGTCGCCGCCGGTGTGCAGATCGTGGCGATCAATACGTTTCCGGCGCTGTTTCTGATCGAGCCCTGGATTCCTTACCTGGAACCCAATGGCGGGTTTACCGGTAGCAACGCGGTGAGCTGGAGCCTAGGCTGCGAGATGGCGTTCTACCTCGCGTTCCCTTGGCTGATCCGTCTCATCGGCAGTATCCGCCCCTCACGGTTGTGGCTATGGGTGGCAGTCGTCGTCACGGCCAGTACCGCTGTCCCGTTCATTTCCCAACTGCTGCCGGCGCAGCCATTCACATCGTGGGATCCGACGTCTTCGGAGTGGCAGAGCTGGTTCGCCTACCTCTTCCCCCTCCCGAGGATGCTCGAATTCGTCCTCGGCATCCTGATGGCACGCATCGTCATCACCGGGAAATGGATCCGCCTCGGCATGACGCCGGCATTTCTCCTGACGATCACCTGTGTGGTGGTCCAGTCCTACCTGCCCGGTGTGTTCCACCTGCGCTCCGGGCCGACCGCGCTTGCCGTCGCCTTCGCGATCGCAGCGAGCGCCAGCGCCGACATACGCGGTGCGCGAACACCTTTCAGTGGCCGAATCATGGTCTGGCTGGGTGAGATCTCGTACGCCCTCTACATGGTGCACTACCTCGTCGTCCAGTACGGCCCGGTCGACGCCCTGCACGCCACGGGCGAAGTGACCGCATCCGTATCGACGAGACTGATCAATATTCTGCTCACCGTCGTGATCAGTATCTCCCTCGCGGCGGCCCTCTACATGCTGGTCGAACGTCCCGCGGTACGACGCTTCAGCCGTCCAGCCGGCGGACGAAAGGGGCTCGAACCGCTCGCACCTTCGACCTGACACCATCACCCCCATCATCGTGACCGATATCTTTCGCTCCGAAAGACGTCACCCCGATGAATCTATTTATGCGATTCAGTGGATCGAAATAATCAGCTTGACCGTGCCAACGGGATCACCAATAGTGGTTCCGCGCCGTCACTGCCGACTGGAGAGAAACTCTCGTTGTGAGCCGCAACGGGAGAGTCGGTTTCCGTTGCCGATCCGCGTCGCGGACGTCGTTGTCGAGGACAAGGCAGGAAGTGGAGTCCGGAGTGAACCAGAGCCGCCTTACCGAAATGATTTCCGACGAGTTGCAAGGCAAGCGAGCCGTGGTCACCGGTGGCAGTCGCGGTATCGGCGCCGCAATCGCACAGCGCCTGCTCGATGCCGGCGCCACGGTTGTCACCGCTGCCCGCAATCCGACCGCGGATGCTCCGTCCGAAGCAAATTTCGTGAGAGCCGACCTCAGCACGTCCGGCGGTGTGCGCGAGTTCGCGGATGCCGCGCTGCAAATCCTCGGTGGCGTGGACATCATCGTCAACAATGCGGGAGGGGTCCGCGCCTTTCCTAATGCGCTGGACATTGAGGAAGACTGGCAGTACACGATGGATATAAACTTCCTCGCTGCTGTCCGCCTCAATTCCGCACTGGTGCCGTCCATGATCGCGAGCGGAGGTGGGGTCATTGTGCATCTCTCGTCCATTGCCACCCTTTCTTCCCATCCGCTGCTCCTGCACTATGCCGCCGCCAAGTCCGCACTCGTGGTGTACGGCAAGGGGCTCGCCGTCCAGTTGGCACCGCAAGGTATCCGTGTCGTAGCCGTCTCTCCGGGGAGGGTGGCGACACCAGGGGCGGACGAAGCACTCGAAAAGATGAGTGCGCATCTCGGCGACAGCACGGAGCTGGATTCGGAAACGTGGGTCGGCGATATTCCGCTCGGGCGGATCGGTCAATCACATGACATCGCCGAGGCGGTTGGTTTTCTGGTCTCCCCACGCGCCACGTGGATCACCGGCAGCACTCTCTCCATTGATGGCGGGCAGAGCGCGGCCCTGTGAACTGTGACGCCCGATGGGCCACGCCGGCCCTTCTGGCGGCTGCCTACCAGCAAGATCACGAACTTCTGTTGGGTCGGCAACCCAGTTGGTCGGCCACCAAGTTGTTCGTCAGGTAACCGCTCGCCCGTACTGGAAGGACTGACGCGATGACCGAAGCAGGGGACAGCGCGCGGGCCTATGCGTTCGGTCCGGCCGACCGGCTCGACGTCGACCCGAGGCTGGCCGAGATGTGCCGCGAGCAGCCGGTGCTGCGCGTGAACCTGCCCTACGGCGGCGACGGTGACGCCTGGCTGGCCACGCGGCACGCGGACGTCAAGACGGTACTGGGCGATCCCCGGTTCAGCCGTGCCGCCGCCGCGGGCGAGGACGTGCCCCGTGCGGTCGCTGCCGCGTTGCCCAGTACCACCATGCTGAGCATGGACCCGCCGGAGCACAGCAGGCTGCGGCGCCCGGTGGCCGAGGCCTTCACTCCACGACGTGTTCAGGCGCTGCGCCCGCGCGCCCAGCAGATCGTGAACGGCCTGCTCGACACCGTGATCGCCGCGGGACCGCCCGCTGACCTGGCCAAGGCGCTGACCTGGCCGCTGCCGATCACGATGATGAGCGAACTGCTCGGCGTGCCCACGGCCGACCGCGACCGGTTCACCGTCTGGGTGGACAGTTTGTTGATCCTCTCCGACCCGGAACAGGCCACGCGGGCCCGCGAACACCTCGACAACTACCTCACCGGCCTGATCGCACTGCGCCGCACCGACCCCACCGACGACCTGCTCGGCGCTCTCGTCGCCGCGTCGGACGAGAAGGACGGGCCCGGCGACGAGGACTTGGTGAGCCTTGCGTCCAGCCTGCTGTCAGCCGGCTACGAGGCCACCGCAAGCCAGCTCGGCAACTTCGTCTACACGCTGCTGACCCATCCCGATCACTGGCGGGAGCTCGTCGCCGATCCGGCGCTCATCCCCGATGCGGTCGAGGAACTCTCCCGGATCATCCCGAGCAGCGCTTCGGCCGGCTTCACCCGTGTCGCCCTTGAGGACATGGAACTGAGTGGGCGAACCGTTCGCGCCGGCGACGCCGTGGCCGTCGAGTACGCCGTGGCCAACCGGGATCCCGAGGTGTTCGCCCACCCTGAGGAGATCGACTTCCACCGGCCGAGCAACCCGCACCTCACCTTCGGGTACGGCGCGCACTTCTGCCTCGGCGCGCAGCTGGCCAGGATGGTGCTGCGCGTCGTGGTCGAATCCCTGGCCCGCCGTCTGCCCGATCTGTGTCTGGCAGTCCCTGCCGACCAGGTGCCCTGGCGGACCGACCGCCTCATCCGCGGGGTGGCAGCACTGCCGGTCAGCTGGTGACGGAGGCAATCAGGTGCTCGGTGCCGGATGAGGCCCGCAGGCAGGTGACCTCGCAGTCCTGTGCTGCACGTATTTCTGCCGGATCAGTAACCAACCGCTTGCCCGTACCGGAAGGACTGACGCGATGACCGAAGCAGGGGACGGAGTGCGGGCCTACCCGTTCGGTCCGGCACCCGACCGGCTCGACGTGGACCCGAGGCTGGTCGAGATCTGCGGCGAACAGCCGGTGCTGCGCGTCACTCTGCCCTTCGGGGGCGACGCCTGGCTGGTCACACGGCACGCGGACGTCAAGACGGTGCTGGCCGATGCCCGGTTCAGCCGTGCCGCCGCCGTGGGCGACGACGTGCCCCGGACGGTCGCGGTCGGTCTGCCACGCACCTCCATGCTGAGCATGGACCCGCCCGAGCACAGCCGGCTGCGGCGCCGGGTGGCGAACGCGTTCACCGTGCGCCGCGTGGAGACGCTGCGCCCGCGCATCCAGGAGATCGTGCACGGTCTGCTGGACACCATGGTCGCCGGCGGGCCGCCGGCCGACCTGACGCAGGCCCTGACCTGGCCGCTGCCGATCACGGTGATCTGCGAACTGCTCGGCGTGCCCACGGCCGACCGCGACCGGTTCACCGTCTGGGTGGACGGCTTGCTGATGCTCTCCGACCCGGAACAGGCCGCGCAGGCCCGCGGACACCTCGGCGACTACCTCACCGGTCTGATCGCACTGCGCCGCACCGACCCCACCGACGACCTGCTCGGTGAACTGGTCGCCGTACGGGACGAGGAGGACAGGCTCCGCGAGGAGGACCTGGTCAGCCTCGGGGTCAGCCTGCTCTCCGCCGGTCAGGAGGCCACCGCCAACCAGATCGGCAACTTCGTCTACACGCTGCTGACCCATCCCGGCCTCTGGCGGGAACTCGCCGCCGATCCGGCGCTCATCCCCGATGCGGTCGAGGAACTCTCCCGGTTCATCCCGATCAGCGCGACCGCCGGCTTCACCCGGATCGCCACCGAGGACCTGGAGCTCAGTGGGCAGCTCATCCGCACCGGCGACGCGGTGGTGGCCGAGTTGGGCCTGGCCAACCGGGATCCCGAGGTCTTCGACCACCCCGACGAGATCGACTTCCACCGCGGGACCGTCCCGCACGTCACCTTCGGGCACGGTGTGCACCACTGCCTGGGCGCGCAGTTGGCCAGGACGGAGTTGCGCGTCGTGCTCGAAACCCTGATCGACCGTCTGCCCGGTCTCCGACTCGCCGTTCCGGCCGACCGGTTGTCCTGGCGGACCGAGCGCCTCATCCGCGGGGTGGCCGCGCTTCCGGTCAGCTGGTGATGTGGCCTTACGACACCAACGGCACCCCGCCCCTGCACCACTCGCCGACCTCACCAGGACGCCATCAGGAGGGCTGACCATGGCCGAACCACGGGAGGCGGGCACCACGCCGGTGCCCGATCCGGGCACGGGACTTGCCCAGGCCCTCGCGGCCGTCGAGCCGGGCAAGCAACTCGCCGAGGTCATGGCGACCGTCATGGAGGGCCACGGGGACCGGCCGGCTCTCGGCGAACGTGCCAAGGACCCGTCGACGGGGCGCCTGCTCCCGCGGTTCGACACCCTCAGCTACCGCGAGCTGTGGGCGCGCGTCCGTGCGCTCGCCGGCCGGTGGTACCACGACCCCGAGTACCCGTTGAGCGCGGGCGAGCGACTGTGCACCCTGGGCTTCGCCGGCATCGACTACGCCACGCTCGACCTTGCGTGCCTGCACACGGGCGTCGTGGCCGTGCCGCTGCAGTACAGCGCGCCGCCGGCCCAACTCGGGCCGATCATCGCGGAGGCCGAGCCGCGCGTGCTCGCCGCGAGCGCCGAGCACCTGGACACCGCCGTCGCAGCTGTTCTCGGGGCACCCTCGATCCAGCGTCTGATCGTGTTCGGTCACCACTCCGAGGACGCCCACCGGTACGACGTCCTGGCGTCCGCCCGGCGGCGCCTGGCCGAGGCCGGCAGCCCGGTGGTCGTCGACTCGCTGGCGGAGCTGATCGACCGCGGGTCCGACCTGCCGCCCCCTCCGCTGTTCACCGCCGCCCCGGGCGACGATCCGCTGGCCCTGCTCATCTACACCTCCGGCAGCACCGGGGCGCCCAAGGGGGCCATGTACACGCAACGGCTGGTCGGCACCGCGTGGTACGGGTTCAGCTACGGGACCGATGACGTGCCCGCCGTCAGCGTCCTCTACATGCCGCAGAGCCACCTCGCCGGCCGCTACGCGCTGATGGGCTCGCTGGTCCGCGGCGGTGTCGGATACTTCACCGCCAAGAGCGACCTGTCCACCCTCTTCGAGGACATCGCCCTGGTCCGCCCCACGGAACTGACCATGGTTCCCCGCGTCTGCGACATGCTGTTCCAGCAGTACCGGAGCGAACTGGACCGGCGGACCGGCGAACCGGGTGACATCGAGACGGCGGTCAAGACCGACCTGCGGGAGAACTTCCTGGGCGGGCGCGTCGCCAAGGCGTTCGTCGGCACCGCCCCGTTGTCGGCCGAGCTGACGGTCTTCATCGAGTCCTGCCTCGGCGTCCATCTGTACACCGGTTACGGCTCCACCGAAGCCGGCGGGGTGCTGCTGGACACGGTGGTCCAGCGTCCGCCGGTAATCGACTACAAGCTGGCGGACGTCCCGGAACTGGGCTACCACCGCACCGATACGCCGTATCCGCGCGGCGAACTGCTACTGAAGTCCGAAACCCTCGTCCCCGGGTACTACAAGCGCCCCGAGCTCACGGCCGAGATCTTCGACGAGGACGGCTACTACCGGACCGGCGACGTCATGGCCGAGATCGGACCCGACCGGCTGGTCTACGTCGACCGCACCAAGGACACCCTGAAACTGTCGCAGGGTGAGTTCGTGGCCGTATCACGCCTGGAGGCCGTCTTTCTCGGCAGTCCCCTCGTCCGGCAGATCTACGTGTACGGCAACAGCGAACGCGCCCACCTGCTCGCGGTGGTGGTGCCCGCCCCGGACGCAACGGCCGGGTGCGGCGGGGCCGTCGAGTCGCTCAAGCCGCTGCTCAGCGCATCGCTCCAGCACGTAGCCAAGGAAGCCGGACTCAACTCGTACGAAATCCCGCGCGACTTCCTGATCGAGACCGAGCCCTTCAGCCCCGAGAACGGCCTGCTCGCCGACAGCCACAAACTGCTGCGCCCCAGGCTCAAGGAACGCTACGGCGAGGCCCTGGAACGGCGCTACGCCGAACTCGCCGAGAGACAAGCGCAGCAGCTGCGCGCACTGCGGCAAGCCGGTCCGGACCGGCCCGTGGTGGAAACGGTCGGCCGGGCCGCCCAGGCACTGCTGGGCGGCACGCACGCCGACCCGAGCACCGAGGCGCACTTCACCGACCTGGGCGGGGATTCCCTGTCCGCCCTGTCCTTCTCCCGGATCCTGCAGGAGATCTTCC
This sequence comes from Streptomyces sp. NPDC059832, assembly GCF_042731715.1. Classification (NCBI taxonomy): domain Bacteria; kingdom Bacillati; phylum Actinomycetota; class Actinomycetes; order Kitasatosporales; family Streptomycetaceae; genus Streptomyces; species Streptomyces sp. NPDC059832. The sequence goes on along the minus strand of NZ_JBHWIY010000028.1, from coordinate 23,007 downwards.
ACGTCGAGGTTCCGGTCGGGGTGATCATCAGCCCGGCCAATGACTTGGCACGGGTGGCGGGGTACATCGCGGCGGAGCGGCGTTCCGGGGCGCGGCGGCCCACGTTCGCCTCCGTGCACGGCGAGCACAGCATCGCGGTCCGCGCCGGTGACCTCACCCTGGACAAGTTCCTCGACGCGGCCACGCTCGCCGCCGCCCCGGCACTGCCCCGCCCCGAAGGTGCCGTGCGAACCGTCCTGCTGACCGGAGCCAACGGCTACCTCGGCCGGTTCCTGTGCCTGGAATGGCTGGAGCGCCTGGCGCCCTCGGGCGGCAAGCTGGTCTGCGTCGTCCGCGGCAGCAGCACGGCCGTCGCGACGCGGCGCTTGAACGCAGCCTTCGACAGCGGCGACGGCGAACTGCTCCGGCGCTACCGGGAATTGGCCGATGGGACCCTGGAAGTGCTCGCCGGGGACATCGGCGAGCCGCATCTCGGGCTGGACGAGGACACCTGGCGCGGGCTGGCCGACTCCGTGGACCTGATCGTCCACCCGGCCGCCCTGGTCAACCACGTGCTGCCCTACCGCCAGTTGTTCGGCCCCAACGTCGCCGGCACCGCCGAACTGATCCGGTTGGCGCTCACCACGCGGATGAAGCCCGTCACCTACGTCTCCACCGTCGCCGTGCACCTCGGAGCTGCGCGGGCGGCCCTCGACGAGGACGCCGACATCCGCAGCGCCAGCGCGGTGCGGCACCTCGACCAGAGCTACGCCAACGGCTACGCGACCAGCAAGTGGGCCGGCGAGGTCCTGCTCCGGGAGGCACACGACCTGTGCGGCCTGCCGGTCGTCGCCTTCCGGCCGAACATGGTCCTTGCGCACAGCAGGTATCCCGGGCAGGTGAACGCTCCCGACATGTTCACCCGCCTGCTGCTCAGCCTGATCGCCACCGGCATCGCGCCGGGCTCGTTCTACCGGACCGGTGGCGCACGCGCCCATTACGACGGTCTGCCGGTCGACTTCACCGCCAAGGCCATCACCGCGCTGGGCGGGCGGGCCACCGAGGGTCACCGGACCTTCAACGTACTGAACCCGCATGACGACGGCGTCTCGCTGGACACCTTCGTCGACTGGCTCACCGAGGCCGGCCACCCGATTCAGCGGATCGACGACCATGGCGAATGGCTCGCCCGCTTCACGGCCGCACTCCGTGCCCTGCCGGAGAAGCAGCGTCGGCACTCGCTCCTGCCCCTGCTGCACGCCGTGGCGCAACCCGAGGAGGGCGTCCCCGGTCCGACACTCCCCGCCGAGCGGTTCCGCGCCGCCATGCAAGCCGCCGAGGTCGGCCCCGGCACGGACATTCCCCACCTGTCGGACGACCTCATCCGCAAGTACGTCACCGACCTACGGCAACTCGGGCTGCTCTAGGTGTACTCGGTCATGACATTGGTGACAGTCGGCTGATCGGTGGCTGGCCGCCGAGCGCAGTGTGTCGGCGGCCAGTGTTGTAGAAGTCGAGCCAGGGTGCGAGTGCTCGGGCGCGTTGGGCGTTGCTGGTGAAGACCTTCCGGTAGGCCCATTCGGTCTGCATGGTCCGGTTGAAGCGTTCGACTTTTCCGTTGGTCCATGGGCAGTGCGGGCGGGTGAACTTCTGCCGTGCGCCGAGTGCTTGGCAGGCGGCCTGGAAGTCGTGGGAGAGCCGGTAGTTCTTGGCGTTGTCGGTCATGACCCGCTCGATGCGGGTGATGCCGCGGGCGTGGAAGAACTCGGCTGCGCGGGTGAGGAAGCCCGCGCAGGTGGCGCCGGGGTCGAGCTGTGCTTTACCCCGACGTACACGTCCTGGACCAACCCGATTGAGGCCCACTTCGGACCATTGCGGCAGTTCACCATCGCCAACTCCAACCACCCCAACCACACCGCACAGACCCGAGTCCTGCACGCCTACCTCCGCTGGCGCAACGCGAACACCCGCCACCTCGACGTGCTGACCGCCCAACGCCGCGAACGCGCCCGTATCCGCAGTGAGAAGGGCATCCGCTGGGGTGGCCGAAGACAGGCAGCCGCTGCCTAAAACTGCCCGCACCCCCGGCGGCCACGCACTACGGTGGGATACATGTCCGAGCTCTCCGTGCGGGATTTCTACGACGATCTGGCCCACGACTACCACCTGATGTTCCGGGACTGGGACGCGAGCATCGCCTACCAGGCCGAGGTATTGGGCGGGCTCCTGCGCCAATCTCTCGGCGCAGGACCGCACAGCGTCCTGGACTGCTCGTGCGGGATCGGTACCCAGGCCATCGGCCTGGCCCTGGCCGGGCACCAGGTCATCGGCAGCGACCTGAGCCCGGTCGCCGCCGCGCGCGCCGCCGCCGAGGCGGCGGCCCGGGGCAGCCGGCTTCCGGCCGCTGCGGCCGACATGCGCCAACTGCCTTTCAAAGAAACATCATTCGACGTCGTCCTCTGCGCGGACAACTCGCTCACGCACCTGCTCTCCGGGCAAGATCTCCGGGCGGCACTCCTCGGCATGAGACGGGTGCTCCGAGACGACGGACTGTTGATGATCACAGTCCGGGCCTACGACGAGACGCGCCAGACCAGACCCACGGCGACACCTCCCCAGGTCACGGAAACACGCGACGGCCAAGCGATCACCTTCCAGCTGTGGCGCTGGCACGAAGACGGCGAGCGCTATGACCAGGAGCACTTCCAGCTCATCCCCGCGGAGAACACCTGGCATGTCCGAGTCCGCCGGAGCACCTGCTGGGCGCTGACGACGCCACAGCTGACAAAGTTCGTGGCTGAAGCCGGCTTCACCAACATCACCTGGCACAGTCCGGCCTCCAGCGGGTACTACCAGCCCGTGCTCACCGCACAGCGCGCTCCCTCAGCGCAGTAGTGCGCAGTAGTCCAGACATCGGTTCCGCCCTGCCTGGCCTTCCGTTCATCCATGGCAAACCGGTGAACGTTGCCGGTCAGAGCACTAGCGAGGATGTCTTGCCCGTGAACCGACACCGTGACAGCCCACCGCGGCGGCGTGGCGCACCGCCGGCGCTCGGCCTGGCAGCTTGCGCGTGCTGGAGACGGTAGAGAGGTGGTTACCGTTGAGCGAGAGGACGAGAAGACGTGGATGTGTACGAAGCCGTGGACAGTCGCCGGGCTGTGCGGGCGTTCAGCGATGAGCCGGTATCCAAAGGGATACTCGAACGAGTGCTGGCTGCGGCGACGCGGGCTCCGTCGAGTGGGAACCTCCAGCCGTGGCACGTGTACGTCGTGACCGGCGAGCCCCTGGCCGAACTGAAGAGGCGCGCGACGGCCAGAGCACTGGCGGGCGACCCGGGTGACGAGAGGGAGTATCCGATGTACCCGGCCGGACTGGCCTCACCGTATATGGACCGCTTCGCCGCCGCGGCCGCCCAACGGTACAAAGCGCTGGGAATCGAGCGCGATGATCCCGACAGGCCCATGAAGATCGCCGCCTTGAACTCGGAGGCGTTCGGAGCGCCGGTCGTCCTGTTCTGCTACCTCGACCGGACCATGGGGCCCGGACAGTGGGGGGACGTGGGGATGTACTTGCAGACGGTCATGCTGCTGCTAAGGGCAGAAGGATTGCATAGCTGCCCCCAGGTGATGTGGACGATGTATCGCAAGACCGTCAGCCAATCAGTCGGTGCCGACGACGGGCTCGTACTGTTCTGCGGTGTCGCGGTGGGATTCGAGAAGGAAGGTATGCCACAACTGCGCACCGGACGGGCGGACGTGACAGAAACAGTGAGCTTCATCGGAGTGTGACCGGCCGCCCAGCGCAAGGAACGCGCCCGCATCCGCTCCGAGAAGGGCATCCGCTGGGGAGGACGCCCACTCGCCAACGTGGCCTGACCAGGAAATCCGGCAACCTTCCAGATCAGAAAACGAGATCGCGCCAAGGTCCCTCCGGTACCAGGGCGGCGAGAACGGCCGACAGCTGCGGCGGCTCAATCCGATCCGACAGCGAGTCCAGGTCGGACCACGCGACCCAGGCGTACTTGTGGAGGTTGGCCCGTTCGTCGAGGAGCAATCCGGTTCGCACCAATGCCGGTTGCTCCTCGGCGAAATAGGCCACGAAGAAGTGTTCCGGCCCGACGTACCGCTTGCCGTTCCACCACACGTCACGCTCGACCGGCACCGAACGGTCAAGGACCATGGCCGGGTCCAGTCCGGTCTCCTCGGCCAGTTCACGCCGCGCCGCCGTAAGCGGGGTCTCGCCCGGTTCGATGCCCCCACCAGGCGGCTCCCAGAGCCATGCCCCATCAAATGGATCACGCCAGTGGAGAAGAAGCAGGCGGTGGGCGGCGTCCAGGCAGATCACCCGCGCGGCGGGCCGATGTGTCGTCTCCACAGACTCGACACTAATCGACACCAGTGTGTGCCCATGCTGATCCGCACGGGAAGCCGCTGTCGCGCCTGCCTTGTCGACGACGCTGATCACCCCGGCGAACGATTGCGGTCAGAGCACTAGCGGCGGTTTGCTGACGGGGGCAGGGTCGTAGTAGGCCGGTGGCAAAGGAACGTCACCTCGCCGCCCGGGGCTGTGATGACCCGTCGTCTGCCGTGTCCGCCCGCTCGGGGGCCGCTGGAAGCCTGTGCGGCACGCTTCGATGACCTGCTCTCCACACCGCGGCACGGAACCGGTGACGGAACCGGTGGTCGGACCCAGAACCGCTCGGTGCAGCGGCTGCGGTTCTTCAGGTCGACGACGAACTCGGGTGGGCCGACTTCCAGGTCCGCTCCGCCACCGCCATCCGCCGCCGCCAGACGCTGGTCACCCGCGCGTTCTCGTTCTGTTGGGACGCCTGGTTCAGTCCTCCACCCGAGGCTTCGCCCGGCACAGCACCACCGGAGCCGCCCGAAGAACCGGGCCGGCTGCGGACCACTGCGTGAGGAATCGGAGGGCCTCATGGGACGCCGAGTCGGTTTCCGCAGTGTAGGCGATGAGCTGTTGGTCGGGGTGGGTGTCGACGGAGAACTGCTGGACGTCGAGGGTGAGGGCGCCGGCGACCGGGTGGAGGTAGGTCTTGGTCAGCTGCCGTGGACCGCGCACCTGGTGGCCGGCCCACCACGTACGGAAGTCCGGGTCGCGGACGCCGAGTTCGTCGACCAGTGCGTTCAGCTCGGGATCGTGAGGCGTACGGCCGGCCTCCATCCGCAGCACGGCGACGCATTCGCGGGCGGCCCGGGGCCAGTCCGCGTACAGGGCACGGAAGTTGTCGTCGAGGAAGGTCAGGCGGATCAGGTTGCGCTCTTCCTGGGGCAGCGTGCCGAAGTCGGTCAGCAGGGCGGCGGCGCCTCGGTTCCAGGCCAGTACGTCCGTGCGGCGGTTGAGGATCATCGCGGGGATGCCGGGCATCGTGTCCAGCAGCTGCCGAAGGCGCGGGTCGACCTCTGGCCGACCGGCCCGGCGCGCCGCTGCAACGGGGCCGGCGTCGGCGACGGTGAGCAGATAGTCCCGCTCGTCCGGCGCGAGCCGCAGGGCGTCGGCGAGTGCGTCGAGGACGGGGCGGGAGACGCGGCGGGTGCGTCCCTGTTCCAGCCGGACGACGTAGTCGACGCTCACGTGCGCGAGCTGGGCCAGTTCCTCCCTGCGTAGGCCCGGCACGCGGCGCAGCCGTCCGTCGTCCGGGATCCCGGCCTGGTGCGGATCGACGGCGGCGCGGCGCGAGCGCAGGAAGGCGCCGAGCTCGTTGCTTCTGGCGGGAGTGGCACGGTGGTCCATGGCTCCAGTGTCCGCTTGGCCATGGTTGTGCGCCTGGTACTGGTCTGCATAGGCAGGGCCCTCCCTGGAAGCGGGTGCCCGGTGGGACGACGGTGGGGAGGTGGCCGGCCGACCCGGCGGCCACCGGGTTCGCCCCGATCAGCCCCTTCTCCCCGTGCCACTGGAGTGCATCCATCATGCGGACTGACGTCGCCTTTCTCAGCGCCGGCCTGAAGCTCGCCGGTCACCTGTACATTCCCGACGGCGCGGCCACCGGTCCGCGTCCGGCGATCGTCGTCGCCCATCCCGGGAGCGGGGTGAAGGAACAGGCTTCCGGTCTGTACGCACGGCGCCTGGTCGAGCAGGGCTTTGTCACCCTGGCTTTCGACGCGGCCTATCAGGGGGAGAGCGAGGGAGAGCCGCGCGGTCTGGAGGATCCGGCCCACCGGGTCGAGGACCTCAAGGCCGCCGTCTCCTTCCTCACCACTCGCCAGGGGATCGCCCCGGACCGTATCGGCGCGCTGGGCATCTGTGCCTCCGGTGGGTACGCCCTCGCCGCAGCCGCGACCGACCAGCGGATCAGGGCGGTCGCCACTGTCAGCGCCGTCGACATCGCCCGGCAGTTCCGTGCGGGAGCCGACGGAACCCAGGATCCGGCCGTCATCCAGGGCATGCTCCGGTCGGCCGCGGCAGCGCGTTCCGCCGAGGCCCGAGGTGCGGGTGTCCAGGGCTTCAAGCTCTTCCCCGACACCGAGGAAGAGGCCCGCCGAGGAGGCCCGCACGTCTTCGAGGGCTGGGAGTACTACTGCACCCCGCGCGCGCAGCATCCCCGCTCGGCCAGGACACTGACTTGGTCCAGCATCGATCACATCGCTGCGTTCGACGCCTTCTGCGCTCTCGAACTGATCGCCCCGCGCCCGCTGCTCGTGATCGTCGGACGCGACGCGGTGACCTCCTGGATGAGCGTGGAAGCCTTCCGCAAGGCCCGCGGCCCGAAGGAGCTGCTGTGGATCGATGGCGCGGTGCACAACGACCTTTACGACAAGGACGAATACGTCACGCCTGCGGTCGCGAAGCTGACCACATTCTTCGCTGAACAGCTGTCCGATATCCGCTAAGGGCTGTCCCCATTCGCGTGCCGGGGCTCCGGCCCTGGTCAGGGCGTCTGCGACGTGCAATACGCCGGCCCGGTGAGTAGCGAACCTGTTCCGCCCGAGGGCACCGCCGTTTGTTCCTTGAGCCATCGCGTTCGGTGAGTCGGCGGAAGCAGATGGGGGCGACGGCATTGCGCGCGCCGGTCGCCGAAGCACGGACCGGCTCCACCTCGACGTCCGGGCGGTGGGACGAGGACCGCCGGGCCGTCAACTCGTGAATGAGATGTTCTTCCAGCAGGCGATTTCTCATCACTTAAGGCTTATTTGTGCCGAATTAGCGCAACGCTGCGGCCGTTGCTTCGTTCTCGATTCTCTGAATGTCCGAGTCAGCAGTCCCGGAGACTCAAGCGGCTCGGTCCGCGCCACCCAAGGAGTACAGATGTCCGTATCCCGTCCCGTGTCCCGAACCCGGTCCCGTGTTCTGGCCGTGCTGAGCGCCGCAGCAGTCGCGAGCGGACTGGCGGTCGCCGCTCCCGCAGTGCCTGCTTCCGCCGCCGGGTCGTTCGTGGTCAGCGAGGCGCAGTTCAACCAGATGTTCCCGAACCGGAACCCCTTCTACACCTACGATGGCCTGGTCAGCGCGCTGAGCGCGTACCCGGGTTTCACCACTACCGGCGACGACGCGACGCGCAAGCGGGAGGCGGCGGCCTTCCTCGCCAACGTCAGCCACGAGACCGGCGGCCTGAAGTACGTCGTCGAGCAGAACACCGCCAACTACAGCCACTACTGCGACGCCTCGCAGCCGTACGGCTGCCCGGCCGGGCAGAGCGCCTACTACGGGCGCGGGCCACTACAGCTCAGCTGGAACTTCAACTACAAGGCGGCCGGGGACGCCCTGCACATCGACCTGCTGAACGACCCGTACCAGGTGGAGCGGGACGCCGCGGTCTCGTGGAAGACCGGCCTGTGGTTCTGGGACACCCAGAGCGGCGCCGGGACGATGACCCCGCACGACGCGTTGGTCAACGGCAAGGGCTTCGGCGAGACGATCCGCAGCATCAACGGCGCACTGGAGTGCAACGGTCAGAACCCGGACGAGCGCAACGACCGGATCAACCTGTACAAGAATTTCGTCGGTGTTCTCGGAACCGACGTGGGCGGCGGCAACATTTCCTGCTGATCCGGTGGGCCCTGCAACCTGCTCGCGGCAAGGGCAGCCCAGGCCACATTCGCCCGGTCGACGACCTTCCGAAGGCGTTCGTCGGCGGCGTGCTTGTTCCGCCGGATGACGTAGCGGCGGATCATGCTGCGCTGCTTCTTGTGGCTGGTGCGGTCGGTGCCGTCGAGGGTGAAGCAGCACAGGGCGGTGAACTGGGCCTCGATCCTGTTCAGCCACGAGGAGTTGGTCGGGGCGTACGCGATCTCGACACTATTCGCCTCGGCCCAGGGCCCTGCGCGGCGAACAGGTGCCGCACTCCGTGAGGAGGGGTGGATGGCGCGGCGGTGCGGTCTCGGGTCCCGCTCGGGGTCCCTGCCCCTGCCGCCGCGTTCGGCCCACTGCCGACCCGGGTGGGACTGAAGGCTGCGCGGCCCGAACTCGTCCGGGCACAAGATGAGTTCGGGCTCACTCCGCTCGGGTACGACCTCGCCGTCGGCGACCGCGCAGTGGTGCTCGACACGGGCCTTCTTCGCCTCGCAGTCAGGGTCGTTGGATGCCTTCCCCGTCTCCCCCGGGCAGCCCGTCATCCCCCCGAGCACTCCACCGGTGCCGAGCAGCAGTGCACGTCGGCCGAACGGTCGTCGCATGCCATGCCCCGTCCCGTTGTGGGTCTCGCTCAGCCGTCGGACTCGGACCCGTACAGATTTCGATGGTCAGGCATGAATAGCTTCATCATCTTCCATTCACCGGGGCGCGACTGCCAGCATCGGCGCACCGCCACCCCGTGAGGGAGAATCCGATGAATCGTCCCCGTTCTCTGCGCTGCCTGGCAGCCCTGGCCGTGGTGGCTCTCGCGGCCACCGCCTGTGGGCGCTCCGGTCAGGGCGACGCCCCGTCCGGGGCCGCGTCACAGGCCGCCTCCGGCCGCACCGCGGCCGAGCTGCTGCCCGCTCAGCACCGGCAGAAAGGTGTGCTCCGGGTGGCCACCGCGGTCGGCTACCCGCCGATGGAGATGTACGCGCCCGGCACCACCCGGCTCACCGGTGTCGACCCCGATCTGGCCAAGGCGCTCGCCGCGCGGCTCAAGCTGAAGCTGGAACTCACCAATGCCGCCTTCGACGGACTGATCCCCGGTCTGGAGTCCGGACGGTTCGACCTGGTCATGTCGTCCATGACCGACAGTGCGCAGCGGCGCCAGGCGGTCGACTTCGTCGACTACTTCCGCACCGGCGGCGTCATCATGACGAAGCAGGGCAACCCGCAGGGCATCAAGTCCCTCGCGGACCTCTGCGGAAAGACCGTCGTCCTCGCCAAGGGCAGTTCCAACCTCCACATCGGCGAGGAACAGAACGCCAAGTGCCAGGAGAAGATGCGGATCTCGCAGAGCGAGGACGCACCGACCGGGCTGCTGCAACTGGACAGCGGACGCGCGGTCGCGACCATCGTCGACTATCCCGTCGCCAAGATGTTCACCAAGAAGAGCAGCGCGTACGAGGTCCTGCCGGACCAGTACGGCACCGCCCCCTGGGGCATCGCGTCCGCGAAGAGCCAGGGCGGACTGCGCGACGCCGTCCACAAGGCCCTGCAGGAACTCATCGACAACGGCGACTACAAGAAGATCCTCGACACCTGGGGAGTCGGCGACAGCGCCGTGCCCGAGGCCACCGTCAACGACGGGCGGTGAGAACAGACATGAACCACCAGAAAATACCCGGCGCCGCCCTCGGCCGGGCGCCGGATGCCACCCCCGCCGACGGGACGCCGCAGGAGGACGATCTCTCCCTCCAGGTGACCGGACGCCCGCGTCCCGGGCGCTGGCTCGCGGTCCTCGCCGCCACTCTGTTCGCGGTGTGGCTCGCCTACACCATCATCGTCAATCCCAACCTTCACTGGGACATCGTCGCCAAGTACCAGTTCGACGGCGTGATCCTCAAGGGCCTCGGGGTGACCATTCAGCTCACCCTCGTCTCGATGGCTCTCGGCATCGCCATCGGGGTCGTCATCGCGGTGATGCAGCTGTCCGACAGCCCCGTCCTGCGTCTCACCGCCGGTGCCTACACCTGGTTCTTCCGGGGCACCCCGCTGCTGGTCCAGCTCATCTTCTGGTTCAACCTGGCCCTGCTGTTCCCCGTGATCAGCATCGGAATCCCGTTCGACGGCCCCAAACTCATCAGCTGGCAGTCCAACCAGGTGATCACCGGATTCGTGGCCGCGCTCCTCGGTCTCTCCATCAACGAGGGCGCCTACATGGCCGAGATCGTGCGGGCCGGTATTCAGAGCGTGGATCCCGGCCAGCGCGAGGCGGGAGCCTCCATCGGGATGTCGAACCGCCAGATCCTGTCCCGGATCATCCTCCCGCAGGCGATGCGAGTCATCATCCCGCCGTTCGGCAACCAGTTCATCTCCATGCTCAAGACGACCTCGCTGGTCTCGGTCATCGCCGGCGCCGATCTGATGACCGTCTCCCAGCACCTCTATCTCGCCAACTTCGAAGTGGTCGCACTGCTCCTGGTGGCCTCGATCTGGTACCTCGTGCTCACCACGATCGCCAGCATCGGCCAGCACGCCGTCGAGCGACGCTACAACCCCGGTACCGCTCCCGTGCTGCGGAGCAGAATCCTGGCCAATCTCCTGCCCGGACGCGCCAAGAAGGGAGCAGCGGCATGAACGACGTGATCCTCAGAGCCCGCGGGGTTCGCAAACGATTCGGTGACACCGAGGTACTGAAGGGCATCGACCTCGACGTCCGCAGCGGTGAGGTGCTCTGTGTCATCGGCCCCTCCGGGTCCGGGAAGTCCACGCTGCTGCGTTGCTTCAACCACCTGGAGCGGATCGATGCGGGGCGGGTGTGGATGGACGGTGAGCTGGTCGGCTACGAACAGCACGGCCCGTCCGGCCGGGTGCTGCGCGAGCGGCGCGCCCGGGACGTGCGGCGCCAACGCGAGCGGATCGGCATGGTGTTCCAGCGGTTCCACCTGTTCCCGCACCGCACAGCGGTGCAGAACGTGATGGAGGGGCCGGTCGCCGTCAAGGGACGGCCGCGTGCGCAGGCCGAGAAGCAGGCCCGCAAGCTGCTGGCCGACGTCGGTCTCGCGGACCGGGCGGACCACTACCCGGGGCAGTTGTCCGGCGGGCAGCAGCAGCGCGTGGCCATCGCCCGCGCACTGGCCATGGAACCCGCCCTCATGCTCTTCGACGAACCCACCTCCGCCCTCGATCCCGAACTCGTCGGCGAGGTGCTCGGCGTCATGCGCGACCTGGCCCGCAGCGGTATGACGATGGTCGTGGTCACCCACGAGATGGGCTTCGCCCGCGAGGTCGCCGACCGGGTCCTGTTCATGGACCGGGGTGCCGTCGTCGAGGCCGGCAGCCCCGACCTGTTGTTCACCGACCCGCGGCACGACCGCACGCGGGCCTTCCTGTCGACGGTGCTGTGATGGGCCGCCCCCTCGATCTGCTGCTGCGCGGCGGCACGCTCGTGGACGGAACCGGCGCACCCGCCCGGGAAGCGGACATCGCGGTGGTGGACGGGCGGATCGCCGTGCTCCCCGCCGGTGCCCCTGCCTCGGCCGTCGAGACCCTGGACGTGACCGGGCTGGTCGTCGCACCCGGCTTCATCGACGTGCACACGCACTCCGACGCCCTCGCGGCGCCCCACGGAGCCGGCGGTGCCACGGAGCCGATCGACGTCCTCCGCCTCGCTCCGCTGCTCCAGGGCGTCACCACGGAGATCTGCGGCAACTGCGGGACCAGTCTGTTCCCCTCGCTCCCCGGGCGGCTGCCGGAGCTCGCCGAGCATCTCAGGGTGACGTTCGGGCTCGGACCGGTGCGGCCCGCCGTGGACTTCGACGCGTTCGTCGCCGGACAGGACCCCGCTCTGCGCCACACCCACATCGCCTCGCTGGTCGGCCACGGCACGCTGCGCGCCGGAGTGATGGGCTTCGAGGCCCGGCCGCCCCGGCCCGACGAGCTGGACGCCATGTGCGCGCTGCTGGACCGGGCGCTGTCCCAGGGGGCGGCCGGTCTGTCCACCGGGCTGATCTACCCTCCCGGCACCTATGCCGACACCGAGGAGATCGTCGCGCTGGCCGGGGTCGCCGCCCGGCACGGCAAGCCCTACGTCACTCATCTGCGCGACGAGATGTCACAGGTGGAGTCCGCCCTGGAGGAGGCCCTGGAGATCGCGGTACGCTCCGGCGCCCCGCTGCAGATCTCCCACCACAAGACCGCGGGACGGCACGCCTGGGGCGCCACGCTGCGCACCCTGCCCCGGCTGGAACGGGCCCGCGCCGAAGGCGTGGACGTGCTGTGCGACGTCTATCCGTACACGGCGGGAAGCACCGTCCTGCACGCCATGCTGCCCCCGTGGGCGAGTGAGGGCGGCGTCGGTGCCCTGCTGGAACGGCTGCGCCGCCCCGAGACGCGCGACCGGATCAGAACGGACATCGCCCGGGGCGTCGAGGGGTGGGAGAACACCGTGGGAAACGGTGGCTGGGACCTCATCTCGGTGGCCGCCGCGCAGACGCACCCCGAGGCCGAGGGGCGCAGCATCGCCGACCTCGCGGCCGAGCGCGGCGTCCATCCGGTCGACCAGGCGTGCGATCTCCTGCTGGCCGAGCAGGGCGAAGTGACCATCATCAGCCATTCCATGCGAGAGGACGACGTCCGCCGGGTCATCGCCAGCCCGTTGTCGATGATCGGTTCGGACGGCGTCCCCAAACCCGGTCGGCCGCATCCGCGCTGGGCGGGGAGTTTCGCCCGGGTGCTCGGCCGTTACAGCCGCGACGAGCAACTGCTCCCGCTGGAGAGTGCGGTGCACAAGATGACCGGACTGCCTGCCGGGCGGTTCGGCCTCACCGGCCGCGGCGTGGTCCGCGACGGCGCCGTCGCCGATCTGGTCGTACTCGACCCGGCGTCGGTGCGCGACACCGCCGACTTCGACCGCCCCCTGCTGGCACCCGAGGGCATCGATACTGTCGTGGTGGCGGGGCGGATCGCGGCAAGAGATGGCCGCCCGACCTCGGCGCGGGCGGGAGAAGTGGTGAGAATCCGATGAGTCTGGCCCAAGTGGCCGCGGCGGCACGGCGCTCGGCCGCGCTGCCGCTCACCCTGGCCGTCGGCGCCCCCTACCCCCAAAGCAACGGACAAGGGGGGGGGAACGAAGAAACCAGGCCTTCTGTTGTGTTCCCCTCTCAACCCCCTCCTCCCCCCAAAGCCCGGCCCCCG